>DATHAK010000164.1:0-57960 GCA_035296685.1 Blastococcus sp.
ACCATCGAGTGCTGGCTGCACGGGTCGTGCTTCGACCTGCGCACCGGCGAACCCACCAACCTGCCGGCCACCGAGCCGGTGTCCGTCTACCCGGTCCGCGTGGAGGGGGAGGACGTGTACGTCGATGTCGCCATCGACGACGAACTCCCCGCCGCGGCCAGCAACTGAGGAGCGAAGTGTCCGTTCTCGAGATCCGCGACCTGCACGTGAGCGTGGGGGAGGGTGACGACGCGAAGGAGATCCTCCGCGGCGTCGACCTGATCGTCCGCTCCGGCGAGACCCACGCGATCATGGGCCCCAACGGGTCGGGCAAGTCCACACTCGCGTACTCGATCGCCGGCCACCCCAAGTACACGATCACCCGCGGCACGGTGACCCTCGACGGCGAGGACGTCCTCGCGATGACCGTCGACGAGCGCGCCCGCGCCGGCCTGTTCCTGGCGATGCAGTATCCGGTCGAGGTGCCCGGCGTCTCCGTCTCGAACTTCCTGCGCACCGCGGCCACCGCCATCCGGGGCGAGGCGCCGAAGCTGCGCACCTGGGTCAAGGACGTCAAGGCCGAGATGTCCGGCCTGGAGATGGACCCGGCGTTCGCCGAGCGCAACGTCAACGAGGGCTTCTCCGGCGGGGAGAAGAAGCGCCACGAGATCCTGCAGATGCGCCTGCTCAAGCCGCGCATCGCGATCCTCGACGAGACCGACTCCGGCCTCGACGTCGACGCCCTGCGGGTCGTCTCCGAGGGCGTGAACAAGAGCCGCGAGGACAGCGACATCGGCGTCCTGCTGATCACGCACTACACGCGGATCCTGCGCTACATCAAGCCCGACTTCGTGCACGTCTTCGTCGCCGGCCGGATCGCCGAGGAGGGCGGCCCGGAGCTGGCCGAGAAGCTCGAGGACGAGGGCTACGCCGCGTACGTCAAGGACTCGGCCGAGCAGGCCAGCGCCGAGAAGGCCGCACTGGAGGTCGGATCAGCGTGACCGAGCTTGCGAGGTCCGCCATGGACAGAGCGACCCGGGGCATTGCCTCGACGAGCGCCAGCGAGGAGATGCAATGACTCAGCTCGCCGCGCGTCCCGCTGCCGGGGCGCAGGAGCCCCTTCCGCTGGGCGTCGAGGCGATCCGGGCGGACTTCCCGATCCTGTCCCGAACCGTGCGGGACGGGAAGCGGCTGGTCTACCTCGACTCCGGCGCCACCGCGCAGAAGCCCCGCCAGGTGCTCGACGCCGAGCGCTGGTTCTACGAGAACGTCAACGCCGCGCCGCACCGGGGGGCCCACCAGCTCGCCGAGGAGGCCACCGGCGCATACGAGGCCGCCCGCGCGACCATCGGCGCGTTCATCGGTGCGCCGGAGCGGGAGATCGTCTTCACCCGCAACAGCACCGAGGGCATCAACCTGGTGGCCTACGCGCTGTCCAACGCCGCGACGGCGAAGGAGCCGGAGTTCCGCCGGTACGCCGTCGGGCAGGGCGACGAGATCGTCGTCACCGAGATGGAGCACCACGCCAACCTGCTGCCCTGGCAGCAGCTGTGCGAGCGCACCGGGGCGACCCTGCGCTGGCTCGGGCTCACCGACGGCGGCCGGCTCGACCTCTCCGACCTGACGACGGTGATCAACGAGCGCACCAAGCTGGTCGCGGTCACCCAGCAGTCGAACATCCTCGGCACGATCAACCCGCTGGGCGAGATCACCGCCCGCGCCCGCGAGGTCGGCGCCCTGGTGCTGGTCGACGGCGCGCAGTCGGTGCCGCACTCGCCGATCGACGTCGCCGAGCTCGGCGCCGACTTCCTGGTGTTCTCCGGGCACAAGATGCTGGGTCCGACCGGCGTCGGCGTGCTCTGGGGGCGCTACGAGGTGCTCGACGCGCTGCCGCCGTTCCTCACCGGCGGCTCGATGATCGAGGTCGTGCGCATGGAGGGCAGCACGTTCGCCGCCCCGCCGCAGCGGTTCGAGGCGGGCGTCCCGATGACCGCGCAGGTGATCGGCCTGGCCGCGGCCGTGGAGTACCTGCAGGCCCTGGGCATGGACAAGGTGGAGGCGCACGAGAAGGCCCTCACCGGCTACGCGCTGGAGAAGCTGGCCGAGATCCCCGGCGTCACCGTCGTCGGCCCGCCCGACACCGTGGCCCGAGGGGGCGCGATCTCGTTCACCGTCGAGGGCATCCACCCCCACGACGTGGGCCAGGTCCTCGACGACCACGGCATCGCCGTCCGGGTGGGGCACCACTGCGCGTGGCCCGTCGTCCGCCGCTACGGCGTCCCGGCGACGACCCGCGCGACGTTCTACGTGCACACCGGCTACGACGACATCGACGCCCTGGCCGACGGAATTCGCGCGGCCCAGAAGTTCTTCGGAACTGTGTGATGCAGCTCGAGTCGATGTACCAGGAGATCATCCTGGACCACTACAAGAACCCGCACGGCCGCGGCCTGCGCGAGCCCTTCGAGGCCGAGGTGCACCACGTCAACCCGACCTGCGGGGACGAGGTGACCCTGCGGGTGCACCTAGGAACGGACGCGGCGGGCGATCCGATTCTGTCGGACGTGTCCTACGAGGGTATGGGCTGCTCGATCAGCCAGGCCTCGGTGTCGGCGATGTACGACCTGGTGATCGGCAAGAGCGTGCCGCAGGCGCTGGAGACCGGTGAGCACTTCATGACGCTCATGCAGGCCAAGGGCGACCCGGCGGTGGCCGAGAAGCTCGAGGACGAGCTGGAGGACGCCGTCGCGTTCGCCGGCGTCTCGAAGTACCCGGCGCGGATCAAGTGCGCGCTGATGAGCTGGATGGCCCTCAAGGACGCCAGCGCCCGAGCCCTGTCGACGGCTGGAGGCCAGTCATGAGCGAGACCACCGAGAACCCGACCACCGACGAGACCCCCGGCGAGCTGCCCGCCTTCAAGTCGGCGCTGCTCGAGGACCTCGAGGAGGCCATGCGCGACGTCGTCGACCCCGAGCTGGGCGTCAACGTCGTCGACCTGGGACTCGTGTACGGCATCGACGTGGACGAGTCGAACGTGGCCATCCTCGACATGACGCTGACCTCGGCGGCCTGCCCGCTGACCGATGTCATCGAGGACCAGGCCCGTCAGGCGCTGACCGGCGGCCCCGGCCCCGGGCTGGTCGACGACATCCGGATCAACTGGGTCTGGATGCCGCCGTGGGGCCCCGACAAGATCACCGACGACGGTCGCGAGCAGCTGCGCGCACTCGGCTTCCGCGTCTGACCCCTCACCCCCTCGCTTCCGGGCTGTTCTTCCCGCTTTCCGGGTCTTGCAGGACCCCGACAGCGCGAGGAACACCCCGGAAGCGCGTCGGGGGACCTACCGCAGGTCGGCGACCCGGCGGCCGAACCCGGCGACGGGACGCCGCTCCAGCACCCGGGTCAGCGCATGTGCGCGACCCAGGCGACGGCCTCCCGGGCCTGCTGGCGACGTCGCTCGTAGGTGGCGCCGACCACCAGGAGCAGCAGCCCGGCGGTGCCGAGGGTCAGCCAGCGGGGGAGGAGCGGCGCGTACGGCGCGAGCCGGCCGACGGTGACGAACAGCAGCGCCCCGGCGCCCAGGAGGAACGGCGCCTTCCGGTGGAGCAGCGTCCCGGCGACGGTCAGTGCCGTGGTCGCGGCGACGACCAGGGCCAGGCGCAGCGCGGTCGGGTCCGCGACGACGACCAGCGCCGACGGCACGACGGCGACATCCACCGCGGGCCCCTCCGCGGCCCAGGAGGTGACACCGGCCCGCCACGCGGGCACGGCCAGCGCCAGCAGGCCCACGGCCGCGGGCAGGGTGTAGGCCTCCGGGGTCTCGACGCCGGCGCCCGCGACCGCGATCCATGACGCGATGACGAGGTCGGCCACGGCGAGGCCGGCGACCCAGCGGCGCCCGGCGACGATCGCGTAGCAGGCGGCCGCGACGCCGGCGATCGCCAGCTGCACGGCCACCTGGCCCCAGACCTCGACCGTTCCTGTGGTCAGCCCGGCGGTGACCCCGGCGATCGAGCCGGCGGCGGCACAGACGAACTTCTCGGGACGCCGCACGCGCCATCCCGCCAGGGCGAACGCCGCGGCCGCCAGCAGGGCGAGCAGGAGCCCGGCGACCGGCGCGGACAGGACGCCGTCGACGTGGGCCAGTCCGATCGCGGCCCACGGCGCCAGCAGCGCCGCTCCGGTCGCGGGAATGCGCAGCAGCGGGAGGCGGACGGCGGCCAGCGCGGCCGGCACGGTCGCCGCGAGGAGGACGACGGCGAGCTCGCCGTAGCGGCGGTCCTCGGCCAGCAGCACCGCGTGCGCGCCCGCGAGCGCGGTTCCGCCGGCGACCAGGAACGCGGTCGGTGCGACGCGGGGGGCCATCGGCACGGCCGCGGTGAGCAGCGCCAACCCGAGGGCGGACGCGATCCACCAGGCCGGCTCGCCGACCGTGCGCAGCGAGAGGGCCAGCGCCAGCCCGACCACCCCGCCCACGGCACCGGGCAGGACCTCGGGGAAGCGGGGAGGTGCGGCGGCCCGCCTCGCGACCAGGATCGCCGCCGCGCCGGCGACCGCGAGGACGCCGGTCGCCGTCCGGGAGTCGCCGGCGTCGGAACCGGCCGCCGTCGCCAGGCCGCCGAGCACTCCCACCGATGTGGCGAACCCGCCGAGCACCTGCGGCACCGGCACGAGCGGACGGCGGATCCGCGCCGCCACCGCCAGGTCGGCGCCCGCCAGGCCGAGGGCGACGGCGACCCCGGCCGGTCCGGTCAGCAGCTCGCCGGTCAGCAGCAGGAAGGGCAGCGGCTGCAGCGCCAGCAGGGCCACCAGCGGCCAGGTCGCCGTGCTGCGGGTCAGCCGCCCGAGCGCGACGCCGAGGACGACGACCGTCGCGCAGGAGACCGCCCACCAGAGGCGCAGCGACACGTCCTCCAGGCGGAACAGCCCGAGGGCACGGGCGGCACCGAGGTCGACCGCCAGCAGGGCGGCCCCCGCTGCGGCCAGCGCCTCCTCGGTGGCGCGCAGCCCCTTCCGGGCGGTCCAGGCGAAGGCGGCGCACAGCAGGGTGGTGACCGTCAGCATGACGCCGGCCTGGAAGACCAGCCCGAACCGGGTCCAGGCGACGGCGACGAAGGTGATCGCCGCCGCCACGACCAGCAGGGCGCCCAGGCCGAGCAGCACCTCCTGCGGGCTGAGGCGCCGGCGGGGACGCGACGGCGCAGCGGGCGCGAACGGTGGGGGAGCAGCAACCTGCGGCGGTACCGCCCGCGGTGGCGTCCACGGCGGGGGAGCGCTCGAGGCTGCCGCGCCCGGAGCGGCCGCCCGCAGCGTGGCCAGCAGGGCGTCGCGGTCACGGCTCAGGTCGGCCAGCGTCACCCCGATCCGGGCCACCACCTCCGCCGCCCGGGCGGCCGCCGGCAGCCCGCAGGACGGGCACGGACCTGCGCCGATGTCGCCGACCGGCCGGCCGCAGACGGGACACGGAAGGCCCCAGGCACCCCCGGATGGGTTCATGCGCGCATCCTGGCGTCTCGACCTGCGGTACGGGGCGGTTCCGGCGATCAACACGCCTGAGCGGGTGATGCCGCCCACGTCACGCGTCCGGCGTCCGGGGTATCCACCCGCGAGCGCCTATCCTGGGCTCAGTGATCACGACGACCGGCCTCGAGCTTCGCGCCGGCGCCCGCATCCTCATCAGCGACGCCAACCTGCGCGTCCAGCCCGGCGACCGGATCGGCCTCGTGGGCCGCAACGGCGCCGGCAAGACCACCACCCTGACCACGCTGGCCGGTGAGCGGGTGCCGCACGCCGGCAAGGTCGAGGTGAGCGGAGAGATCGGGTACCTGCCGCAGGACCCCCGCAGCGGCGACCTCGACATCACCGCCAGCGACCGCGTGCTGTCCGGCCGCGGCCTCGACGTCCTGCGCAACCAGCTGACCAAGGCGCAGGTCGCGATGGCCGAGCCGGCCGACGACGACGAGCGCGACAGGGCGGTGCGCCGGTACGGCCGGCTGGAGGACCAGTTCGCGGCGATGGGCGGGTACGCCGCCGAGAGCGACGCGGCCCGCATCTGCACCAATCTCGGCCTGCCCGACCGGGTCCTGGCCCAGCCGCTGCGCACGCTCTCCGGCGGGCAGCGCCGCCGGGTCGAGCTGGCCCGCATCCTGTTCTCCGACGCCGAGACCCTGCTGCTCGACGAGCCCACCAACCACCTCGACGCCGACTCGATCACCTGGCTGCGCGGCTTCCTGACCAGCCACCGCGGCGGGCTGATCGTCATCAGCCACGACGTCGAGCTGCTGGAGGCGGTCGTCAACAAGGTGTGGCACCTCGACGCGAACCGGGCCGAGGTCGACGTCTACAACCTGGGCTGGAAGCGGTACCTGCAGCAGCGGGAGACCGACGAGCGGCGGCGCAAGCAGGAGCGCGCCAACACCGAGCGCAAGATCGACACCCTGAACGCCCAGGCCGACAAGATGCGCGCCAAGGCGACCAAGGCGAAGGCCGCCAAGAGCATGGACAAGCGCGCCGAGCGGCTGGCCGCCGGGCTGGCCGACGTCCGGGTGCAGGACAAGGTCGCCAAGCTGCGGTTCCCGACGCCGGTGCCCTGTGGCAAGACCCCGCTCATGGCCGAGGGCCTGTCGAAGAGCTACGGGTCGCTGGAGATCTTCACCGACGTCGACCTCGCGGTCGACCGCGGCACCCGGGTCGTCGTCCTCGGGCTCAACGGCGCCGGGAAGACGACGCTGCTCCGCCTGCTCGCGGGCACCGAGCTGCCCGACACCGGTGAGATCAAGGCCGGCCACGGGCTGCGGGTGGGCTACTACGCCCAGGAGCACGAGACGATCGACATGGACCGCACCCTGCTCGAGGTGATGCGGGCCGCGGCGCCGGACAGCACCGACACCGAGCTGCGGCGCATTCTCGGTGCCTTCCTCTTCTCCGGCGAGACGGTCGACCAGCGGGCCGGCACGCTGTCCGGTGGCGAGCGGACCCGGCTGGCGATGGCGACCCTGGTCGTCTCGGGGGCGAACGTGCTGCTGCTCGACGAGCCGACCAACAACCTCGATCCGGCCAGCCGCGAGCAGGTGCTGGAAGCCCTGCGCACCTACGCCGGTGCCATCGTGCTGGTCACCCACGACGAGGGCGCGGTGCTCGCGCTCAACCCGGACAAGGTCATCCTCCTGCCCGACGGCACCGAGGACACCTGGAGCGAGGACTTCGCCGACCTGGTCTCGCTGGCCTGACAGACCGGTCTCCACGAGGAACGGCTGCGGGGCTCGGCGCGGCGGGGGAACGGCACCTGGCCGCGGTGCGGTCCGGAGGACCGCGAAGTCTCTGTTCGCGTGGCCGGGATCACGGTCGTGGGTGATCATGACTCCGGGACGTCGCGGTCAGCGGGACGGCGGCGCCCGAGGGGACGGACTGCCATCACCGGGGCGGCACGCGGCCGGCTCCGCCCGGTGCTGACGTGGGCCGGCGGCTGACACGGAGGGGAGTCATGGCCGACTCGAAGACTGCGGATCTGGGCAAGGGCAAGCGCATCACCGGAGGGGACAGGTCCTCGCTCGCCGACGACCTGCGCTCGCGCTACGACGGAGGCGAGAGCATCCGCTCGCTGGCCACCTCGACGAACCGCTCCTACGGGTTCGTGCACCGGCTGCTGTCGGAGTCGGGGGCCACGTTGCGCAGCCGCGGTGGGGCCAACCGCAACAGCAAGAAGTCTTGACGACGGTCGGCGAGCAGGCCTCCGCCGACACGGGCTGGGTTCGGACGAGCCGCGACGGCGCCGTCCTCACGGTCACCCTCGACCGAGCGGACCAGCTGAACGCGCAGACCCCGGTCACCTGGACGACGCTGGCCGGCATCGGCCGCGCGCTGGACGACGACGTGCGGGTCGTCGTCGTCCGCGGTGAGGGGAGGGCCTTCTCGGCCGGCCTGGACCGCAGCCTGTTCAACCCCGACCCCGGCACGACCGGGGGCCTGGGCGACGTCGGCCGGATGGACGCGGCGAAGGCGCAGGAGCGCATCCGCGGGTACCAGGCCGGCTTCCGCTGGCTGCGCTCGCCCGGGATCGTGTCCGTGGCCGCCGTGCAGGGCCACGCCATCGGTGCCGGTGCACAGCTCGCGCTCGCCTGCGACTTCCGGGTGTTCACCGAGGACGCGCAGCTGCGGCTGCCCGAGGCCACCCTCGGGCTGGTGCCCGACCTCACCGGCACCAGCACGCTGGTGGAGCTGGTCGGCTACTCCCGCGCGCTGGAGATCTGCCTGACCGGGCGGCCGGTGACGGCCGCGGAGGCGCGGGCGATCGGCCTGGCGAACGCCGTCGTCCCGGCCGCCGAGCTGGACGCCGCCGTCAGTGAGCTCGCCGCGGCCCTGACGGCACCGCCGGTGGCCGCCAGCCGAGCGACGGCGGCGCTGGTGCGCTCCGCCGTCCGCAACTCACCGGAGGACCAGGACGCCGCCGAACGGGCCGCCCAGGTCCTGCGGCTGCAGGAGCTCGCCTCCCGATTCTGACAGGGGTCGCTGCCAGACTGCCTTCCGGAACAGGCCGGCCCGCCTCGGTGTTGGCCGGTCGACGAGAGGAGGCGGTGTGGACGTGGGCCATCCCATGACCTCCATGGCGGCGATGCGGTCGTTCCGGCGGGATCCGTCGGTCACCGCCCGCGAGCTGCCGAAGGGCACGGTGCGCCGGATCCTCGGCGTGGCCCGGCCCTACCGGCGCGAGCTGACGTTCTTCCTGCTGCTCGTGGTCGGCTCGTCGGTCATCGGCGTGATCACGCCACTGCTGGCCGGCGACATCATCAACCGGATCGCGGGGCTGGACGGCACCGCCGGCGGGATCGTGCGGATCGCCCTGATCATCGCCGGTCTCGCGGTGCTCGACGCCGCCATCTCGCTGTGCACCCGCTGGTTCTCCTCGCGCATCGGTGAGGGCGTCATCTACGACCTGCGCAGCCGGGTGTTCGAGCACGTCCAGCGCATGCCGGTCGCGTTCTTCACCCGCACCCAGACCGGCGCCCTGGTCAGCAGGCTGAACAACGACGTGATCGGCGCGCAGCAGGCGTTCACGTCCACGCTGTCCGGCGTCGTCTCCAATGTGATCGGCCTGGTGCTGACGGCGGGCGTGATGCTGACCCTGTCGTGGCAGATCACCCTGCTGTCCCTGGTCCTCGTGCCGCTGTTCGTCCTGCCGGCCCGCCGGATCGGCAAGCGGTTGCAGGAGATCACCCGGGAGTCCTACGGGCTCAACGCCTCCATGAACGCGACGATGACCGAGCGGTTCAACGTCGCCGGCGCGCTGCTGGTCAAACTGTTCGGACGGCCCTCGGCGGAGGCCGAGTCGTTCCGCGGGCGGGCCGCCCGCGTGCGCGACATCGGCGTGCTGTCGGCGATGTACGGGCGCACCTTCTTCACGGCCCTCACCCTGGTGGCCGCGCTGGCGACGGCGCTGGTCTACGGGCTGGGCGGCTGGTTCGCCTTCAACGGCACGCTGAGCGCTGGCGACGTCGTCGCGCTCGCCCTGCTGCTGTCCCGCCTCTACGGCCCCCTGACCGCGCTGGCCAACGTCCGGGTCGACGTCATGAGCGCGATGGTCAGCTTCGACCGGGTCTTCGAGGTGCTCGACCTGCAGCCGATGATCCGCGAGGCCCCCGACGCGGTGCCCGTCCCGGCGGGCGACCGGTCCATCGAGTTCGACCACGTCTCCTTCAGCTACCCCTCGGCGCAGGACGTCTCGCTGCCGTCGCTGGAGGAGGTCTCCCTGCCCGAGCACGGCGGCCCCACCGCCGTCCTGCACGACGTCTCGTTCCGCGTCGAGCCGGGCCACCTCGTGGCGCTCGTCGGGCACTCCGGCGCCGGAAAGTCGACGATCGCCAACCTCGTGCCGCGGCTGTACGACGTCACCGCCGGTGCGGTGCGGGTCGGCGGCATCGACGTCCGGCGGGCCACCCTGGACTCGCTGCGCGACTCGATCGGCGTCGTCAGTCAGGACGCCCACCTCTTCCACGACACCATCCGCGCCAACTTGGTCTACGCCCGTCCGGAGGCCACCGAGCAGGAGCTCTGGACGGCGCTGGAGGGCGCGCGGATCGCCACGCTCGTCCGCTCGCTGCCCGAGGGGCTGGACACGGTGGTGGGCGACCGCGGCTACCGCATGTCCGGCGGCGAGAAGCAGCGGCTGGCGATCGCCCGCGTGCTGCTCAAGGGGCCCGGCATCGTGATCCTCGACGAGGCCACCGCGCACCTGGACAGCGAGTCGGAGGTGGCCGTGCAGCACGCGCTGGACACCGCGCTCACCGGCCGGACGAGCCTGGTCATCGCGCACCGGCTCTCCACGATCCGCAGCGCCGACCGGATCCTGGTGGTCGACGACGGCCGCATCACCGAGTCGGGTACCCACGAGGAGCTGCTGGCCCTCGGCGGCCGGTACGCCGACCTCTACCGCACTCAGTTCGCCGAGGGCGATCGCCGCGCGGTCGAGGTCGCCTGAGGGTCCGTTCCGGAGCGCCCGTCGCCGCGCGGAGGCGGTCCGGCACGCAGCGTCGCGGGCACTCGGACAGCCCGGCGGCGCCGGTGCCGCCACCTGATGCCTGGACGGCGGGGGTCGGACGGTCGGCCGCACGCGGGCACTACCGTTCCTCCTGCCCCGGTACTCAGGAGGAAGACAGCGTGACTGCAGCGCACCCGCACGACGCCCAGATCCAGGCGCTCTACGCCTCGTTCCTGGACGGCTGGAACCGGCGGAGCGGAGCGGCGGTCGCGGCGGCATTCGCCGACAACGGGGACATCATCGGCTTCGACGGCACCCACCACCGCGGCCGGCTGTCCATCGCCGCCGACCTGCGCGCCATCTTCGGCAGTCACCAGACGCCGTCCTACGTCGCGGTCGTCCGCTCGGTGCGCGCGATCGCCGACGGCGTCGCCCTCCTCATCGCCAACGCCGGGATGATCCCGCCCGGGGGCAACGACCTCGACCCCGACCTCCACACGGTCCACACGCTGGTCGCCGTCGACGAGGGCCGCGGCCGCTGGCGCATCTCGCTGTTCCAGGCCACCCCGGCCGCATGGCACGGCCACGAGCACCTGCGCGACGAGCTCACCGAGGAACTGCGCGGCCTGCTGACACCGCAGTGAGCCCGCGTCGGGGCGGCCGGCCGCACCGAGATGCGCCTGGCGGCGGCCATCCCGTCGTCGGTGACCGCCCTCCGATGCATCTCGGCGGAGGTGCGCGGTGAGCGTGCTGATCCCGGCCGAGGAGTTGCTCGCCCGTCGCGGGCGGACCGTGCTCCTGGACGTACGGTGGGCGCTCGGTGATCCGGAGGGCCGGGAGGAGTACCTGGCCGGCCACCTGCCCGGCGCGGTGTTCGTCGACCTCGAGACCGAGCTGGCCGACCCGCCGTCGGCCGCCGAGGGCCGGCACCCGCTCCCGTCGTTACAGCGCCTGCAAGCAGCGGCCCGTCGCTGGGGGATCCGCGCCGGCGACCCGGTCGTCGCCTACGACGCCACGGGCGGACTCGCCGCCGCCCGCGCGTGGTGGCTGCTCCGCTGGGGTGGGCTGGCCGACGTCCGGCTGCTGGACGGCGGGCTCGATGCGTGGCGCCGGGCCGGGGGACCGGTCGAGGACGGCGACGTCGTCCCGGAGCCGGGTGATGTGACGCTGACCGGCGGGGGCATGCCGGTGCTGACCATCGACGACGCCGCGGTCCTGCCGTCGTCGGGCGGCGTCCTTCTCGACGCCCGCGCGGGCGAGCGGTACCGCGGCGAAGTCGAACCGATCGACCCGCGGGCCGGCCACGTGCCGGGCGCGGTGAGCGCGCCGACCACCGAGAACCTCGACGGAGACGGTCACTTCCGGCCCGCCGACCAGCTGGCCGAGCGGTTCACCGCCCTCGGTGCAGTGCCGGGCGCGACGGTCGGGGTCTACTGCGGCTCCGGCGTGACCGCGGCGCACGAGGTGGCGGCCCTGGCCGAGGCGGGCATCGACGCAGCACTCTGGCCGGGCTCCTGGTCGCAGTGGGCATCCGATCCGGGGCGTGCCGCGGCCACCGGCGCCGATCCGGGGTGATCCCGGGCCATACTGCGGCCATGGCCACGCCGGAGCCCGCCGTCCGCACCCGGCCCGGTTGGCCGGTGCTCCTGGTCGCCGCGCTGTCCGGGGTCGCGCTCCTGCTCGTCGGCTTCCTCTACCTCGTGTCCGGACTCGCCGTGCCGGGATACGCGCTGATCCCGCTCTGGATCTGGTGGTTCGTCCAGGCGTGGTACCTCGTGCGGCTGGCCGCACGAGGGTCCTGGTGGACACCGCTGGTGCCGGTCGTCGCGTTGGTCTCGTGGTGGGCGGTGCTGATGATCGGCGGGAACCTGCTGAACTGGACAGCCTGATCAGACCGGTGTCTCCTGCAGCGCAGCGTCGTAGCGGTCGAGGAGGACGGCGGCGATCCGCTCGTCGGGCAGCAGGGGAGCGGTGACCGTGTCGGCACCGGCACTGGCGAGCTTGTCGTGGAAGTGCCCGGGCGCCAGCAGGTAGGACGCCACGACCACCCGCTCGGCACCGCCGCGGCGCGCGGCCAGCACGGCGTCGGGCACCGCCGGGGTGGCGGCGGACCCGTAGCCGGTCGTCACCGGTCCGGCCCACGACCGCTGCAGCAGGTCCGCGGTGTCCTCGACGTCGGCGACCGATCGCGGGTCGCTCGACCCGGCCGCGGCGAGGACGACGGCGGTGAGGGGGTCGCGGGGATCCGCCCCGGCCTGCAGGAGCCGGTCGTGCAGCACCTCGACCAGGCGCGCGTCCGGTCCGAGCGGCCGGGCCGCGACGGCGGAGTCGGCGGAGGCCACGGCGCCGGCGATGTCGACGTGCACGTGGTAGCCGCCCGACAGCAGCAGCGGGACGACGACCGCCGCCTGGCCGGAGGCGGCGAGCCCCGCTACGACGTCGACCACCGTGGGGGGCTGCACGTCGACGAAGGCGGCCGTCGTCACGAGGCCGGGGCGCTGGGCCCGGGCGGCGAGCGCCAGTTCGGCGATCAGCCGCCGCCCGGTCGGGTTGCGGGTCCCGTGCGCGCAGGCGACCAGGACCGGCGCGCTCACAGTGAGCGGAGCCGGCCGCCGTCGACGGCGATCATCGTCCCGGTCAGGTAGGACGCGGCGGGGGAGAGGGCGAACGCGGCTACCCGGCCGAACTCCTCCGGACGGCCGATCCGCCGCAGCGGGATGGCCGCCTCCGTGCGGGCCCGGGCGCCCTGCGGGTCCCCGGACGCGGCCTCGATCTCGGCGATGCGGTCGGTGGCGATCGTGCCCGGCATCAGTCCGAACACCCGGATCCCCTGCGGTCCGAGCTCGTCGGCGAGCGCCTTGGCCGTCATCGCCAGCCCGGGGCGGAGCCCGTTGGAGATGGCCAGCGGTCCGAGCGGCTCCCGCACGGACGTGGAGAGGACGAAGCCGATCGCGCCGCCCTCGCCCAGGTGTGGCACCAGCGCCTTGACCAGCCGCAACGGGCCGAGCAGGACGCTCTCCACGGCCTCGCGCCAGTGGTCCTCGGCGACCTCGAGCGCGGTGCCGGGCGCGGGGCCGCCGACGGAGATCAGCGCGCCGTGCACCTCCCCGAGCCGCTCCCGGGCCTCGGCGACCAGCCGCTCGGCCGCCTCCGGATCGGCCAGGTCGGCGGCCACCCCGAAGGCTCCCGGCTGGCCGCCGAGCTCCTGGGCCGCGGTGGTGACCCCGTTGGCGGAGCGGGAGCTGACCAGAACCCGGGCGCCGTCGTCGACCAGGGCGCGGGCGGTCGCGAACCCCAGCCCCCGGCTCGCGCCGGTGAGCAGGTAGCCGCGACCGCCCAGGCCCAGATCCATCAGGCGGCGGAACCCCGCAGGGACCGCAGCACGTACTGCATGATCCCGCCGTTGCGGTAGTAGTTCGCCTCGCCGGGGGTGTCGATGCGGACCCGGGCGTCGAACTCGACGTCCCCGGCCTTGACCTTCACGGTGCGCGGCGCCTCGCCGTCGTTGAGCGCGGTGATCCCGGTGATCGTGAACTCCTCGTCACCGGTGAGGCCCAGCGACTCGCGGTTCTGCCCCTCCGGGTACTGCAGCGGCAGCACGCCCATGCCGATCAGGTTGGAGCGGTGGATGCGCTCGTAGCTCTCGGCGATGACCGCCTTGACCCCGAGCAGCGCCGTCCCCTTGGCCGCCCAGTCGCGCGAGGAACCGGACCCGTACTCCTTGCCGGCCAGGACGACCAGCGGGATACCCGCCTCCTGGTAGGCCTGGGAGGCCTCGTAGATCGTCGTCGTCTCGCCGGTCAGGTGGTTCTTGGTGACGCCGCCCTCGGTGCCGGGCACCAGCTGGTTGCGCAGCCGGATGTTGGCGAACGTGCCGCGGATCATCACCTCGTGGTTCCCGCGCCGGGAGCCGTAGGAGTTGAAGTCGCGGCGGTCCACGCCGTGCTCGCGGAGGTACTTGCCCGCGGGGCTGTCGGCCTTGATGGAGCCGGCCGGCGAGATGTGGTCGGTGGTCACCGAGTCACCCAGCACCGCCAGGGTGCGGGCGCCGGTGATGTCCTGGACCGGGGCCGGCTCGGCCGGCATGCCGTCGAAGTACGGAGGACGCCGCACGTAGGTGCTCTGCGCGTCCCACTCGAAGGTGTTCCCGGTCGGCGTGGGCAGGTTCTGCCACTGCTCGGTGCCGGCGAAGACGTCGGCGTAGTCCTTGCTGAACATCTCCGCGGACACGGCGTGGTCGATGACCCGCTGGACCTCTTGCGGCGAGGGCCAGATGTCGTGCAGGAAGACGTCGTTGCCGTCGGGGTCCTGGCCGAGGGGGTCGTTGTTCAGGTCGACGTCCATGGACCCGGCCAGGGCGTAGGCGATGACCAGCGGCGGCGACGCCAGGTAGTTCATCTTGACGTCGGGGTTGATCCGGCCCTCGAAGTTGCGGTTGCCCGACAGCACCGAGACGACGGCGAGGTCCGCCTCGTTGACCGCCTTGCTGACCGGCTCGGGGAGCGGACCGGAGTTGCCGATGCAGGTCGTGCAGCCGTAGCCGACCAGGTAGAAGCCCAGCTTCTCCAGGTACGGCGTGAGCTCGGCCTTCTCGTAGTAGTCCATGACCACCTTGGACCCCGGCGCCATGGTGGTCTTCACCCACGGCTTGGAGGTCAGGCCGCGCTCGACGGCGTTCTTGGCGAGCAGAGCCGCGCCGATCATCACCTGCGGGTTCGAGGTGTTGGTGCACGAGGTGATCGCCGCGATCACCACGTGGCCGTGGTCGACCTCGGTCTCGGTGCCGTCCTCCATGACGACCTTCGTCGGCCTGCTCGGCCGGTCGACCCCGCCACCGCCGTCGAAGTGGTGCGGATGACCGTCCTCGTCACCGTTGCCGTGAGCGAAGGGGCTGGCGGGGTCGGATGCGGGGAAGGACTCGGCCGAGGCCTCGTCCGCCGCCGACACGACACCGTAGGGCTTCTCCTGCGACGGGACGCCGGGCTGGCGGTCGTCCCCGCCGGTCTGGTCGGCCTGCACGTAGTCGGCCAGGGCCGCACGGAACGAGGGCTTGGCGTCGGTGATGGCCACGCGGTCCTGCGGGCGCTTCGGGCCGGCGATCGACGGGACGACCGTCGACAGGTCGAGCTCGAGGTACTCGGAGAAGGCCGGCTCCCGCGAGGCGTCGTGCCAGAGGCCCTGCTCCTTGGCGTAGGCCTCGACGAGCGCGACCTGCTCCTTGGGGCGTCCGGTCAGCTCCAGGTAGGTGATCGTCTCCTCGTCGATGGGGAACATGGCGGCCGTCGAGCCGAACTCGGGGCTCATGTTGCCGATCGTGGCGCGGTTGGCCAGCGGCACCGCCGAGACGCCCGCGCCGTAGAACTCGACGAACTTCCCGACCACGCCGTGCTGGCGCAGCATCTCGGTGATCGTGAGCACCAGGTCGGTGGCGGTGGCGCCGTCGGGCAGCTCGCCGGTCAGCTTGAAGCCGACGACGCGGGGGATGAGCATCGAGACCGGCTGGCCGAGCATGGCCGCCTCGGCCTCGATGCCGCCGACGCCCCAGCCCAGCACACCGAGGCCGTTGACCATCGTGGTGTGGCTGTCGGTGCCCACGCAGGTGTCGGGGTAGGCCACTGTCCGGGTACCTTCCGCGGTCTCCTCAGTACGCGGGAAGATCACGCGGGCCAGGTGCTCGATGTTGACCTGGTGCACGATGCCGGTGCCCGGCGGGACGACCTTGAAGTCGCTGAAGGCGCCCTGGCCCCAGCGCAGGAACTGGTAGCGCTCGCCGTTGCGCTCGTACTCGATCTCGACGTTGCGCGCGAAGGAGTCCTCGGTGCCGAAGACGTCGGCGATCACGGAGTGGTCGATGACCAGCTCGGCGGGCGCGAGCGGGTTGATCTTCTGTGGGTCGCCACCGAGGTCGGCCATCGCCTCGCGCATGGTGGCGAGGTCGACGATGCAGGGGACGCCGGTGAAGTCCTGCATGATCACGCGGGCCGGGGTGAACTGGATCTCCTGGTCGGGCTCCGCGTTCGGGTCCCAGTTCGCGATCGCGCGGACGTGGTCGGCGGTGATGTCGGCGCCGTCCTCGGTGCGCAGCAGGTTCTCGAGCAGCACCTTGAGGCTGAAGGGCAGCTTCTCGGAGCCCTCCACCGCGCCGAGCCGGTAGATCTCGTAGTCCTGGCCGTCGACGGTGAGCGTCGACCGTGCTCCGAAGCTGTCCTTGCTGGCTGCCACTGCTCTGCGCCTACCCCTCGGTGGTCCGTCGCGCCCGTGTCCACCCCCGATCATCCCAGTTCAGGCGCGGACGCATCGGGCGGGGGACCCCGCTCTTCCCCGTTGACCTCGATCACCGGTGTGGAAACGTGCCTACGGTGGGGCGCGTGACCGGCGTCGTCCCCGATCCCCTTCCCGACTGGCTGGCCGACGCCCGGCGGATCACGGTCCTCACCGGCGCGGGCATCTCCACCGACAGCGGGATCCCCGACTACCGCGGCCCGAACGGCGTCTGGACCCGCGACCCCGACGCCGAGAAGCTGGTGACCCTCGGCTACTACCTGGCCGACCCCGACATCCGCCGCCGGTCCTGGTTGATGCGCAAGGCCCTGCAGGACGCCGATCCGCAGCCGAACGCCGGGCACGCGGCGCTGGTCGACCTCGAGCGGCAGGGCCGGCTGCGGGCGCTGATCACCCAGAACATCGACGGCCTCCACGAGGCGGCCGGGTCCACTGCGGACCGGGTGCTGGAGATCCACGGCACCGTGCACGAGGTCGTGTGCGTGGGCTGCGGCGACCGGACGCCGATGTCCGCCGCCCTCGACCGCGTCGAGGCCGGGGAGCCGGACCCGCCCTGCCTCGTCTGCGGCGACGTGCTCAAGTCGGCGACGGTGTACTTCGGGCAGCTGCTCGACGAGCGGGTGGTCGAGGCGTGCACCGCGGCCGCCGCCGACTGCGACGTGTTCCTCGCCGTCGGCACCTCGCTGCAGGTGTGGCCGGCCGCCGGGCTGGCCGACATCGCGGTCGGGGCCGGGGCGCGGCTCGTCGTCGTCAACGCCGAGGCCACCCCGTACGACGACGTCGCCGATCTTGTCGTCCGGGAGCGGATCGGGACGGCGCTGCCCCGGCTGCTCGCGCCCGGGTGACCGAGGTCAGTGCAGGTCGGGCTGGGTGGTGCGGCGCACCGACCGCGGGTCGACGGTGCTCACCGACGGCGCACCCAGCGCCCGGCTGATCCCGCGGGCGGTCGCGGCCAGCACGGGGATCACTGCATGGCTCTTCACGACCGCCCGCTGCACGGTGACCCCGAGTGCCGCCACGACCTCGTCGCCGGGGCCGCGCACCGGGACGGCCAGGGCGAGCGCCTCTGCGGTCAGCTGGTTCTCGGCGATCGCCACGCCCGTGCGGCGCACCTCGGCGAGGGTGCGCCGCAGCTGCTCGACGTCGGTGATCGTGTTGGCCGTGAACCGGCGCAGCGGCGAGGCGAGCACCTCCTGCTGGACCTCCGGACTGGCGTAGGCCAGCAGGACCTGACCGGTGCCCGTGGCGTGCAGCGGCCACCGTCCACCCAGCCGGGACAGCACCTGGACCGCCCCCCGGGCACGCAGCGACTCGACGTAGACGACGTCGTGCCCGTCCCGGACGGCGAGGTGCACGTTTCCCCGGGTCGCGTGGTGCAGGTCGTCGAGGTAGGGCAGCGCCAGTTCGCGCAGCTGCAACCCGTGCGGGGCGAGCGCGCCGAGCTCCAGGATGCGCAGGCCGATGCCGTAGCGACCGTCGGCCGCGCGCTCGAGGGCGCCCCACTCGCGCAGCTCGCCGACGAGCCGGTGCGTGGTGGTCAGCGACAGGCCGGTGCGGCGGCTGATCTCCGACAGCGACAGGGAGGAGTGCTCGGGCCCGAACGCGGCCAGCACGGCCAGCGTGCGGCCGGCGGCGGTCGCCGGGCCCGCGGCCTTGTCGCCGGACCGGGAGCCCGAATGCCCCCCTGGGCGGGGCGACGAAAGCGGCAGCGGTACCGGCACGGCGTCCTCCTGGCCTCGGGATCTCGGAGGTGGCCGGCGCCCCGTGCAGTGGCGCACGTCACCCCCGGGTGAGTATGACGCGCTGTCAAGGCCGGGGTGGCCAGGGCCGGGCTTCCGCCCGGGGGAAGGCGTCTCGATACCGGAGATGCGGCGGCGACACGATCGTCCCCGACGGGAAGGTGACCCCGGTCACTGGCCGTCGGTCGGCCGCGACGGTCCGGACACGGTCCGCAGGCTCCCCGTCGTGCCGGGCCCGCAGCCTCCGGACGGCGCCTCGCTCGGGGCGGCCGCCGCTCGCCGCTGTCCCACCCGTGCGCCACCTTCGAAGGAGACCGGGCCCATGCCGACGACGACCAGGGCGGCCGTGATGTACGCGCCCCACCAGCCGTGGGAGATCACGGAGCTGCAGCTCGACGACCCGCGCGACCAGGAGGTCCTGGTCCGCTGGGAGGTCTCCGGCATGTGCCACTCCGACGACCACATCCGCACCGGCGACGCGCGCAACCGCTTCCCGATCGTCGGCGGACACGAGGGCGCCGGCGTGGTGGAGGCGGTTGGGGAGCACACCACCCGGGTGAAGGTCGGCGACCGGATCGTCGCCTCCTTCATCCCCGCGTGCGGCGTCTGCCGCTGGTGCTCGACCGGCCACCAGAACGTCTGCGACCGCGGCCTCTACGCCGGCACCGGCCAGTTGCAGGACGGCACCTTCCGTTTCCACGAGGACGGCGAGGACCTCGGCGCCCTGTGCACCCTCGGCACCTTCGCCGAGCGCTCGGTGATCTCCGAGTACTCCGCGGTGAAGCTGCCCGACGACATCCCCTTCGAGGTCGCCGCGCTGGTCGGCTGCGGCGTCCCGACCGGCTGGGGCTCGGCGGTCTACGCCGCAGGCGTCCGGGCCGGGGAGACGGTGGTCATCTACGGCTCCGGCGGTGTGGGCAGCAACGCCGTCCAGGGCGCGGCCTACGCGGGCGCCAAGAACGTCGTGGTCGTCGATCCGGTGCCGTTCAAGCTGGAGATGGCGAAGGCCTTCGGGGCCACGCACACCTTCACCGACCCGAATGAGGCCTGGGAGTTCGTCAACGAGACGACCTGGGGCGAGCTGGCCGAGCACGCGATCATCACCGTCGGCGTGAACACCGAACGTGTGGTCACCGACGCCATCAACATCACCGGCAAGACCGGCAAGGTCACCATCACCGCCATCGGCAAGGCCGACGAGAAGCAGGTCCAGGTCAACGGGGGCACGCTCGTCGGCTACACACGGCAGGTGCAGGGCGCCCTCTTCGGCAACTGCAACCCGCTCGTCGACATCCCCCGGCTGCTCGGTCTCTACCAGGCAGGAGAGCTCAAGCTCGACGAGCTGATCACCAACCGGTACCGCCTGGAGGAGCTCAACCAGGGGTATCAGGACATGAACGACGGCAAGAACATCCGCGGGATCATCCTCCACGACCACACCGGGACAGGTGCCTGATGGCGACGCTCGCCGACGTCCTCGACCCCACCGGCCTGGCCTCGGCCCGGGCCACCGACGCCACGCTCGCGCCGCGGCCCGCGGACCTGTCCGGGCTGCGCATCGGGCTGCTGGAGAACACCAAGCACAACGCCGCGCTGCTGCTCGACGAGCTGGCCGGCCACCTGGAACGGGAGCAGGGTGCGCGGACCGTCCTGCGCCGCACGAAGACCGCGTTCGCCCTGCCCATGCCCGACGAGCTGCGCGAGGAGTTCCTCGCCGAGTGCGACGTCGTCCTCGTGGGCGTCGGCGACTGCGGATCGTGCAGCGCCTCGGCGGTCGCCGACGGCATCGCGTTCGAGCGGGCCGGCGTCCCGGCGGCGGTCATCTGCTCCGACGCCTTCACCGTCACGGCCTCGTCCATGGCGGCGGTGCAGGGGGCGCCCGACTACGCCTTCCTGACGACGGCCCACCCCGTTGCGATCCTCAGCCCCGAGGCGGTCGCCGAGCGGGCCGAGCAGCTGCTGCCCCAGGTCGTGGCCACCGTCACCGACCAGGCCGGTCAGGCACGCGCCTCGTGAGCGTGCAGACCGACCTGCCCGCCGCGGACCCGGACGCCGCCCGCGCGGCGATGGAGCACTGCTACGAGCAGGGCTGGACCGACGGGCTGCCGCTCGTGCCGGCCACCCGGCCGCTGGTCGACGAGTTCCTCGCCACCGTCGACCGTCGTCCCGAGGAGGTCATCGGGGCGCTGGAGCACCTCGACCGCAGCGTGACCGTCGAGCTCGCCGCCATCAACGCGGCCATGGCCGGCTGCCGACCGGAGTACTTCCCGGTCGTGCTCGCGGCATGGGAGGCCGTGCAGCGCGACCGCTCCGCGAAGGGCGGCGGCTGGCAGAGCACCAGCGGCCCCTCGCCGCTGCTCGTCGTCAACGGTCCGGTGCGCGCCGAGCTGGGGTTCAACTCCACCGGCGGGGTTTTCGGTCCCGGCTTCCGGCCGAACATGACCATCGCCCGCAGCATCGGCCTGATCGTCCGCAACGCCCTCGGCGTCGTGCCGCACGGTTTCGAGCAGGCCACCCAGGGGCTGCCGGGTCGCTGGCAGGTCTGCCTCGCCGAGAACGAGGAGGAGAGCCCCTGGGAACCGCTCTCCGTCGACGGCGGCGTCCCCGCCGGCACCTCGGCGGTCTCGGCCATGCTCACGCGGACGGTCGAGTACGTCGACAACCGGCACACGGCCGATCCCGAGCAGCTGCTGGCCGACTTCGCCGACACCATCTCCCGCAGCGGTGCCGCGATCTTCCGTCATCACCCGGCGGGGATCGTCTTCTGCCCCGAGCACGCGCAGATGCTCGCCGGGGCCGGCATGAGCAAGGCCGACGTCCGGGCGTGGCTGGTCGAGCGGTGCGGGAAGTCGAAGGCCGACCTGGCCCGGGTCGGCAAGGACGGCGTGGGTGACAACGGCGTCCGCTCCGCCGACGGCACCACCGACCCCGAGATCTTCGACCGGCTCTTCGCCACCGACGGGCCGGAGGCGCTGCCGATCGTCGTCGCCGGCGCCCGCAACGCCGGCATCTCGATGGTCGTCCGGGTGTTCGCCGGCTGGTCGGCCAGCTCCGTCCCGGTCCTCGGCCGGTCCACCTCCCCGACACAGTCAGGAGCCCAGCAGTGACCGAGTTCAGCGAGTCACTCACCGACCCCTTCGGCGGGCCCGCCGACCCGTGGATGGCAGGCCGGACCGCCCTGGTCACCGGCGGCGGCCAGCAGAGCGAGAACGAGCCCGGCGTCGGGTACGCGATCTGCCGGGTGTTCGCCGCGCACGGCGCCCGAGTCGCCGTCCTCGACCGCGACCCGGCCGCCGCGCAGCGCACCGTGGACGCGATCGAAGCCGACGGCGGCACGGCCGTCGCCGTCGTGGCCGACCTGCTGGACGACGAGGCGTGCCGGCGCGCGGTGGAGGAGACCGTCGCCGCGTTCGGCGGCTTCGACACCCTGGTGAACAACGTCGCCGTCGGCGACCGGGCGGGCGTCTTCGACGTGACCCCCGAGCGGTTCCACGAGCTGATGGACCTCAACCTCACCACCGCCTGGCAGATGACCCGGCACGCCGTCGAGGTGCTCCCGGCCGGCAGCGCGATCGTCAACATCAGCTCCGTCGGCGTCCGCGCCCGGGGGCCGGCCATGGTCTACAACCTCGCCAAGGCGGCGCTGGAGAACCTCACCGTCGGCTCTGCCAACACCCTCGGCGACCGCGGCATCCGGGTGAACTGCGTGCAGGTGGGCGCCATCTGGGGAGCGTTCGCCGCCGCCAACATGTCCGCGGAGATGCGGGCGGTGCGCAGGGGCTGGTCGGCGCTGGGCACCGAGGGCAGCCCCTGGGACATCGCCCAGGCCACGCTCTTCCTCGCCAGCGAGCGCGCCCGGTGGGTCTCCGGCCAGATCCTCTCGGTGGACGGCGGCCCGAGCAGTCCCAAGCCGCCGGTGCACTCCGCGCCGGTGATGACGGTGCAGGAGACCACGACGCCCGAGGGCGTGCCCGCGGTGCACGCGTGACCGCCGCCCCGGACCGGGTCGCACTGATCACCGGGTGCGGCAAGCCCGACGGCATGGGGCAGGCGATCGCCCGCCGGCTGGCCGGCCAGGGCGTGGCCGTGGTGGTCACCGACCTGCAGTCCACCGGCGTGCCGAACAGGCAGCAGGAGGGCCGGTCGGCGGGCTGGGGCGGGGTCGAGGCGCTGGTCGCCGACATCACGGCCGATGGCGGAACGACGGCCGCCTCGCTCGGCGACGTCTCCGTCGAGGCCGACGCGAACCGGATGGTGGCCGAGGCGGTCGAGCGGTTCGGCCGGCTCGACATCCTGGTCAACAACGCGGCCGCGCCGCAGGGCCCGGACCGGGCGGACGTCGCCGACATCCCGGCGGAGGTCTTCGACCGGGTCATCGCGGTCAACCTCCGCGGGCCCTGGCTGATGTGCGCGGCCGCGGTGCCGGTCATGCGCGCCCAGCGCTCGGGCCGCATCGTCAACATCTCGTCGATGGCCGGACTGACGGCCGCCCCCTTCTCCGGGCCGTACTCGGCGTCCAAGGCCGGTGTCATCGGCCTGACCCGGGCGCTCGCCATGGACCTGGGCCCGTGGGGGATCACCGTCAACGCGCTGTGCCCCGGGCTGGTCGCCACCAGCCGGGCGTTCCTGAGCGCCGCCCCGGACGTCGACGAGGCGGCCCTGATGGCGCAGCGCGGCCGGAACATCCCGGTCGGGCGGGCCGGCTCGGCGGAGGACATCGCGGCCGCGGTCGCCTTCCTCGCCTCCCCGGAAGCCGCCTACATCACCGCACAGGCGATCCCGATCGACGGCGGCGGACTGAGCCCGTTCCCGCTGCGCCGCCCCGAGCCCCTCGGCGTCGAGGCGCCGATCCCGGCCGCCGAGGCCGGGACCGCCCGCTGATGGCGGGGACGGTGCGGGCGGTGGTCCAGACCGCGCCGCGGACCCTCGAGCTGCGGGAGTTCCCCCGCCCGGTCATCGGCCCGGACGACGGGCTGCTGCGCATCGAGGCGAACGGGATCTGCGGCAGCGACGTCGAGCAGTACAAGGGGCACCTGTTCCGCGGCTCGGCGGTCGTGCCCGGCCACGAGCCGCTGGGCATCATCGAGGAGATCGGCGAGCAGGCGGCCGAGCGCTGGGGCGTCTCGGTCGGTGACCGGGTGGCCCTGGAGATCCTGGTGCCCTGCCACCACTGCCCGGCCTGCATCGCCGGCAGGTACCAGGCGTGCCCCAAGCGGGCGGCGAGCCACGGCTACACCCCGATCACCCAGCAGCCCTCGCTGTGGGGCGGGCTGGCCGAGTACACCTACCTGGCGCCCGGCTCGATCGTGCACCCGATCGACCGCGGCCTCCCGGTCGAGCTCGCGGTCATGTTCAACCCGCTCGCCGCCGGTGTCCGCTGGGCGGTGCACCTCGGCGGCGCCGGGATCGGCAGCACCGTGCTCGTGCTGGGTGCCGGTCAGCGCGGCCTGTCGGCGGTCATCGCGGCCAAGGCGGCCGGTGCTTCCACCGTGATCGTGACGGGGCTCGCCGCGGACGAGCACAAACTGGCCCTGGCGCGGCAGTTCGGTGCCGACCACACGATCGTCGTCGACCAGGAGGACACCGTGGCCCGGGTCCTCGAGCTGACCGGCGGGGCGGGGGTCGACATCGTCCTGGAGCTCACACCCATGGCGCTCGGGCCGGTCGGGGACGCACTCGCCTCCGCGCGGCACGGCGGCCGAGTGGTGCTCGCCGGCCTCAAGGGCGGTCGGAAGACCGAGATCGACACCGACTTCGTCATCAACCGCGCGCTGACTCTGGTCGGCGCCTACGGGGTCGACTCACCGGCCTACGCCGAGGCGATCCGGATCCTCGAGTCCGGTCGCACGCCGATCGGGCAGATGCACACCCACTCGCTGCCGCTCGACGACACGGAGGCCGCGATCCAGCTGCTCGCCGGCGAGGGCCCGGGCGAGCCCGCCGTCCACGTGTCGGTCCACCCGGGTCTGTAGACCCCGTGCCGGCGCCGGGGAGGCGCGTGCTGCCGTTCCGCCGGGCGGGAGTGGTCTGGTGGGCATCGATCCGGGCGGCATAGCGTTCTCTCAGCGAGACGGCCGTCACATCGGCGTCCAGGATGCGAGGAGAGCGCTGTGTACGACAGCATCATCGATCCCACGCTCGGTCCGGCCGGTGACGCACGCGGCCGCACCGCTCTCGCCCCTCGACCCGGCGACCTCTCCGGTCTCCGCCTGGGCCTGCTGGCCAACACCAAGCGCAACGCCGAGGACTTCGTCGAGGAGGTCGCAGAGCTGCTCGAGTCGCAGCACGGGGTGAAGAAGGTCCTGGTCCGCAAGAAGCCCAGCATCGTGAACCCGGCGCCGCCGGAGATGCTGGAGGAGCTCCGGGCCGAGTGCGACGTCGTCGTCGTGGGCGTCGGGGACTGCGGCTCCTGCAGCGCCTCCGCCGTCGCCGACGGGCTGCAGCTGGAGGAGGCCGGCATCCCCGCCGTCGTCATCGTCAGCGACGCCTTCCGGGTCAGTGCCGACGCCATGGCCACCCTGCAGGGCACCGAGGGCTATCAGTACGTGACCACCCCGCACCCGGTGGCCAACCTGTCGCGGCAGGGGGTGCGCGACCGGGCGGCGGCAGCCGTTCCGGAGATCGTGGCGCTGCTGAGCGGACCGAACGCGGCAGCCGCCTCGTGACGGCGGCGCCTCAGGTCGACGGGCGTGCCGGGGCCGCGGACGACCCGGTCCGCGGCGTCCGGGGCGCCATCGAGTACTGCTACGAGCGCGGCTGGAGCGACGGCCTCCCCGTCGTCCCGGCCACCGAGGCCGACGTCGCCGAGTTCCTGGCCACCGTCGACCGCGACGCGGACGAGGTCATCGGCGCCCAGTCGCACCTCAACCGCCGGGTCACCGTGGCCCAGGCCGCGGTCAACGCGATCATGGCGGGCTGCCGCCCGGAGTACTTGCCGCTCGTGCTCGCCGCCTGGGACGCGGTGAAGGGTGAGCCGGCCTCCCAGGGCGGTGCCTGGCAGTCGACCAGCGGGCCCGCGCCGCTGCTCGTGGTCAACGGCCCGATCCGCGACCGGCTCGGCATCAACTACGCCGGCGGCGTCTTCGGCCCCGGCTTCCGGGCCAACGCCACCATCGGCCGCGCGCTCGGCCTGATCGTCCGCAACGGCTACGGCATCCGTCCGCAGGAGCTGGAGCAGGCCACCCAGGGCGTGCCCGGACGCTGGACCCTGTGCATCGGCGAGAACGAGGAGCTCTCCCCGTGGGAGCCGTTCAGCGTGGCCGGCGGGGTCGAGGCCGGGGTCGACGCCGTGTCGGCGATGCTGATCCGCGATTGCGAGTACATCGACAACCGGCACACCGAGAGCGCGGAGGCGGTGCTCTGGGACATCGCCGACACCCTCGCGCGCACCGGTGCCTACCTCGGCATCAAGCACTCCACCGGCGGTGTGGTGCTCGGGCCCGAGCACGCCCAGTTCCTCGCCTCCGCCGGCTACAGCCGCGCCGACGTCCAACAGTGGCTCTTCGAGCACGCCACGCGCAGCCAGGCCGACCTGGTCGCGGCGGGCAAGGAGTCCCATGACGAGGACCCCGGCCCCGACCCCTTCCCGATGATGCCGTCGGCCGCGGAGATCCCGGTGATCGTCGCGGGCGCCGCCAACGCGGCCATCTCGACGGTCTTCCGCCCGTTCGGCTGGTCCACCTGGTCCGGCCGCTCGGTGCCCGTCCCGCCCGTATCCGACACCGCGACCCACACCCAGGAGGCACCCGCATGACCGTCGACGAGAAGCAGCTGGACCAGTTGAAGCAGACCCTGCAGGCAGACGACTACCGGATGGACGTCGACCTCCAGGGCGACGCCGCCGACGTCTCGATCGTCGCCGGCCCCAACGCCTGCGAGGAGTGCCTCGTGCCCAAGCCGCTCATGCAGTCGATGCTCGGCCCGGTGCTGGGCATCGACCCGGCCAGCATCCGGCTGGTCTACCCGACCGACTTCCCCGGCGACCACGCCCCGGCCTCCTGAGCGTGGAGGTCTCGCTGGAGGGCAAGGTCGCCCTCGTCACCGGCGTCGGCCCCAACATCGGCAGCGGAGTGGCGCTCGCCCTGGCGAAGTACGGCGCCAAGGTGGCCTGCAACGACGTCGACGACGAGGTCATCAAGGCCTGCATCGCCCGGATCGAGCGCAACGGTGGCGAGGCGATGGCCGCGCCCGGGGACGTGACCGACGAGGCCGCGGTCCAGGGCTACGTCGACGCGGTCCTGGAGAGGTGGGGCCGGATCGACATCCTGGTCAACAACGCCGCCATCCTCGGTGGTAAGGGTGTCCTCGACGAGACCGCCGCGGACTTCGAGCGTGCCGTCCGGGTGGCCGGGCTCGGCTACTTCCTCAACACCAAGCACGTCGGCCGTGCGATGGCCCAGCGCGGGATCCGCGGCTCCATCGTCTGCATGTCGTCGTCCAACGGCTGGAACGGCTCGGCCGGCGTCATCGCCTACGCGTTCCACAAGGGCGGGGTGAACAACTTCGTCCGGGCGGCCGCGATGGACCTCGCGCCGTACGGCATCCGGGTCAACAGCTACACCCCGACCGCGCCGACCATCGACAACCCCGAGCTGCTGGCCGAGCTGGCGGCCCAGGGCCGGCCGGCGGACATGCTCAACGCCGGTCGCAAGGGTGGCGGCCTCGGCGGCGGGACCGGCGACGAGGAGTGGCGCCGCCCCGCCCGCTGGTCGGGGGAGCGCCCGCCGCTGGTGCCGATGGGCTCGACCGGCACGCCGACCGACATCGGTCACGCGGTCGCCTGGCTCTGCTCCGACTACGCGCGCCTCATCACGGGCACGGACCTCGTGGTCGACGGGGGAGCCCGGGCGAAGAACTTCGCCTACTTCCCGGCCGACCCCGGGGACCTGGCCGGCCCGCTGCCGCTCATCCCGCTGGACGACACCCCGGCGCCCTGAGCGCCGCACGACGGAGCCCCGCACGACGGAGCCCCGCACGACGGAGCCCGGTCCGGCGGTTGCCGGACCGGGCACCGTCGTCGGCGGGTGGCCCCCGCCGGATCAGTGGACGGGATCGCCCAGCCGCGGGGAGGGGAGCCGGTTCTCCGGCGCGTACACCGGGTGCGAGAGGAGGAACGGGATCGCGGCGGCGCGCTCGGTGTTCAGCGGCTCGTCGGGGAAGGCCGCCAGCGTCGTGTCGAACCGGTCGCGCACGCCGTCCCGGAACTCCGGGTGGGTGAGGATGAACAGGTCGTTGCGCCGGACGCCGGCCAGGACCCGCTCACCGGCCTCGACGTAGCTCATGTACGGCTGGTGCTTGGCGCGCTCGAGGTGCTCGGCCGGCGGCGGGGCGTAGCCGCTCTCCCCGTACTCGGCCGGCCGGGCGGAGACGCCGGCGGCGATGTTGCTGTGCGTGGGGCCGGGACAGTACGCCGAGACGCCGATGCCCTCGGGCGCCAGCTCGATGGCCAGTGCCTCCGACAGCGCGATCACCGCGGCCTTGGTCATGCTGTAGAGCCCGGCGACGATCGGCATCAGCCCGGCCATCGACGAGGTGTTCACCACGTGCCCGCCCTCGCCGTGGGCCTGGATGTGCGGGACGAAGGAGCGGATGCCGTTGCCGACGCCGCGGATGTTGACGTCTATCAGCCAGTCCCAGTCACGGGCGGTGGCGGCCATCACCGGCCCGGTCAGCCCGATACCGGCGTTGTTGACCAGCACGTCGAGCCGGCCGTGCCGCTGGATGGTCTCCGCCGCGGCCGCGTCCACCGCGGCCGCGTCGGTGACGTCGAGCCGCATGCTGTCCGCGGAGAGCCCGGCGGCGGCGAACTCGGCCAGCGACTCGTCGATGAACTCCTGCCGGCGGCCGCTGATGACCACCTGCATGCCGGCCCGCGCGAAGGCCAGGGCGATGCCCCGGCCGATGCCGCTGGAGCCGCCGGTGATGAAGGCGACCTTGCCCTCGACGTCCCGCATCAGTGCCCCGCTCCCTCGCCCGCCGCGGGGGAGAGCCCCAGCAGCCGGGCGGCGTTGTCCTTCATGATCTTGGGGCGGACCTCGTCCTTGATGGCGATGGCGGCGAAGTCCTTCATCCAGCGCTCGGGCGTGATCACCGGGAAGTCGGAACCGAAGAGCACCTTGTCGCGCAGCAGCGAGTTGGCGTACTGCACGAGCTGCGGCGGGAAGTACTTCGGCGACCAGCCGGACAGGTCGATGTACACCCGCGGCTTGTGGTTGGCCACCGACAGCGCCTCGTCCTGCCAGGGGAACGAGGGGTGGGCCAGGATGATGTCCATGTCCGGGAAGTCGACGGCCACGTCGTCGACGTCCATGGGATTGGAGTACTTCAGGCGGATCCCGCCGCCGCCCCGGGTGCCGGCGCCGACCCCGGTCTGGCCGGTGTGGAACAGGGCGATCAGCCCGTGCTCGGCGATCACCTCGTACAGCGGGTAGGCCATCCGGTCGTTCGGGTGGAAGCCCTGGGTGTTGGGGTGGAACTTGAACCCGCGGACACCGTGGTCGCTGATCAGCCGCCGCGCGGCGCGCACCCCGGCCGCCCCGCGGGCGGGGTCGATGCTGGCGAAGGGGATGACGACGTCGGAGTTCTCCGCGGCGAGCTCGGCGATCTCCTCGTTGGTGGGGAGCATCTCCTCCCCGGTCTGCGAGATGCTGTCCACCCCGAAGGCGATGCAGGCCATGTCGCGCTCGCGGTAGTACTCGGCCAGTTGCGGCAGGGTGTACTGGGGCATCGAGCCGATACCGAAGTACGCGCCCATGTCGTCGGCGGAGCTGCCCTCGGGCGGCGG
This sequence comes from Blastococcus sp., assembly GCA_035296685.1. GTDB lineage: Bacteria > Actinomycetota > Actinomycetes > Mycobacteriales > Geodermatophilaceae > Blastococcus_B. Next base: position 29,258 of record DATHAK010000164.1, read on the forward strand.
CGCGTGGACCGACCGGTGCACGTGCGTGTGCACGTCGATCGCGGTGATGCGGGACAGGTCGATTCCGGTCACGGGTGCAGGTCCTCGGTGTAGGGGGCGGCGGTGCGTTCGCGCACCTCTTCCGGGGTGACCCCGGGTGCGCATTCCACCAGGCGCAACGTCCCGTCGACGACGTGGAAGACGGCCAGGTCGGTGTAGATGCGTGTGACGCACGCCCGCCCGGTCAGCGGCATGGTGCACTCCGGAAGGATCTTGGGCCGGCCCTTGCGGTCGACGTGCTCCATCGTCACCCAGACCTGCGGGGTGCCGGCGACGAGGTCCATCGCCCCGCCGACGGCCGGGTTCTTGCCGGGCACGTACCAGTTCGCGAGGTCGCCGGCGGCCGAGACCTGGAGGGCGCCGAGCACGGTGACGTCCAGATGCCCGCCGCGGATCATGGCGAAGGACATCGCCGAGTCGGTGATCGCCGCGCCCGGGATGAGGGTGATCGGCTGCTTGCCGGCGTCGGTCAGGTCGGGGTCGCCCTCGCCCTCGGGGGCGGGGCCCAGCCCGAGCACGCCGTTCTCCGCGTGCAGCACCACCTCGGTGCCCTCGGGGATGAACAGGGGCACGTAGAGCGGGATGCCCACGCCGAGGTTGACGACGTAGCCGTCCTTGAGGTCCTGCGCCAGCCGCTGGGCGATGCCCTCCCGGGTCCGGCCGGTCACCGTGGTGGCGGGAAGCGTGTCGGTCATGACGAGGACCTCTCCATCAGTGGTTGGTCGGCCGCGGCGTTCGTCGCCAGCAGGACGTCGTCCACGAAGACGCCGGGCAGGTGGATGTCGTCGGGGTGCAGCTCGTCGACCTCGACGAGGTGCTCCACCTCGGCGAAGGTGTGCCGTCCCGACATCCCGGCCAGCGGGTTGAAGTTCCGGGCGGAGAGCCGGAACCGCAGGTTGCCCTTGCGGTCGCCCCGGTGCGCCTTGACGAACCCGAAGTCGGCGACGATGCCCTCTTCGAGGACGTACTGGCGGCCGTTGATCATCCGGTGCTCCTTGGCCGGCACGTGTTCGGCGACCCCGCCCTCCGGGGAGTAGCGGAGGGTGAAGGAGCCGTCGGCGAGCATCGTGCCCGCGCCCGAGGGCGTGAAGAAGGCCGGGATGCCCGAGCCCCCGGCGCGCAGCCGTTCGGCCAGGGTGCCCTGGGGGACCAGTTCCAGCTCGACCTTCCCCGCGAAGTACTCGTCGTAGAACTCCTGGAGGATCGGGAAGGACGCCGTCACGCGACGCAGCCGCCCCTCGTGCAGGAGGCGCCCGACGCCGGTGAAGTCGTGACCGACGTTGTTGACGTAGACGTGCAGGTCGCGGCGGTCGAGCTCGCACAGTGCATCCAGCAGGCCGTCGGGCCGCCCGGAGCTGCCGAAGCCACCCACGGCGATCGAGGCGCCGTCGTGGACGCGGTCCACGACGGAGAGCATGTCCTTCCGGAACTTGTCGATCACGCCAGGTCCTTTCGCAGACGCAGCACGGGGCCGGGCCCGGCGGGGGCCCGACGGGCCGACGGCGGAGGCGTCCTCCGGGGCGGTGGTGCCCCCGTCCAGGACGACGGCCGCGGATGGCGCCGGCCAGGGTGCGGCGAGTATCGGCCGCTCGTCGGAAGGGCGAGAAGGGTCACTTCCGGGACCCGGAAACAATCGCGACGCAGCGTTCGCGATCCGGGCCGCCGGCGAGGTCGTCTTCCGTGGGCGGGAAAGTCCTGTGGCCCACGCCACGTCCGGACGACCATCGTGGACGCTGCCGCGGGACTTCGCCCCGGGCACCGCCGCGAGGTCGTGGTCGTCAGGACGGCCGTTCCCTCCTGGCCGACGTCAACTGCAGGGAGAGGTGTCCAAGTGAGCATGACGACGCGCGCCGCGGTCTGTCGCGAGCCGGGTCGGCCGTGGGAGATCACCGAGCTCGAGCTCGACGACCCCCGTGCCAACGAGGTCCGAATCAAGTTCATGGCGGCCGGTCTCTGTCACTCCGACGACCACATCCAGAAGGGCGACGCGCAGATGCGCTTCCCGGTGGTCGGCGGGCACGAGGGCGCCGGGATCGTGGATGCGGTGGGCGAGGGCGTCACCCGCGTGAAGGTGGGCGACCACGTCGTCTGCTCCTTCATCCCGGCCTGCGGCAAGTGCCGGTACTGCTCCACCGCCCGCCAGAACCTGTGCGACGAGGGGAAGAACGCCTCCACCGGGCAGTTCCCGGACGGCACGTTCCGCTTCCACCAGAACGGGGAGGACTTCGGCGGGCTGTGCGTGCTCGGCACGTTCTCCGAGTACGCGGTGGTCAGCGAGTTCTCCGTCATCCCCATCCCGGACGACATCCCGTTCCAGGTCGCCGCGCTGGTGGGCTGCGGCGTGCCGACCGGCTGGGGGAGCGCGGTGCACGCGGCCGGCGTACGGGCCGGCGAGACCGTCGTCGTCTTCGGGGCCGGCGGCGTGGGCAGCAACGCGGTGCAGGGGGCCCGGTTCGCCGGCGCCCAGCGCGTCGTCGTGGTCGACCCGGTCCCCTTCAAGCGCGAGATGGCCACCGTCTTCGGTGCGACGCACACCTTCGCCACCGCCACGGAAGCCGCCGAGTTCGTCAACGAGGTCACCTGGGGCGAGCTCGCCGACCACGCCATCATCACCGTCGGCGTGCTGCACGACGAGGTCATCGCCGACGCCCTGAGGATCGTCGGGAAGGCCGGGCAGGTGACAGTCACCGCCGTCGGCAACGGCTGGGTGGACGAGCACCCCGGCATGTTCATCGGCTACCAGCGCCGGATCCAGGGCGCGATCTTCGGCGCCTGCAACCCCCTGTTCGACGTTCCCCGCCTGCTGAGCCTGTACCGGACCGGCGACCTGAAGCTCGACGAGTTGGTCACCCGGACGTACAAGCTCGACGAGGTCAACCAGGGGTACCAGGACATGTTGGACGGCAAGAACATCCGCGGCGTGATCATCCACGAGAACTGAAGGACGGCTGACATGACGATCGCCCCTCCCGGCCCGCACGCCGGCTCCCCGCTCATCATCGACGACGCGCAGCTGATCGGCGGCGACTGGGTCCGCGCGGCCGGTGGCGAGACCATCGACGTCATCAACCCGGCCACCGGGGAGGTGCTCGGGCGGGTGCCGCGCGGCGGTGCCGAGGACGTCGACGCCGCCGTCCGGGCCGCCGAGGCGGCCTACCCGGCGTGGCGGGACACCAACGCCACGACCCGTGGGGCGCTCATCCAGCGCTGGGCCCAGCTGATCGACGAGCACAGCACCGAACTCGATCAGCTGGAGTCGCAGGAGGTGGGCCGGCCGAGCTGGGGCCCGCCCCCGATGTCGCGGATCCTGAACTTCGTCGCGGGCCAGGCGGACAAGGTGCAGGGCCTGTCCCTGCCGACGTACACCCCCGACGTCATCGGGCTCACGCTGCGCGAGCCCTACGGCGTGGTCGGGGCGGTCATCCCGTGGAACGCCCCCGCGCCGATGTTCGTCAACGACGTCGGCCCGGCGATCGCCGCGGGCAACACCATCGTGATCAAGCCCGCGGAGGACGCGCCGCTGACCGCGCTGGCGCTGGCGAGGCTGGCGCTCGAGGCCGGCATCCCGCCCGGCGTGGTCAACGTCGTCACCGGCTACGGGTCGGAGGCGGGCGCGGCCATCCCCGCGCACCGCGGGATCAAGCGCATGAGCTTCACCGGTTCCCCGGACACCGGCTCGATCGTGATGGCCGCCTGCGCGAAGAACCTCACCCCGCTGCACCTGGAGCTGGGCGGCAAGTCGCCGCAGGTCATCCTCGCCGACGCCGACCTGGACGCCGCCATCCCGGCGATCGCCATGGGCATCACGCTCAACACCGGCCAGATCTGTGCGGCGGGCTCGCGCGTGGTCGTGCACCGCTCGGTGCACGCCCAGGTCGTCGAGCGGCTGGCCGAGCGGATGTCCCAGGTCAAGGTCGGCCCCTGGTACGAGCAGGTCAACATGGGACCGCTGATCAACGCCAAGCAGCACGAGCGGGTCCTCGAGTACATGCAGCTCGGCCAGCAGGAGGGTGCCGACCTCGTGCTCGGTGGTGGCCGGCCCAGCGGCGAGCAGTTCGAGCGGGGCTTCTTCGTCGAGCCGACGTTGTTCGACAACGTCGCGCCGTCGATGCGCATCCACCAGGAGGAGATCTTCGGTCCGGTGCTCGGCGTGACCCCGGTCGACGACGATGACGAGGCGCTCCGGGTGGCCAACGGCACGGACTACGGCCTGGTCGCCTCGGTCTGGACCCGGGACGTCGGCAAGGCGGTCAAGTTCGCCAAGGGCCTGCAGGCCGGCCAGGTCGCGGTGAACGCGGCGCTGGGCGCCGGGGTGATCGGCGGACCGTTCGGCGGCTACAAGCGCAGCGGCTTCGGCCGCACGATGGGCGCCGACGCCGTCCTGGACTACACCGTGGTCAAGACCGTTTCCCTCCGCGGCACCGCCTGAGGGCCGGGCGCACCCTCCGGCCGGGGCCTTCCGGGCCCCGGCCGGCACCGGCCCCCAGCGGGCCTGCACATTCCCGGACCCCGCCAACCGGTCCGCGACACGTCCACCCCGCGGCAACGCCGCCGGGCACCCACTGGAGGGGCACACCGATGAGCATCACCACCCACGCAGCCATCGCCCGAGGGCCGCACATCGGCTGGGAGCTGACCGACCTGCAGCTCGACGAGCCGAAGGCCCACGAGGTCCGGGTCAAGTTCAAGGCCTCCGGGCTGTGCCACTCCGACGACCACATCACCCAGGGCGACGCCCCGGTGCGCTTCCCGATCGTCGGCGGCCACGAGGGCGCCGGGATCATCGAGTCGGTGGGGCCCGACGTGCGCCGCGTCAAGGTCGGCGACCGGGTCGTCTGCTCCTACATCCCGGCCTGCGGTGCCTGCCGGCCGTGTTCGACCGGCCACCAGAACATGTGCGTCCAGGGCCTCAACGCGGGCACCGGCATGTTCCTGGACGGCACCTTCCGCTTCCACCTCGGCGACGAGGACCTCGGGGGGTTCTGCTCGCTGGGCACGTTCTCCCAGTACGCGGTCGTGTCCGAGTGGGCGGTCGTCCCGCTCGCGGACGACATCCCCTGGGAGGTGGCCAGCCTGGTCGGCTGCGGGGTCCCGACCGGCTGGGGGTCGGCGGTCTACGCAGCCGGTGTGCGGGCGGGTGACACCGTGGTGATCTTCGGCGCGGGGGGTGTGGGGAGCAACGCGGTGCAGGGGGCCAGGTACGCCGGCGCCAAGAACGTGATCGTCATCGACCCTGTCGACTTCAAGCGGGAGATGGCCACCGTCTTCGGCGCGACGCACACCTTCGCCTCGGCGAAGGAGGCCCACGAGTTCGTCGTCGAGACGACGTGGGGGCAACTCGCTGACCACGCCATCCTCACCCCCGGCGTGGTGACCGAGGAGATGGTCAACGCGGCGGTCCAGATGACCGGCAAGGGCGGCAAGGTCACGATCACCGCCGTCGGCCACCTCAACGAGAAGGCCGTGCACTTCCACGCCGGCATGCTCATCGGCTACCAGCGCCAGGTCCGCGGCGCCCTGTTCGGCGACTGCAACCCGCTGTCGGACATCCCCAAGCTCCTGGGTCTCTACCGGGCCGGGGACCTCAAGCTCGACGAGCTGGTCACCCGCACGTACGCGCTCGACGAGGTGAACGAGGCCTACGCCGATCTCGACGCCGGGAAGAACCTGCGCGGCGTCATCGTGCACGAGGACTGACCGGCAGATGAGCGAGACGGTCCGGGCCGCGGTGCAGGTCGGTCCGCGGCAGATCGAGCTGCGGGAGTTCCCGCGACCGAAGGTCGGCCCGGACGACGGGCTGCTGCGCGTGGAGGCCAACGGCATCTGCGGCAGCGACGTGGAGACCTACAAGGGCCACATGGGCACGAACAGCAAGCCGTTCATCCCGGGGCACGAACCCATGGGCATCATCGAGGAGGTCGGCGAGCGCGCCGCGAAGCGCTGGGGCGTCCAGCCCGGCGACCGCGTCGCGCTCGAGGTCATCGTCCCCTGCCGGGCGTGCCAGAAGTGCCTGACGGGCCGCTACCAGTCCTGCCCCAACCGGACGATCGCCCACGGCGTCACGGGTGTCGACGTCGAACCCAGCCTGTACGGCGGGTTCGCCGAGCGCCTCTACCTCACGCCCAACGCCGTCCTGCACAAGATCGACGCGAGCATCCCCGCGGAGATCGCGGTCATGTTCAACCCGCTGGGCGCGGGGGTGCGCTGGGCGGCCCACCTCGGCGGCATCGGCCTGGGCGACACCGTGCTCGTGCTCGGGGCGGGGCAGCGGGGCATCGCGTCGGTCATCGCCGCACGGGCCGCGGGCGCCGGGACCATCATCACGACCGGGCTGGCGGCCGACGAGCACAAGCTCGCGCTGGCCCGGGAGTTCGGCGCCGACCACACCCTGGTCGTCGACGGGGACGACGCGGCGGACACCGTCGAGCGGGTCCGCGAGATCACCGACGGCGAGATGGCCGACGTCGTCCTGGAGCTCACGCCGATGGCCGCCGGGCCACTGACCGACGCTCTGCTGTCCGCCCGGCACGGTGGCACCGTGGTGCTGGCCGGGCTCAAGGGCAACCGTGAGATCCCCCTGCGGACCGATCTGATCATCAACCGCGCCCTCACCGTGCGCGGCGCCTTCGGGGTGGACGCCCCGGCCTACGCCGAGGCCATCGCGCTGATCGAGTCGGGCCGCTATCCGCTGGAGAAGCTGCACACGCACACGTTCGCCCTGGAGGACACCGCCCTGGCCATCGAGACCCTCGCCGGCGAGGTGCCGGGGGAGTCCGCCGTGCACGCCTCCGTGCACCCCTCGTCCTGACCCCGACCCGACCGGAGGGCCCCTGTGCTCGTCGACGCCCACGCTCACCTGCTGCCCTACGACTACCCGGCCGACGCCCCCGAGTGCTTCCCCCAGATGGAAGCCGTGGACGGCGAGACCGCGCGGACCCTGGTGTTCGGTCAGATGCGGTTCAAGGCCCGCGACGTGTTCTTCGACGCCGAGCGGCGGGTCGAGGAGATGGACGCCTCCGGCGTGGACGTCGAGGTGCTGAGCCCCATGCCACCGCTGCTCCGGTACGACCTGCCGCCGGCCGACGGCCTCTCCCTGGCCCGCCACGTCAACGAGTTCAGCGCCACCCTCGCCTCGGCCGAGCCGGCCCGGATCAAGGCCCTGGGCATGGTCCCGATGCAGGACCCGGACGCGGCCACCGCGGAGCTCAAGGCGATCCAGGACCAGGGGCTCCATGGGGTCGAGATCGCCTCGAACGTGCTGGGCAAGTCGATCGGCCACGAGCAGTTCCTGCCGTTCTTCCAGGAAGCCGAACGGCTGGGTCTCTCGGTGTTCGTGCACGCGATGCCCAGCCCGTCCGAGCGGCTCCCGATGTCGGCGATGGGCACCTACACCGTGGGTGTCGAAGGAGCCTTCGCGGCCGGGTCCATGGTGTCCGGCGGCACTGCCGCCGCCTGCCCTGACCTGCGCATCTCCTTCAGCCACGCGGCCGGCGGCTTCCCTCTCATGCTGCCCCGGGCGCAGTACTTCTGGGGCGGGTCGTGGAACGAGGAACCGGTCGACCTGACCCGCGCGGTGATGCATGACGACGGCCCCTCGCCGCTCGAGCTGGCCCGCCGGTTCTGGTACGACTCGATGGTCTTCGACCGGCGCGCGATCCGGTTCCTCATCGACCTGCTCGGCGCGGACCGGCTGCTCGTGGGGTCGGACTTCCCGGCGATGCTCCGCGAGGAGCCGGCCGGTCGCACCCTGCGGTCGATGGATCTCGACCCGCAGGCATGGGAGGACATCAGCGGCGCCAACGCGTTCCGCTGGCTGGGCATCGACCCGCCCGCCTGAGCCTCCCCGCGCCCCGATGGCCGGCGACGTCGATCCGACGTCGTCGGCCATTGCGCGTCCGCGCACCGGTGCGGGACCGTCGCGGCGTGGTTGCCCAGAGCCCGTCCCGGGCCCAACTTGTCTCCCGTCCGGCGGAAGGAACGGCAGACGCCGCGCTCCGGGCCCGCCACTCTTTGCTGGCGATTAGTGAGCCTGGTCACTCCACCGCAAGGGCTAGGACGCGGGGGGAGATCGGTCTTCGACCGCTGCCTACCCGGGCCACCGCACAGTCACCGACGCCTCAACCGACCAGGAGTACCGACGTGAGACGACTTTCGAAGCTGGCCCCGCTGCTGGCCGCCGCCATGGTGCTGGCTGCCTGTGGCAGTGACGACGATGGCGGTGGCACCAGCGAGGGTGGGGGCGGAGCCTCGGCCGGCGAGCCCCAGGCCGGTGGCGAGATGACCGTCCTCGAGGACACCGCCTTCACCGGCTCCTGGCCTGCGGGGCTCGACCCGGCGACCAACACCACCGGTGGCGCCAACCTCCCGATGATGCAGTCGATCTACGGCGGCCTGTTCCTGCTCCGATCCGACGACGACGGCAGCAACGCCGCCGTCGAGGGCAACCAGGCCGAGAGCGGCGAGCTGTCGGAGGACGGCACCGTCTTCACCGTCAAGCTGCGCGAGGGCATCGAGTTCAGCGACGGCACGCCCATGGACGCGGAGGCGGTCAAGCTCAACTGGGAGCGCGCATTGGCCTCCCCGTGCACCTGCAAGCCGACGTGGCCGCTGGCCCCGGACGGCATCGCCGTGGTCGACCCGACGACCCTCACGCTGACCTTCACCCAGCCCTACGCCGCGGTCTCGGCGTCCTTCCCGACCAGCAACGTGAACTGGATCGCCTCACCGACGGCCCTGGAGAAGCAGGGCCCGGACGACTTCAAGATCAACCCGGTCGGGGCGGGCCCGTTCAAGGTCGTCTCGAACCAGCTGAGCTCCGAGCTCGTGCTGGAGAAGAACGAGACCTACTTCGAGGAGGGCCAGCCCTACCTCGACAAGCTGACCTTCCAGTCGATCGGCGGTGACCAGGCCGCCTACCAGGCGCTCCAGGCCGGTCAGGCGCAGGCCTACGAGGGCCTGAACACGACCCCCCTGCTGGAGCAGGCTCAGGACAACGACCAGCTCCAGGTGTCCATCCAGGCGGCCACCTCGCCCTACGTCATCCAGCTGAACACGAAGACCGGTCCCTTCACCGACCCGAAGGCCCGCGAGGCCATCTACGCGGCCACCGACTTCGAGGCCATCAACGAGGGCATCTTCGGTGGCCGGTACGAGGTGAGTCAGGGGTTCACCGCCCCGGGTGGCCTGTTCTACGAGCAGGAGGTCGACGGTTACCCGGAGTTCGACCCGGACCACGCCAAGGAGCTCGTCGACGAGCTGGGCGGGCTGACGGTCAAGCTCGGCACGATCAGCAACTACGTCGCCACCCAGATCAACACCGCGCTGCAGACGCAGTGGGAGGAGGCAGGCATCGACGTCGAGATCGAGGACTACCAGCTGTCGACCCTGATCCAGCAGTTCACCGGTGGCCAGTGGCAGGCGATGCTGCAGACCGCCGGCGCCTGGGACCCCGCGTCCGGGGTGGGTGTGGGCTTCCGCTTCGGTTCCCGCTCCCCGTTCAGCGGCGTCAGCGATCCCGAGCTGGACCAGCTGCTCGCCGACGCGGCCTCCTCGATCGACGAGGACGAGCGGGGCGACCTCTACCAGCAGGCGGCCGAGCTCATCGCGAGCAAGTTCTACGCACCGTTCGGTCTGGCCTTCGCGCCGGCGAACATCTCGGTCAAGGGCGTGCACGGCCCCGGCCTGACCACGGTGATCCCGGCGGCCCTGGTGAACTCCCAGGTCATCTGGGATGAGGTCTGGATGGAGCAGTGACAGCTGCCACCCTCCCGCGGGTCCCGGGCAACCGGGACCCGCGGGTCTCCCGCGGCCGCCGCGTGGCCGGCTCGCCGGCGCTCCGCCTGATCGTGAAGCGCGTGCTCATGGCGATTCCGATCATCATCGGCGTCACGATCCTCGCGTCCTGGGTGCTGAGCCTGATCCCGGGCAACGCGGCCCAGCAGCTGCTGGGCCCGCAGGCCACCCCCGAGGACATCGCGCTCCTCGAGGAGCAGCTGGGGCTCAACGAGTCGGGGGTCTCCCGCTACCTCGACTGGCTTGGGGGAGCGGTGACCGGGGACCTCGGTCAGTCCGTGGTCAGCGGTCAGGAGGTCAGCGACCTGCTGGCCGAGCGGCTGCCGGTCTCCGGTGAACTGGTCGGCCTGGCCTTCGTGGTGTCACTGCTCGTGGCACTCCCGGTCGCCCTCTTCGCAGCCCACCGGCCCAACGGCGTGTTCGACCGGATCAGCATGGTGATCAGCACCGTGGGCCTGTCGGTCGCCAACTACGTGCTGGCCCTCATCCTGGTGCTGATCTTCGCGGTGCAACTCGGCTGGCTGCCCGCCATCGGATACACGCCGCTGTCGGAGGGCCTGTGGGCCAACCTCGAGGGCATGATCCTGCCCTCGGCGGCGATCGGGATCCCGCTGTTCTGCTTCTACACCCGGTTCCTCCGTGGCGACCTGGTGGACCAGATGCAGCAGGAGGAATACGTGACGACGGCGCGCGCCAAGGGCGTGGGGTCCTGGCAGGTGCTGCTGCGGCACGCCTTCCGGAACTCCTCGTTCGGCCTCATCACCGTCGTCGGCCTGAACCTCGGGGCGCTCATCGGCGGCACCGTGATCGTGGAATCGATCTTCGCCCTGCCCGGCATCGGCCAGATGCTCCTGCAGGCGATCAACACCCGGGACTTCATCGTGGTGCAGGCCGTGGTCGTGGTGTTCGCGGTCGTCGCGGTCGTCGCCAACCTGATCGTCGACCTCCTGTACGTCCTCCTGGACCCGAGGATCCGTTATGGCAGTCGCTGACACGCCCATCTCGGTCACCGATCATCCGGGGCTCGAGCACGGGCACGAGGAGGAGCCGCGTCGCGGGAAGTGGCGGCAGTCGCTAGGGACGTGGATCCCGGCCGGGATGATCGCCCTGATTCTGCTGGCCTGCGTCTTCGGCCCGCTCGTGCTCCCGGAGCCCACCGGCGGCAGCGTGCTGGAGAGCAACCTGCCGGCGCTGTCCCCGGGGCACCTGCTGGGCACCGACCCCAACGGCAACGACATCCTGTCGCGCCTGCTGAACGGAGGGCGCGCGTCCCTGTTCATCGCGGCCGCGGTGAACGTGCTGGGCCTCGTCGTCGGCGGAACGCTGGGCGCCCTCTCCGGCTACGTCGGCGGCGCCGTCGACACCACCATCATGCGGCTGCTCGACGTGCTCATCGCCTTCCCGTCGCTGGTGCTCACGCTCGCGGTGGCTCAGGCGCTCGGCCCGAGCATCACCAACACCATCCTGGCGCTCGCGTTCTTCAGCATCCCGGCCTTCGCCCGGGTCGCCCGGTCGGCCGTGCTCAGGCTCCGTGAGATGCCCTTCATGGCGGCAGCCCAGATCTCCGGCACCTCGACGGGGCGGATCCTCTTCCGGCACCTGGCCCCGAACATCGCGCCCCAGCTGATCACCTTCGGGATGCTCGGCATGGGCATCGTGATCATCATCGAGGGCGCGCTGAGCTTCCTGGGCCTAGGGGTCCCGGACCCCGCCCCGAGCTGGGGCAACATGGTGGCCACCGGGCAGCTGAGCCTCTCCGCGACGCCGATGCTCGTCGTCTGGCCCAGTCTGGCCCTGCTGATCACCGTGCTCTCCTTCAACCTCCTCGGTGAGAACCTGCGCTCGCGCTGGAGCGGACGATGAGCACCGACTGGACGTCCTACCCAACCGGCGGGAGCTCCGTGACGTCAGACGTGATCGACTCTTCGTCCCCGGGTGGATACCGGCGGCCGGCCGCACCCGGGGAGCCGCTGCTGATCGTGGAGGACCTGCGGGTCCAGTTCACCCGCGGTGGCCGACGGATCAACGCCGTCAACGGACTGTCCTACGAGATGGTCCCGGGCAAGATGATGGCGATCATCGGGGAGTCCGGGTCGGGCAAGAGCGTCAGCACCCGTGCCCTGATGGGACTGCTGCCCCCGACGGCGACGATCAGCGGGTCGATCCGCTTCGACGGCCGCGAGCTCCTCGGCCTGGACGAGGCGGAGCTGCGGAAAGTGCGCGGCGGGGACATCGCCATGGTCTTCCAGGACCCGGCGCGGTCGCTGAATCCGACGATGAAGATCGGCAGCCAGATCACCGAGGCGGTCCGGGCGCAATCGGACCTCGACAAGAAGGGTGCGCATGCCCGGGCGGTGGAGTTGCTCCGGCTGGTGCGGCTGCCGGCGCCCGAGCGACGCTTCCACGAGTACCCGCACCAGCTGTCGGGCGGCATGCGCCAGCGGGTGATGATCGCCATCGCGCTGGCCGGAGAACCACGACTGCTCATCGCCGACGAGGCGACCACCGCCCTCGACGTCACGACCCAGGCGCAGATCATGGAGCTCCTCGTCGAGCTGCGCGAACGGCTGGGCATGGCGGTCATCATGATCAGCCACGACCTGGGGCTGGCCGCGAGCTACGCCGAGGACGTCGTCGTCATGTACGCCGGACGGGCCGTGGAGCACGCGCCGGTCGGGACACTGTTCTCCAACGTCCGGATGCCCTACACCCGGGCGCTGCTCGGGGCGATCCCGGCGCTGGAGCGGGAGCCGCACTCCCTGCTCCCGGTGACCCCGGGGCAGCCGCCGGACCTCAGCGCACTGCCCAAGGGGTGCCCGTTCCGGCCGCGGTGCTCCAACGCCACCGACAAGTGCGTGGAACACCCGCCGTTCCTGGAGCACGAGCCGCAGCACTGGTGGGCCTGCTGGCACCCCGCCGGTACCGAGCTCGACACGGCTCCCGAGGTCACCGCCGCCATGGCACCGGCCACCGCCGCGGAGGCGGCGCACCACCTCGAGCAGGAGCACCCGGACCACCCCGCCGACCAGCGCCCCGCCGTCAACCAGCCCGCCGTGAACCAGGGAGTCACCCGATGACCGCCGTCGAGGAGCGATCGCAGGGCTCGCCGGCCGCGTCGAGGGCGCCGCTGCTGCGCGCCCGGAACCTCGTGCAGGAGTTCCCGGTCCGCGGCGCCGGAGGGGTCAAGGGCGGCGTCGTCCACGCGGTGTCCAACGTGTCCTTCGACGTCTACCCCGGTGAGACCCTCGGGGTGGTCGGGGAGACTGGTTCGGGGAAGTCCACCCTGGCCCGGTCGGTGATCCAGGCGCCGCCGCCCAAGTCCGGCGAGGTCGAGTTCCAGGGCTCGGACCTGGTGAAGCTCCGTCGCGGTGCCCTCAAGCAGGCCCGCCGGCAGATGCAGATGGTCTACCAGGACCCGTTCGGCTCGCTGAACCCGCGCTGGAGGATCGCCGAGCTCGTCGAGGAGCCGCTGATCGGGTACGGCGAGGGCAATGCGACCACCCGCAAGAAGCGGGTCGACGAGCTGCTCGACCTGGTCGGGCTGGACCCCTCGCAGTACGGCAAGCGACGGCCGCACGAGATCTCCGGAGGGCAGTGCCAGCGGGTGGCCATCGCCCGGGCGATCGCCCTGGACCCCGCCCTGGTCATCTGCGACGAGGCCGTCTCCTCCCTCGACGTGCTCATCCAGGCCCAGGTCCTGAACCTGTTCGAGAAGCTGCGCCGCGAGCTCAACCTCTCCTACCTGTTCATCGCCCACGACCTGGCGCTGGTCAAGCAGGTCAGCGACCGGGTGGCCGTCATGTACCTCGGCCAGCTCGCCGAGATCGGGCCGGCCGAGGGGATGTACCGGCAGCCGTTGCACCCCTACACCGCCGCGCTGCTGGACTCGATCCCGCGGATCGACCCGGCCACGGGGCGGGCCAACAAGCCGGTCGCGCTGCCGGGTGAGCCGCCGTCGCCGGTCGACCCGCCGAGCGGATGCCGCTTCCGCACCCGGTGCCCGCGCGCCCAGCAGACCTGCGCCGACGTGGAGCCGCAGCTGGTCGAGCTGCTGCCCGGGCACCAGGTCGCCTGCCACTTCCCGCTGACCATCCCCGAGAACGAGCTCCCGCCGCGGCCGGCCCCCGCCAGCCAGGCGGCGCCGGACCCCGCAATCGCGGGCGGATGACGGCCGAGCAGCAGCTCGCCGAGCGCAACAAGGCCGTCGTCCGGCGCTGGATCGAGGAGTTCAAGACCGGCGGGGACGAGTCGGTGGCCGACGAGCTGCGGGCGCCGCACTTCGTCAACCACTCGGCGCCGCCGGGCGCGCCCACGGGCCCGGAGGCAGGGAAGCTCGCTTTCCGGGCGATGCGGGCGGCCTTCCCCGATCTGCACGTCCGGATCGACGACATGCTCGCCGAGGGCGACCGGGTGGTCACCCGGCAGACCTTCTCCGGGACCCATCACGGCGAGTGGTCGGGCGTGCCGGCCACCGGCCGGAGGGTGTCCTGGGCGGTCATCGACATCGTCCGCCTCGAGGACGGCCGGCTGGTCGACCACTGGGCCGTCGCCGATCTGCACGGGCTGCTCGGGCAGCTGTCCGGGGAGGATCCGCGATGACCGGCACCGCGCCGTCCGTCGTCGGGCCCGGCCGGGTCGCCGTGGTCACCGGCGCCGCCAGTGGCATCGGGCTGGCCCTGAGCCGGCGGTTCGCAGCCGAGGGCATGGCCGTGGTGCTGGCCGACGTGGAGGAGCCGGCGCTGACCGCGGCCGCGGCCGAGCTGGCCGATCAGGGTGCCCGGGTGCGCGCCGCGGTCACCGACGTGTCCGATGCCGACCAGGTGGACGTGCTGCGCGACGTGGCGCTGGACGCCTTCGGCGCGGTGCACGTGCTGTGCAACAACGCCGGGGTGGGGGGCCCGCACGGTTTGCTCTGGGAGGTTTCGCGTGGCGACCTCGAGTGGGTGCTCGGCGTCAACACGTGGGGGGTGCTCAACGGCATCCGGTCCTTCGTCCCGGTGCTGCTGGAGCAGGACGCCGCGCACGTGGTCAACACCGCGTCGATCTTCGGGGTCTTCGCCGGGACGCTGGGCATCTACGGACCCTCCAAGCACACCGTCGTGGCCCTCTCCGAGGCGCTGCACCTGCAGCTACGCGAGGTGGGCGCCCGGGTCGGGGTGTCGGTGCTCTGCCCCGGCGCGGTGGCCACCCGGATCGGGTCCTCCGCCCGCAACCGCCCGGCCTCGGCCGGTCCGCCGTCGGTGGACCGCGACGTCGACCTCGAGTCGGTGGCGCGCATGGACGCGCTGCTCGAGGCCGGCCGGCCGCCGGCCGAGGTGGCCGGGCTCGTCGTCGACGCCATCGCCGACGGCCGGTTCTACGTGCTGACGGCGACCAACCGCAACGACGCCATCCTCGCCCGGGCCGAGGCGATCATCGCCGGTACCCCGCCCGAGCCACCCCTGGGCTGACCGGGCGGCCGAACTGGGTGGCCACAGGTGTCGGCGTTTCGGTTCGGACGGAACGTCGCATGCCCCCTCGTGGAGCGGGGGAGTCCCGGTTAGCGTGATCTGGACCACGACGAGCGGCCGGTGCTGCCGGCCAGACCCTGAGGAGCCGGCATGCGCGTGCCCTTGACCACCCGCGACTTCCTCGACCGGGCCGAACTCGTCTACGGCGACCGGGTCGGCATCGTCGACGAGCCCAACCAGCCCGCGCCGTCGCTGGGGGACGTGACCTACCGGGAGGTCGCCCGCCGCGGCCGGGCGCTGCAGGCGGGGCTCGACGAGCTCGGCATCGGTGAGGGCGAGCGCGTGGCCATCGTCAGCCACAACGCCGGCCGGCTGCTGGAGCTGCTGCTGTCGGTGCCCTCCTCGGGGCGGATCGCCGTCCCGATCAACTTCCGGCTCTCGCCGGAGGAGGTCACCTACATCGTCGGCCACTCCGGCGCGCGTGTGCTGCTGGTCGACCCCGAGCTGGAGTCCTCGCTGAAGGGCGTGGAGGCCGAGCACCGGTTCGGCACCGGTGAGGAGTACGAGCAGCTGCTGCGCTTCGACACCGAGCCGCGACCGTGGTCCGCGCCCGACGAGGACGCCACGGCCACCATCAACTACACCAGCGGGACGACGGCCCGGCCCAAGGGCGTGCAGATGACCCACCGCAACCTGTGGGTCAACGCCGTCACCTTCGGCATGCACATGCAGGTCAGCGACCGCGACGTCTACCTGCACACGCTGCCGATGTTCCACTGCAACGGCTGGGGCCTGCCGTACACGATGGCCGGCATCGGGGCGACGCAGGTGGTGCTGCGCAAGGTGGACGGCGCCGAGATCCTCCGCCGGGTGGAGGGGCACGGGGTCACGATGATGGCCGGCGCCCCCGCCGTCTGGAACGCCGTCCTCGACGCGGCGGCCGAGTGGGACGGCGAGATCCCCGGCCGGGACCGCGTGCGCATCGTCGTCGCCGGGGCGCCCCCGCCGTCGAAGACCATCGCGCGGGTGGAGCGCGAGCTGGGCTGGGAGTTCAACCAGATCTACGGCCTCACCGAGACCGCCCCGCTGCTCACGATCAACCGGCCGCGCGCCGAGTTCGACGAACTCGAGCCCGAGAACCGCGCGAAGAAACTGTCGCGGGCCGGCGTGCCGGCGCTCGGCATCCGGCTGCAGACCACCGAGTCGGGGGAGGTGCTGGCCCAGGGCAACGTCGTGCTCGAGGGCTACTGGGAGAACCCCGACGCCTCCGCCGAGGCCCTCGACGGCGGCTGGTTCCACACCGGGGACGGCGGCTCGATCGACGACGACGGCTACCTGACGATCTCCGACCGCAAGAAGGACGTGATCATCACCGGCGGCGAGAACGTGTCCTCGATCGAGGTGGAGGACGTCGTCTTCAGCCACCCGGCCGTGGCCGAGGTCGCCGTCATCGGCGTCCCCGACGACAAGTGGGGCGAGATGGTGACCGCGCTGGTCGTGGTCGCCGAGGGCGCGAGCGTCACCGAGGAGGAGCTGATCGCCCACTGCCGCGGCAAGATCGCCGGCTACAAGATCCCCAAGCGCGTGGAGTTCCGCGACGAGCTGGCCCGTACGGCCACCGGCAAGATCCAGAAGTTCAAGCTCCGTGAGTCGTTCTGGAAGGACTCCGAGCGCCAGGTGAACTAGGCCGTCACCCGCCGGTGTCGTCTCACCCCGAGGGGTGAGGCGGCCTCAACGGGCAGCCCGACCCTCCCGATCTCCAGGGCAGCGGTGCCCTCCCGGGTGCCGCGACGCCGAGCGGGGCGCCCCTCCCGGGGCGCACCGCACTGGAGGTCGGAAACGTGGACAGCGGTACCCGGAGCACGCGCGTGCTCGCCCTGCGCATGGCGGGGACGGCGGTCGCCGTCGCCCTCGCGGTGGGGCTGACCCCGTCCACCGCCACCGCGGCCCCCCGACGGCCCAGCGACACGCAGATCGCACAGGCACAGGCCCAGGCCGACGCCGTCGCCGGCCGCATCGGCGAGCTCACCGGCCGGCTGGCCGCCGCACAGGACACCGTCGACGCCGCCCGCGCCCAGGCCGTCATCGCCCTCGACGAGTACCAGGCGACCGAGGCCGCCGCGCAGACCGCGAAGCAGCAGGCCGACACCGCGGCGGCTGCCGCCGCGCAGGCCACCGCGGATCTCGGCGTGGCCCGGGACGACGTGGTCGCGTTCGCCCGCCGCAGTTACATGCAGGGCAGCACCTATCCCGAGGCGGCGGCGCTGCTCACCGCGGGCGACCCGGGACAGCTCATCGAGCGCGCCGCCCTGCTCGAGGCGGCCGGCGCGCACCGCTCCGACGTCCTCGACACCGTGACCGTCCTGCAGCAGCAGGCCGCGGCCGCGGACGAGGTCGCCCGGACGACGCTCGCCTCGGCGACGGCGCTGCAGGAGCAGGCCGCCGCGACGCTGGCGGTCGCGCAGGCCGCCGAGGCCTCCGCGCGCGAGCAGGCCGCGGCGCTGGACACCCAGCAGGCCCAGCTCCAGACTGAGCTGGCCGCGGCCCAGGCGCAGCTGAGCGGTCTGATCGGCGAGCGCGCAGCCGCCGACCGCGTCGCGCAGGTGGCGCCGCAGCCCACTCCCGCGCCCACCGTGAGCGTGCCGCCTGCGCCGTCGGGCAACCAGGAGCAGGCCGGTTCGGGGAACGCGTCCGCGGCCCAGCAGGCGATCGACGCCGCGATGGCCTACCTCGGCACGCCCTACGCGTGGGGCGGCGGCGGCACCCGCGGCCCAGGCCCCGGCCAGGCGCCCGACCTCGGGATCATCGGCTTCGACTGCAGCGGGCTGACCCAGTACGCCTATGCGCAGGCCGGTATCTCGATCCCGCGCAACAGCCGCGCCCAGTACGCGGCGCTGCCCAAGGTGTCCAGCGACGACCTGCAGGCCGGCGACCTGGTGTTCTGGGCGACCGACCCGTCGAACCCGTCGACGATCTACCACGTGGCCCTGTACCTGGGGAACGGGAAGGTCGTGCAGGCGCCCGAGAGCGGCGACGTCGTCAAGGTGTCGACCATGTGGTGGCGCGGCTACGCGGGGGCCGCGCGACCCAGCGCCTGACCAGGCACACGGCAGGGCCTCGGGACAAGAAAAGGCGTCGGGCAGCCACGGGGGGAGCTGCCCGACGCGCTTCTCAGGCTAGCAGTCGACCCGATGGCGGGGCAGGGGTGCGCGTCCCGTTCCCCGATCTTCGGCGCGTCGTTCGCGTACTTTTCCGAGCCGATTTCTCCGGTGCCGGACCGCGTGTCGGGAACCGTGCGTCGCGGCGCCCCGGCACGTGCCCGACCGGTGTCAGGAACCTGTAGGACACTGGCTGCACGGGCCGGGTCCACCGCCCCGTCGACGGCTTCGCTCCCGCGGGAAGCCGTGGGCCGGCACGACCAGGGAGCCACGTGAGCAGCGCTGCCAGCACCGAGACCACGCCCGCGAGCCCCGCTGCGCCGGTACCCCCGTCGGTGGACGCCGCGCGCCTGGAGCGCGTGCTGTTCGAGATCAAGCGGGTCATCGTCGGTCAGGACCGCCTGGTCGAGCGCATGCTCGTCGCCCTGCTGGCCCGCGGTCACGTGCTGCTCGAGGGCGTGCCGGGCGTGGCGAAGACGCTCGCGGTGGAGACGCTGGCGCGGGCAGTCGGGGGAACCTTCACCCGCCTGCAGTTCACTCCCGACCTGGTGCCCGCCGACATCATCGGCACCCGCATCTACAAGGCCGGCCAGGACGCCTTCGACGTCGAGCTGGGACCGGTCTTCGCGAACTTCGTCCTCACCGACGAGATCAACCGCGCGCCGGCGAAGGTGCAGTCGGCCCTGCTGGAGGTCATGGCCGAGCGGCAGGTGTCGATCGGCGGCGTGACCCACCCGCTGCCCGACCCCTTCCTGGTGCTCGCCACGCAGAACCCGATCGAGTCCGAGGGGGTCTACCCCCTGCCCGAGGCGCAGCGGGACCGCTTCCTCATGAAGGTGCTCGTCGACTACCCGACCCCGGAGGAGGAGCGGGAGATCGTCTACCGGATGGGCTCCGAGCCCCCGGTGGCCGAGACAGTGCTCGGCCCCGAGGATCTCCGGCGCCTGCAGCGCACCGTCTCGCAGATCTTCGTGCACCACGCCCTCGTCGACTACGTCGTCCGCCTGGTGGTCGCCACCCGCACGCCGCGCGAGCACGGCATGGAGGACGTCGCGACGTGGGTGTCCTACGGCGCCAGCCCCCGCGCCTCGCTGGGCCTGATCGCGGCCGCTCGGGCGCTCGCGCTGGTCCGGGGCCGCGACTACGTGCTGCCGCAGGACGTCCTCGACGTCACCGCCGACGTGCTGCGGCACCGGCTGGTGCTCTCCTACGACGCCCTGGCCGACGGCGTCCCCGCCGACCACATCGTCAAGCGCATCGTGCAGACCGTCCCGCTGCCCCAGGTCGCCCCGCGCCAGAACGCGAGCGGCTTCGGCCCCGGCACCCCGGGTGGCCCGCACGTGCCGCAGTTCGGCCCACGCCCGCCCGTGCCGCAGGGTGCACCGCCGGCCGGTCCGCAGGCTGCCGGCCCGAACGGCGTCCCCGGCGCCAACGGTCACGCGGCCGGACCGCACCCGGCGTGATCCTGCGTCGCCGCGGGGCCCGCTCGCCGCTGCAGGGGGACCAGCATTCCGCCCCCGAGCACCGCGGGCTCCTGCTTCACCCGGCGACGCCGGGCTCCGGCGTGGAGCCGGGCTCGGGCGACGGGGCGCCGCCCCGGTTCGCCGACGGCCCGGCCGACGTGCTGCTGCGCCGACTGGAGCTGACCGTCCGCAGGCGGCTCGACGGCCTGCTGCAGGGCGACCACCTCGGGCTCGTGCCCGGCTCGGGCTCCGAGGCCGGCGACTCCCGCACGTACCACCCCGGGGACGACGTCCGCCGGATGGACTGGCCGGTGACCGCCCGCACCCAGGTGCCGCACGTCCGCGAAACGATCGCCGACCGCGAGCTGGAGACCTGGGCCGTCGTCGACCTGTCGGCGAGCCTCGACTTCGGCACCGCCGACTGCCAGAAGCGCGACCTGGCCATCGCGGGCCTCGCCGCCGTCGGCCACCTCACCGTGCACGGCGGCAACCGGCTCGGCGCCGTCGTCACCACCGGCGAGCGGGTGGACCGCTACCCCGCGATGCCGGGGCGGCTGGCGGCGGAGCGGCTGCTGCGCTCGGTGGTCGCCACCCCCCGGGCGGCGAGCGGACGGCGCGGCGACCTGGCGGCCGCGCTGGAGACGCTGCGCCGCCCGCACCGTCGGCGCGGCCTCGTCGTCGTCATCTCTGACTTCCTGGGCGACAGCGACTGGGAGCGGCCGCTGCGCGGCCTGTCCGCCCGCCACGAGCTGCTGGCCATCGAGGTGGTCGACCCGCGGGAGCTGGAGCTGCCCGACGTCGGGCTGCTCACCGTCGTCGACCCCGAGTCGGGGCAGACCCTCGAGGTGCCCACCGGCGACGCCGAGTTCCGCGCGCGGTTCGCCGCCGGCGCCGCGGCCCAGCGGGAGCAGATCGCCGCGGCGCTGCGCCGGGCCGGGGCCGGTCACCTGCGGTTGCGCACCGACCGGGACTGGCTCATGGACGTCGTCCGGTTCGTGGCCGAGCGCCGCCGCGCGGGCAGCGGGGGGGCCTCCCGATGACCTTCCAGTCCCCGCTGTGGCTGCTCGGCCTGCTGGTGATCGCCGGGCTCGTGGCGTTCTACGTGTTCCTGCAGCTGCGCCGGAAGGCCTACGCCGCGCGGTTCACCAACGTGGCGCTGCTCGGTTCGCTCGTGCCCAAGCGGCCCGGTTGGCGGCGGCACCTGGCGTTCGCGATCGTGGCTCTCGGGATGGCGACCCTGGTGGTGTCCCTCGCCGTCCCGAGCACCGAGGTGCGGGTGCCGCGCGAGCGGGCGACGGTGATCATGGCCGTCGACGTGTCGCTGTCGATGCAGGCCACCGACATCGAGCCCGACCGCTTCCGGGCGATGCAGACGGCGGCCAAGGAGTTCGTCGACGTCCTGCCCGAGCGGATCAACCTGGGCCTGGTGTCGTTCGCCGGGACGGCGACCACGCTCGTGCCGCCGACCACCGATCGCCTGCAGGTCGAGGGGGCGATCGACAACCTCGACCTCGCCGAGTCGACGGCGATCGGTGAGGCGGTGTTCACCTCGCTCACCGCCGTCGAGAATTTCCAGACCAGCCTCGGTACCACCGAGGAGGCCCCGCCGGCCCGGATCGTGCTGCTGTCCGACGGCTACAACACCGTCGGCCGCGAGGACACCCAGGCGATCGACGCCGCCCGCGAGGCCGGTGTGCCGGTCTCGACGATCGCGTTCGGGACCGACTACGGAACCCTCGACCTCGACGGCGAGACGGTGCCGGTGCCGGTCGACCGCGAGACGCTCGAGGAGATCGCCGACCAGACCGGCGGCAGCTACAGCGAGGCGGCCAGCGCCGCGGAGCTCGAGCAGGTGTACGCCGACCTGGGCAGCCAGATCGGGTACACCACGGAGCCGCGCGACGTCAGCTACTGGTTCGTGCGCGGCGGCCTGCTGCTGGCCCTCGTCGGCGCCGTCCTCAGCCTGTTCTGGACCAACCGCCTCGTCTAGCGGCTGGGGTCGACGACGAGCTTGCCGGTGGAGCGGCGGGCGAGCAGGTCCTCGTGCGCGGCCCGCACCTGCGAGAGCGGGTAGCGCCCACCCACGACCGGCTTCAGCGCGCCCTCGGCCACCATCGGCAGCAGGTCGTGCATGGCGGCGTCCATCATCTCCGGCCGCGCCATGCAGTGCGCCAGCCAGAAGCCGATGACCGCACGGCTCGTGCCCATCAGCGACGGCGCCTGGACCGGCTTCGGCGGCACCCGGCCGGCCATCCCGTAGGCGGCGAGCCGGCCGAACGGGGCGAGCGCCGACATCGCGCCGTCGAACACGGTGCCGCCGGTCATCTCCAGCACGATGTCGACCTTCTTGCCGCCGTTGGCCTCCCGCAGCGCGGCGGTGAACGCCTTCGGGTCGTCCTCGGCCAGAGCGGGGTCGACCGTGGCGTCGGCGCCGAGCTCCTCGCACAGCGCCCGCTTCTCGGCGCTGGACGCGGTGGCGATCACCCGGCCGGCGCCCCAGCGCCTGGCCAGCTGGATCGCCAGGGAGCCGACGCCGCCGGCGCCCGCGATCACGACGACGGACTCGCCCTCGGCCAGGTGCGTGCTCGTGCGCAGCAGGTGCCACGCGGTCGCCCCCTGGAGGACGACGGCCAGTGCCTGCTCGTCGCTGACGCCGTCGGGCACGGGCCAGGTGAGGAAGTCGTGGGCGACGACCTTCTCGGCGTACCCGCCGCCGTCGAGGAGGCCGACCACGCGCTGCCCGCCGCCGACCGGGGTGCCGACGAACTCCCCGCCCGGAATCAGCGGCAGTTGCTGCTGGGCGAGGTAGGAGTTCTCGATCTGGTGGGTGTCGGCGAAGTTGACTCCTGCCGCGCTCACCTCGTAGAGCTGCTGACCGGGCCCCGGCACAGGGTCGGGCAGGTCGACGACGTCCATGACCTCGGGACCGCCGAAGCGGGTGATCTGCACAGCGCGCATGGGACTCAGGCTAGGGGCTAGCCGTGCGGTCTTCGCCTGCACAGCCGAGGCAGAACGACTGCGGAACTCTGGCCGCTTCGCTCCCACGCCGGCTGTCATTGCCGTGTCGGGAGCCCGCGTCCACCATGCGGGGATGGCTGAGGGCGTCACCCCGCGGACGGCTATGACGGCCATGCTCGCGGACGGGCGGAATATCTCCTGGGCCGAGTACGGCAGTTCTGACGGCACGCCGCTGGTGATGTTGCACGGCACGCCCGGTTCCCGGCTGCAGTTCCAGTGGATGCACGGGCTCGCGGCGGCTGCCGGGATCCGGGCGATTGCCCCCGAGCGACCGGGCTACGGAGCCAGTGACCCCATGCCCGTGGGCATTACCTTTTGGGCGTATGCGGATGACCTACGGCAGCTGCTCGACCAACTGGAGCTACCGACCGTCACGCTGTGCGGGGTCAGCGGTGGTGGCGGTTTCGCGCTCGCTGCGGCGATCGCGCACCCGGAGCGGTTCGATCGGCTGATCCTGGTCTCGGCCGGAGTTCCGGTCCCGCCGGCGGTGCGACGGGGAATGGCCCTGCCGGTCCGGTTCCTGCTTTACCTGGCCCGCTTCGCCCCGAGGGTCACGGAGAGGCTGCTGGCCGCGCAGCTGTCCGCCGATCCGGACTCCGCCATGAGCAGGGCAGGGAAGCGCTTCATGCCGGCCTCCGACCGGCAGGTGCTCGATGCTCCGCAGTGGCGCCAGCAGTTCGACGACGACTTTCGCGAGGCCCTCAAGCAGGGCCCGGCTGCCGCGGTGCACGACCTCTCCTTCGGCACACGACCCCTCGGCATGGACCTGGCGCACCTGACCGTGGAGACCGTGCTGCTGCACGGCACCGAGGACGTCAACGTGCCGGTCGGGATCGCCCGGTGGGTCGCGGCGCACGTTCCGTCTGCCCGTCTGATCGAGCAACCGGGAGCAGGCCACCTGTTCAGCCTGGAACACCCCGAACTGGTCCTGGGGTGGGTCAGCCGTCCATAGGGGCAACCGACGCAGGCCTGGATGACGCAGGCCTGGATCAAGAAGCAAGGCCGGGCGGCCGAAGGCGTTCAGCCGGCGGAAGGTCTCACCGGATCGAGGTCGTGAAGGCAGCTGGTCAGCGCTCGGGCGCCATGCTCCCCGTCCGCACGTATCGCGCGTGCCAGCTCAAGGCCTCCTCGAGCAGATGGGGAGTGTGCAGGCCGTAGGCCCCGCGGAGCGCGCGGTCGAAGTAGTCCTCGAGCAACGGCCGGTAGTCCGGGTGCGCACAGTTGTCGATCAGCAGACGGGCTCGTCGGCGTGGCGCCAGCCCGCGCAGATCGGCCAGCCCCTGCTCGGTGACGATGACGTTGACGTCGTGCTCGGTGTGGTCCACGTGCGAGACCATGGGCACGATGCTCGAGATCGCACCGCCCTTGGCCGTCGACGGCGTGACGAAGAACGAGATGTAGGCATTGCGGGCGAAGTCGCCCGAGCCACCGATGCCGTTCTGGATTCGGCTGCCCATGAGATGGGTGGAGTTGACGTTGCCGTAGATGTCGGCCTCGATCACCCCGTTCATGGCCAGCACCCCCAGCCTCCGAACGATCTCGGGGTGATTGCTGATCTCCTGCGGGCGGAGCAAGATCCGGTCCCGGTAGTCCCGCGCGTTGTCATTGAACTCGGCCACGGCGTCGGGGCTCAGCGAGAACGCGGTGGCCGATGCCACCGAGAGCGTTCCCGACTTGAGCAGTCCGAGCATGCCGTCCTGGATGACCTCGGTGTACGCGGTGAGGTTCTCGAACCGGGACTGCGCCAACTCCGCGAGCGCCGCATTGGCCACATTGCCCACGCCCGACTGGACCGGGAGCAGTTCGACCGGCAGCCGTCCACGAGCGACCTCGTGCTCCAGGAACTCGATGAGATGGCCAGCGATCTGCCGTGAGGTCTCGTCGGGCGGCGTGAAGGCAGTGTTGCGGTCGGGTGCGTCGGTCTCCACCACGGCGATGACCTTCTCCGGCGGGCAGCGCAGGTATGGCTCGCCGATACGGTCACCGGGGTGGACCAGCTGGATCGGGCGCCGGTTCGGCGGCAACGCGGTGCCGTAGTAGATGTCGTGCATCCCGTCGAGGTCGGAACTCTGCCAGGAGTTCACTTCGAGGATCACCGCGTCGGCCTGGTCGATCCAGGTCTTGTTGTTGCCGATCGAAGACGAGGGGATCAGCTCCCCGTCCGCGGTGATCCCGCTGACCTCGACGAGGGCGACGTCGAGATGACCGAGGAAGCCTTCCCAGACCATCTGAGCGACATGTGAGAGGTGGACGTCGATGTACTCCATGTGCCCGGCGTTGATCTTCTGCCGGCTCACCGGGTCCGACTGGTAGGGCAGCCGTAGCTCGATCCCGTCGGCCGCCGCGAGCGCTCCGTCCAGTTCGGGCGCGGTGGACGCGCCGGTCCAGACGTTGATCCTGAATCGGCTGCCGGATGCGTTCGCTTCGACGATCCGCTCTGCTAGCGCGAGCGGCACTTCCTTCGGATAGCCCGCGCCGGTGAATCCGCTCATCCCGACGGTGGCCCCGGGGCTGATCATGGCCGCGGCCGCATCCGCAGGAACGACCTTGCGAGCCAGCGCTGGATGGTGAATGCGTCCGCCTCGAGGCATGGCTGCTCACCTGCTTCGACGATGCGGCTGCGGATGAGGCTCCGACAGGCCGCGGCTGCCCGGCTTCCGGAAACGCTACCCAGCACCCGGATGCGGGGCGAGACGGGCGCCAGCCGCATAAGCGGCCCGCATGCTGATCCGGCGGACAGCAGATGAGGTCGGTCCTCAGGGCAGCGTGTGGGGGTCCGAAAGCCGGGTCGGCCGCTGAAGACCAGTGCCACTGGCGGGACGGAGCTCTCACCGTCGAGGCCTCCGGCCCGGGGTGCCGGAGCCACCGCCCGGCGGAACGGATCTACGCCGCGTGACCGGGTCTAGTCAGCACAACGGGAACCGAATGAGCCCGTCCGGATCCGATTCCGTTGACCGTGGCGCTCGCCCGCAGCATGCTGCGCGAGTGCCCGGTACCGGAGCACTCGGAGCCGCCGACGGCAGTGAGGTTCCAGCCGCCGGGCCCACGGTGAGGCGCGCCCGGGGAGGACGCCATGACGGTCACGCAGGCACAAACGGCGAGAACTGGCGAGAAGCTGCTCGGCAGGGTGGCCTTCGTCACCGGTGGCACCAGAGGCATCGGCGCCGCCATCTGCCGGAGTCTCGCCCAGCAGGGCGCCGACGTCGCAGCGGGGTACAGCGGCAACCAGGAACGGGCCGAGACGTTCGCCCAGGACTTCGCCGGCGCCTACCCGGAGAGTCACATGAGCGTCCACCGTGGCGACATCGCCAACCCGGAGGACTGCCGCCGGACCGTCTCCGAGGTGATCGAGCAGCACGGCCGGCTCGACATCCTGGTCAACAACGCCGGCATCACCGTCGACCGGACCGTCCTCAAGATGACCGACGACGACTGGCGCCGGGTGATCGAGGTCAACCTGTCGGGCGCCTTCTATCTCTCGCAGGCCGCGCTGAAGCACATGCTCGAACGCGGCAGCGGGCGGATCGTGATGATCTCCTCGGTGATCGGGGAGACGGGCGGTATCGGGCAGTCGAACTACGCCTCGGCCAAGGCCGGGCTGCTCGGCCTGACGAAGACGCTGGCCCGGGAGGCCGCACTGCAGGTCCAGCGCTCCGGCAAGGCCGACGGGCTCGGCATCACCGTGAACGCCGTGACGCCGGGCTACACCGCCACCGAGATGCTCGAGACCGTGCCGGAGAAGGTGCTCGACGGCCTCAAGGCGAAGATCCCGCTCGGCCGGCTTGGGGAGCCGGAGGAGGTCGCCCGCGTCGTGCACTTCCTGGCGGCGGATGCCTCCGCGTACATCACGGGGCAGGTCTGGGGAGTCAACGGCGGCCTGGACATGTAGCGACTGCCCGACCGTCGGAGGCCCCATCACGAGGAAAGCGCGCGGTCGGTCCGCGCGCCTTCTCCCCGCCGTGGATCGGGAGATGGAACGCACCACCCCGGCCCCGCCCTCAGCACCGTCGCATGGTCAGAAAGGGACCGGCATGAATGCGTTCGTCCTCAATCGACACGGTCGCCTGGTGTTCCCCTCGAACGTCATGCCGGAGCTGGACTTCTCCACGATGGAGTCCCTGCAGCAGCTGGACAGCGTCATCCGTCGGGACTTCGAGACCAAGGCGCCCAGCGGCACCGAGATCCTCGAGAAGGTCAGGGCCGGCTCCTACGAGACGCGCTACGACCTGATGCGAGACCTCGCGCTCAACCTCTTCTGGGCCAACCGCTTCTCCATCACGATGTACGACAAGAGGCCGACCCGCTGGGCCGACGTCCCCCGGACCCGCTCCGATGTCTTCCTACCGGTTCTGCAGCCGTGGGAGGAGGGGGAGGCGAAGGTCACCGGCGTGCAGGACGCGTTCCCCGGGCTGCCGGCCCGGTGGAACGAGGGCTGCGAGGACCGCATCTTCGACGTTCTGTTCGACGTCTTCGCCAACCGCCGGCACCACGCGTCCACGCTGCCGGCAATCAAGCCCACCGTCGCGGAGTTCCTGGAGCAGCCCGGCAATCTCACCTTCCGGCTGCCGCGTTACGACCCGGACTTCCCGATCTACGACTACACCGACATCCTCGACGTCTCCGAGGACGTCCCCGAGCTCGAGGCGCTGCACCGCTGGGCCATGGTGCTGCACAACCAGTACCCCTGGGAGCGGTCCCAAGTGGAGCTGGCCGAGGCCGGCGATCTCCGGGACGACGACTACGTGGTCGCCTTCCACCCGCGCGACAAGGAGGTGCGGGCCTTCCTGCGCCGGCTGCGCGCCGGTGCCCAGCCGCGGCACGTCGCGGCGCCTCGGGAGTCCCGCCCGCCGGTGCGGCCGTATCCGGAAATCGACGTGCGGCGGCGCTTCTCGGTCCAGCCGCGGATCGAGGCACTGGCGGCGGTGCACGGCGACCAGGTGTGCATCAACGACGACCTGATCCGCAACACGGCCTACAACTGGTCGCCGATGAGCGCCGACGAGATCGCGTCCAAGACCGGCATCGAGCAGCGCGAATACAGCTCGCTCCCGCTGGAGGAGCTCGCCCTGCAGGCCGCCGAGGCGGCGCTGGACAAGGCAGGGCGGCAGCCGGAGGAGATCGGCGGCGTCCTGGTCTGCACGTGCACCAGTTCACGGCTCATCCCGTCGCTGGCCACCTACCTCTGCGGGCAGCTCGGAATGCACCAGGTGTACGCCGCCTACGACATCATCGCCGCCTGCGCGGGCATGCCCTACGGCGTCGCGGACGCCGTCCGAATGCTACAGGAGGTCGAGCGGCCGATCCTGATGATCTGCGTCGAGAAGTTCTCCGACAAGATCGGCAACGTCCGCACCTCCCGGATGATCTTCGGGGACGGCGCGGCGGCGCTGGTCGTCGGCCCGGCCGTGGACGGGACCGACGGCGACATCGAGTTCATCAAGACCTACGCCAGCGGCCCGGCCAGCGAGGTGAACTCGATCCTCTGGCCCAACCCGGAGTTCGACAACAACATCACGGTGTTCGGCCCCCAGGTCAAGGCACTGGCCGGCCGCTACCTGGCCCAGATGATCGACGAGCTCGGGAAGCTGCCTGCGCCGGATGGACGGGACGGGTCGCTGATGGATGCGATCGACCTGATCGTTCCGCACCAGGCGAACAAGACGATGGTCATCCAGCTGGCGGAACGGGCGGGGCTGACCGCCGACCAGCTCTACTTCAACATCGAGAAGGTGGGCAACACGTCGTCGGCGAGCATCCCGCTGGCCATCCACGACGCCGTCCGC
>DATHAK010000165.1:0-7824 GCA_035296685.1 Blastococcus sp.
CTGAACGGCACCTTCCCGGCGGTCTGGCTGGCCCATATCGGGTTCGGCATGCCACTGGCCATCTACATCCTGCGCAACTACATGTCCACACTGCCGAAGGAGCTCATCGAGTCGGCGAGGATCGACGGCGCCAGCCACTTCACCACGTTCTGGCGGCTGATCATCCCGGTCTCGGTCCCGGCGCTCGCCTCGTTCGCGATCTTCCAGTTCCTGTGGGTGTGGAACGACCTGCTCGTCGCTCTGCTGTTCCTGGGCCCGGGGGAGAACGAGCCGCTGACGGTGAACCTCGCCGGCCTCGTCGGCCGGCAGGGTCAGGGCTGGCAGTTGATCACCGCGGGCGGCTTCTTCACGATGGTCGTGCCGTTGATCGTCTTCCTGTCGCTCCAGCGCTACTTCGTCCGCGGCATGACCGCCGGATCGGTGAAGGGCTGAGGATCGGGGAAGCGCGCGGTGGATGTCCTCGCGTCGGGGCCGGAGCGCCGGCCCCGACGCGGGCGCGTCCGGGCAGGGCGACTCCGCCGCGTGCGGCGGTGGTCCCGCCGGCTCCGGGGCGGGAGCTCGGTCGCCGCCCGGCGCATCGTGGCCGCGGTGGGCGTGCTCCTGGCGGCCGGCGCGGTGGTCGCGCTGCCGTCGGCCACGGAACCCGTCCGGACCCCGCCGGCAGAGCCCACCCCGGCACCGGGCGGCCTGGCGGCTGTGCTGCCCGGTCCGCCGTACGACCGGCTGCCCGGGCGTACCCCCATCCCGGAACCGACGTTCCTGGCCGACCGGCTGCTACGCGGCAGCCTGCCCGCGGTCGGGGCGGCCGGCGGGCGGGCGGCGACGGCCTCCGCCCGACTGGTGCTGGGGCGCTACTGCCGCCGGCCGCAGATGTACGCGGTCACGCTCGATCCCGAGGACGGCTGGCGGCGGCTGCGGGCGCTCGCGATCCGGCTCGACCGGAGCACCTCCCCGCCGTGGGTCGTGCTCGAGCTGGCCTGGACGGGGCGGTCGTACCGGTGGACGGGTCGGAGCGTGCAGTTGAACCCCTGCTGACCGGATGCTTCAGCGGGGGAGCCAGGTGAAGTCCTTCAGACCTCGGTAGCTGCAGTAGGCGGCTCCAGTGAGGCCGACGACGAGGCCGAGCACCGGCAGCCCGGTGTTCACCCAATTCGAGGCGATGACGGACACCAGGGCGATGGTCAGGAAGCCGAGCGTCCGCAAGCCCCAGTACTTCTGCTTCGGCCGGCGTGGCCTGTCCTCGTCCACCTCACCCACGCGGCGAGGGTACCGCGCGTGCGGGAGGATGGATCCGTGACTCGAGGGGTGCGCACACGGGCCGGCGGACAGGACGCGGCGTGCATCCGGTAGGCGCCGAGCCGCGGCCGGGCGTGCACGTGACCCCTCCATCCGGCTGGCTCAACGACCCGGTCGGCGGGCTGGTGCACCGGGGCCGGCAACACCTGTTCTACCAGTACGTCCCGTCCTCGACCCGCTGGCAGGTCTCCTGTCACTGGGCGCACCTCGTCGGCGACGACCTCGTCCGCTGGCGGCACCTCCCGGTCGCACTCGCGCCGGACGACGAGGACGACGGCATCTGGTCCGGCTCCGCGGTGATGGACCGGTCCGGGCCGGTGCTGCTGTACACGAGCGTCCTCGACCCTCACCTCGACCTCGGCCGGATCGCGCTGGCGCGACCGGTGGACGGCGACCTCGTCGGGTGGCGGAAGCACGCAGGTGGGCCCGTGCTGGAGCCACCCGGCGATCTCGGCCTCACCCACTTCCGCGACCCGTTCGTCTGGGGGACGACCGGGGACTGGCGGATGGTGGTCGGCGCGGGACTGCGCGGACGCGGCGGCGCGGTCCTCCGGTACGCGAGCCGGGATCTGGAGGACTGGCGCTTCGAGGGGGTCCTGGCCGAAGGCGGTGCGGAGCCGGGGCTCGGTGACGTCTGGGAGTGCCCGCAGTACGTCGACCTCGACGGCGAGCCCGCGCTGATCGTCTCCGTCTGGGCGGGCGGTCGCCTGGACCGGGTGGTCGCCGCTCGCGGGACCGATCGCCGGCAGTTCGTCCCCGGCCGTTGGGAGACGCTCGGGCACGGCGGATCGGCGTACGCCCTGACCACCTACCGGGACCGGGAGGGCCGGCTGGTGGGCACGGCGTGGCTGCGCCACGACGACCCGCAGGCCGACCGTCTCGACTGGACCGGCGCGCTCAGCCTCCCGGTGCACATCACGCGCGGCGACGGCGGCCGCATCCGGCTCGCGCCGCATCCCGACGTCGACACCCTGCGCGGCCCGCGGCTGGAGCCCGACGGCGACGGGGTCGACGTCACCGGGGACGGACCGGTGGACGGCCTCGCCGATCTCGAGGTCGACCTGCCGGGCGGCTCCCAGCTCTGCCTGGACACCGACAGCGCGCCGGTCCTGCTCAGCGCGGGGGACGGCGTGCTCATCGTGGAGTCGGAGGGCCGCTCGAGCGCGGTGCAGACGACGGCGTCCCGGCCGCTCGCCCTGCGCGTGATCGTCGACCGCGGGATCGTCGAGGCATGGACGGCCGACGGCCGGTGGATCGCGCTGCGGGTCCCCTACCTGCGCGTCCGCCGGGCCCGGGTCCGCGGCGGCGGTCGCCTGCAGGCCTGGCGGCTCGATCCCGTGCAGGCCGGGCCGGTACCGCGGGGATGACCGGACCCGGGAGCGCGGGACCCGGTCCGGCCGCCGAGGGTGACCGAGTCGGCGAGGATGGCCGGTCCGACCCACCTCCGGACCCACGCCGTCCCCGACACGATAGTGCGGCTGGTGCAGTTGCTGCGGCCGCGGCGGTCCGCCGCCCCTCGCCGCACCGCGGGGGCGGTCAGGAGCTGAGCCTGCGGTCCCCGGGAACACCGGGCGATTCCCAGGACCTGCTGTCCGCCGGCCCGGATCGGCCGACCCGGCGCGGTCGGCTGGCCCGGCTGGGGCGGCGGCGGGACGTACGGGTGGCGGCGGTCGTCCTGGTGGCGGCCGCCGTCGCCGTTGCCGGGCTGGGCACGGCCGCGAATCCGCTGCGCCGGCCGGAGCCCGCCGCGAGCGCGCGCCCGGCCGGGTCGCCGCCGGGCAACCCGCGGCCGCCGGTGAGCCCGGTGCCTCCGCTGCCCACCCCGCCGTTCGACACGCTGCCCGGCCGCACCCCGATCCCGGACCCGACCCGGACTGGCTGGGCGGTGCGCGGCCGGCTGCCGGCGCTCGGCGGCCCGGACGAGGCCGCGGCGGTGCGGGCCGCCGGGCTGGTGCTCGGCCGCTACTGCGCGCAGCCCGCGGCGTACAGGCTCACGGCGGCGCCCGAACCCGACTGGCGCCGGGTGTCGGTGCTGGTGTTCACCATCGACCGCAGCGGCGACCGGCCGAGGATCGGGCTGCGACTGTCCTGGACCGGGCGCGCGTACGACTGGGCCGGGACACCGGTGCAGCTCGCCGGCTGCTGAGCCGGCGGCCTCGCAGCGGTCGGCGCGGCAGCCAGCTGACGCTTCAGCCCCGTCCGGAGCGGCGAGGCCGCCGCAGGCACCGAGCAGCGTCTGCCATCAAGCCTCGTCCACCGACGTCCCGCCGCTACTATTCGCTGGAATGCCATTCGGCTGACGGCGGCCGTCGCCGCCAGGTCATCACGCCGTCGTCCAGACTCAGCTCGGCGTCGAGTTCGGCCGCCGCCTCGGCGTCGTGCGTGGCCATGACCACCACCGCACCGGCCTCGGCCTCGTTGCGGAGGGCCTGGATGACCCGTTGCCGATTGGGGGCGTCGAGATCGCTGGTGGGCTCGTCGGCCAGCACCAGGCGGGGGCTCGCGGCGAGGGTGCGCGCCACGGCGACGCGCTGCTGCTGGCCGCCGGAGAGCTCCTCGACGAGGTGCGCGGTGAACTGCTCGAGACCCACCAGCGCGAGGGCATCCCGGCAGCGTTGCCGGGCATCGGCGACCGGTACGCCCGCGCCCAGAAGTGGCACCAGCACGTTCTCCTCCGCGGTGAGGAACGAGGGAAGTCCGTTACCCTGGGGGACGAGCGCGATCCCGCGCCGGGCGGCGTCGGCCCGGTCGAGGACGGGCGCGCCGTCGACCGTGACGGTGCCCGTGAAGGGAGTGGCCCCGGCCAGGGCCCAGAGCAGGGACGTCTTGCCGGCGCCGGAGGGTCCGGTGACCGCCAGCATCCCGCCCGGCGGCACCGTGAAACCGAGTCCGTGCAGAGCGACCACGCTGCCGTACCTGACCTCCAGCCCGGTGACCGACAGCGGGCCGGAGGCTCTCATGACCCGTCCTGGTCGGCCGAATCCTGCCGGCCCTCGACGATCAGCAGGAAACCCTCGGCGACGGATCGGACCCGGACGAGCGTGCCCGGTGGCAGGCCCGGGAGCGCATGGGCCGGCAGCGGGAGGAAGCCGTCGGCGGTCACCACGGCGTACTCCTCGCCGAGACGTCCTTCGCCGCCGATCTTCCCGTCCCGGATGGTCACCGTGCGGGGCAGGCTCCGCGCGACGTCAGGGTCGTGCGTGACGAGAACCACCGTGGCACCCAGCTCCCGGTTGGCGCGGGCGATCGCCTCGAGCACCGTGTCCCGGGCGGAGTGGTCGAGCTGGCTGGTCGGCTCGTCGGCCAGGAGCAGTCCCGGTCGCGGTGCCAGGGCGACGGCGACCGCGGCCAGCTGAAGTTGCCCGGCGGAGAGCCGCTGCAGCGGGACGTGGGCGTGGTCGGCCAGTCCGACGGCGTCCAGGATCTCGCGCGGAGCCGGAAGATCCCTCCCGCGCCGCCGGGCCCAGCGTTGCGCGAACACGACGTTCTGCTCCGGGTTGCGGTACGGCACGAGATTGCGGGTCGCGCCCTGCAGCATGACCGAGACCCTGCGGGCCCGCAGATCGTCGAGCTCGTGTTCGGACATGGCGGTGAGCTCGGCGTCGCCGAGGAAGATCTTGCCCGCGCTGGGCCGGAACATCCCGCCGAGCAGGCTGAGCAGGGTCGACTTGCCGGCACCCGACGGGCCGAGGAGGCCCACCATCTCCCCGCCGCGCACGTCGAGGTCGACGCCCGACAGCGCCGCGACGTCGTGCCCGTCCGAGCGGTAGATGTGCACGAGGCGCTTGGTGCGCACCGACAACCGCGTCACAGCGGCTCCCGCACTCGGGTCAACCCGGCCCGGGCCAGCACGGCGCGCCCGGAGAGCCAGGCGACCAGCCCCAGCACCACCAGCTCGAGCGCCACGACGGCGAGCACGCTGGCCAACGGCGTCGACAGATCGAGGGTCCACGGCTCCCGGTCCACGGCGAACAGGGGCACGGTCGGCAGCGCGAGGAAGGCCCCGAGCTGCCCGCAGATCGCGCCGGCGAGCACGGCCAGGAAGACGACCGGCACCTGTTCGCCGATCGCGATCCGGCCGAGACCCCGCCGCGGGACCCCGCTCATCGCCAGGCAGGCCAGGTCCCGCGATCGGCGGCGCCAGCTGCCGGCCACCAGCAGGACGATCACCAGCCCGGCGAACAGCAGCGCGGCGGCGGCCACCAGCCCGGCCAGCTGCAGGCTCCAGGACGGCACGGAGGTCTCGTACGACCCGCGCACGTCGCTGACCCGCCGCACGGCACTCACTTCGACACCGTTGCGCTGCAACGCCTCCTGCACCGGAGCCAGCAGGGCGGGGCTCTCGCTGTCGAACCAGATCTGGATACGGGAGGACCTGGCCACCCGAGTGCCCCAGCGCTGGAACAGGTCGAGGTCGACCAGCGCCGCCGCCCCGCCGACGCCGGGCGCCAGCGGGAGGCGGCCGATGACGTCCAGGTCGCGGTCCGTGCCGTTCAAGCCGGTGCCGTTCACGCTGCGCGCGGCCGGATCCGTTCCGGGTCCGGCCACGACGGCGGGCGCGGAGGTGGGGAACCAGCGGGAGGTCATCCCCGGCGGGCCCTCGCCGTCGTTGACGAGGTGCACGGTGAGCGAACCCGGGCCGCCCGCGGACGGCTCGACCCGGTTGGGGTCGTCGACGCCCGGGCGCCAGTCCGCGACGGTTCCCGGCAGGTTGGTCGACCCACCGGAGACCCGGACCCGGCTGATGGTGACGTATCCGCTGTAGCTGA
Organism: Blastococcus sp.; assembly: GCA_035296685.1. Taxonomy (GTDB): domain Bacteria; phylum Actinomycetota; class Actinomycetes; order Mycobacteriales; family Geodermatophilaceae; genus Blastococcus_B. The sequence goes on from DATHAK010000165.1 coordinate 6,066, forward strand.
TGCCCGGGGAGGCCCGGACGCTGAACCCCGCGACCGTGCACCCGGACTCGCAGGGCACCCGTGCACTCATGGTCCGGGCCGGCCCGACGGGGATCGCGCCCAGGTCGATCGTGCGCTGATCTCCTCCGGCGTTGATGAGCTCGAGCTGGAAGTACGCCTGGGAGGCGGAGACGCCGAAGCCCTCGGGCGTCGCCAGGAACGAGATCGCCCGCCCGGTGACCGACAGCCGCCGTCCGGTCTCCAGGGCGAGACCCGACCACGGAACGCTGCCGGGATCGGCGTCCGGGAACAGCGCGATGCGGCTGAAGTCTCCGGGGACGACGGCCAGTGTCGTCCGGCGCACCCCACCGGGGGTCGGGGCCATCCGGACGACGGGGGTGGCGTGCCCGCCGGCCACCGGTGCCACGGCGCTCACCACCCGGGAGACGTCCGTGGCGGTCACGTCGGCGACCATCGGGGCGCCGTTGTCCCGCCGGGCCGCGAGCTCCCTGTTCCGCGAGCCGACACCGATCGCGTAGGTCGAGAACACCAGCAGGGCCGACGCGACCGTGATGACGGCGACGACCCGGCGGGTGGCCGGCCGCCGGGCCACCGCCAGCACGGCCAGCGCGGAGGCGTAGCGGCCCCGTGTCATCAGGCGCCGCCCCAGCCAGGTCGCGACCGGAACGATCAGATGGGCGAGCAGGAGGCCGACGATCAGCGCCAGCAGACCGGGAGCGGCCAGGGCGAGCGGGCCCTGGAGGCCACCCGTCACGAAGGCGAGCACGGCGGTGCCGGCTCCGGCGATGACCACGGAGTCGGCCACGCCCAAGGACCAGCCCGGGGCCCGTGTCGGTACGCCGCGCAGCAACAAGGAGATCCGGTCCCGGGTGCCGCGGGCGGCCGCCAGCCAGGTCAGCGCGACGAGCAGCAGCGCCGCACCGGCGATCGCCGCCCAGAAACCGCTGCGCAGCTCGAACGGAGCGGCGTCCTCCAGCACCGTACGGCGGGCCAGCGCCGCCAGGACCAGGGCGCCGGCGACGCCCAGGGGCACCCCCACGAGGACGACCGGCAACACCTCCGCCACGACCAACCGCCGGGCGTCCCTGCGCCCGGCCCCGCGCAGCCGGGCCAGAGCCACCTCGGGGCGGCGCTGCTCGACGGCGGCGCCGAGCACCAGCCCCAGGACGAAGAGCGCCAGCAGTCCGAACTGGATCATCAGCAGCGGCACCGTCACGTGCGCCTGCCGCCGACCGTCGTCGATCGTGGCGCTGATGCCCTGCAGGCCCGACTGAACGTCGGCGAAGACCGTGCCCGGTCCGTTGATGGAGCTCCCGCTGTCGTCGACCCGGAGCGTCGCCCGCTCGGCCATGGCCGACACCAGGGGACCGGTCCGCACGACCTGGTCGACCCCCACCGCGGCCCGGTCGAGATTGAACGCGACGCTGCTGACGGCGTCCAGCCACGGCGCCTGCTGGGGCCCAAGGAACGTCGCCCTGGCCGTGAGCCACGTGTCGTGGAACGGCCGGTTCGGTGGCTGGGGGTCCGGGAAACCCGACACGCCTTCGAGCAGCCGGTCGTTCCAGTAGTCGGCCGGTGTCTGGCGGTAGACACCGGTCACCCGCAGGGTGACGAACTCCAGGGGGCGGTCCTCGTCGACCTGGGGCCGCTCCTGGACCGTGATGGTCGAGCCGACGGCGAGCCCGAAGGTGGTCACGTCGGCGGCACTGACCGCGATGTCCCCGCTCGCCTCGGGGCAGCCGCCGGCCGTCCACGACAC
>DATHAK010000166.1:0-13781 GCA_035296685.1 Blastococcus sp.
CCGGACTCCGAGATCATGGCGCCGACGACCGGCAAGTGGTTCTACGAGATGGGCACGCCGCACGGCCTGGTCGACTTCGAGGCGATGATGACCGCCGTCCGCGACAACGGGTACCGCGGCTGGATCTCCGTCGAGCACGACAAGGCCAACAAGGAGGGCGGCGACTACTCCGAGAGCACCGCGATCTCCCGCTGGTACGCGAAGAACGTCCTCGAGGAGATCTACCGATGATTCGCTGGGCGTACGCGATCAACCAGTGGAAGCCGCAGTTCGACGACTTCGTCCGGCGCGAGCAGCACGAGCGGGCGCTCAAGACCATCTCGATCGCGGGCTTCGAGGGCGTCGAGCTGACCTACGGCACCGGTCGGTGGGAGCCGCTGGGCAACCCCCAGCAGCTAGCCGCCAACTTCGGGTCGGTCGCCGGTTTCCGGGAGTTCCTCCGGAGCTGCGCGATCGACGCGGTCTCCAGCTGGTACTGGGACCCGGCGGAGCGCTCGATGGAGGACCTCACCGGCCCGCTGTCACCGCTGTCGGCCGACGACGTCCCCGCGATCGTGCAGCGGGCGGGCTGGCTCGCCGAGGCGCTGGCCGAGCTCGGTGGCTCCGTGCTGCTCGTGCGGCCGACGCCCGGTGCCGGTGACGTCGAGCCGCTCGACGACGAGGCGATCGGCCGGCTCGCCGCGTGCTGGGACGCGGTCGGCCGCGCGACGGCGGAGCACGGCGTCCGACTCGCACTGCACGTGGACTTCCTGTCCGCGCTGCGCCGGGACCACGTCCCCGCGCTGCTCGACCGCACGGATCCGGCGCTCGTCGGGCTCGCCCTCGACACCGGCGAGCTGACCGTGGGCGGCATCGACCCCCTCGCGATCATCGAGCGGTACGCCGGTCGCATCGCGCACGTGCAGTTCAAGGACGCCCTCGCCGTCGACGACGCCGAGGAGCACCTCCAGCCGCACGCCCACTGGACCGTCCGTGTTCGGGGCGGCGCGCGGGAGATCCCGCGCTGGTTCGCCGAGCCGGGTGCCGACGGCGGGCTCGTCGACTTCCCGGAGGTCACCCGCGCGCTTCTGGACGCCGGCTACTCCGGCTGGATCGTCGTGGAGAGCGACCAGAGCCCGCACCCGGCCGCCAGCGCGCTCCTGGCCGGCTACCTCGTGCAGCGCGAGCTGCGCCCGATCCTCGAGAGGGAGACCGCCCGTGCCTGACATCGGCCAGCGTGTGCTCGGCGGCGACGAGAAGCTGAAGGCACTGATCGTCACCGGCCACACCGACATCCACCACGACTGGCGGACGATCTCGCCGATGCTCCGCGACCTGCTCAGGGAGACCGGGCTGTTCGACGTCCGGATCACCGAGGAGTTCCGCGGGGCCAGCGCCGAGACGCTCGACGAGTACGACCTCGTCGTCCTCAACTACTTCGGCCGGTTCGAGCCGTGGAGCCGGGCGCCGGAGAAGCGGTGGGGGACGAGCGCCGAGCAGGCGCTGTACGACTTCGTCGCCGCCGGCAAGGGCGTCGTCGTCTACCACGCGTCGCTGCAGATGGGCGCCGGCTGGGAGGACGACTTCGAGGCCATGGCCGGCGGCGTGATGCGCGAGCACTGCAGCCGCCGGGCGCCGATCGACGACTACCGCCTGCACGTCGTCGCCGACCACCCGATCACCGCGGGCATGCCCGAGTTCATGCCGCACTACGACGACGACCTGTACGTCAACCTGCAGTGGGCGCCGGACGCCGACGTCGAGGTGCTGGTCACCGGCTGGGACAACCCGCTGCGGTACACGCAGGTCCCGTCTGAGTGGAACGCGCTGCCCGGCATGGGCGAGGAGCACGCGCTCGTCTGGACCAACCGCTACGGCGAGGGCCGCGTCTTCGCCAGCGGCATCGGGCACGGCCCCGAGGCGGTGTCGCACCCGTCGTTCCGCGGCCTGTTCGCCCGCGGCTGCGAGTGGGCCGCCACCGGCAAGGTCACCCTCGGCCTGCCCGAGGCGTTCGGGGAACCCGTCCCCGGCGGCGACTGGTGGCCCACGACCCTCGAGCCGATGGTCCGGGACATGTACGAGCAGCGGAAGGCGAGCCTCTGATGGCCACCGGCGACACCGTCCTCACCGAGAACAGCCTGCTCCGCCGCCCCGAGGGCCTCGGGATCGCGCTGACCGTGCCCTGGTACCGCAGCCTGTGGCTGTCCAGCGTCAGCGACATCGCGGTCAGCGTGGAGGGCCGGGAGATCCCGACGGACGACCTGCGGGTCGAGCTGGGGGAGCGGACCTTCCGCGTCGACGAGCTGGCCGACCAGTGGGACGTCCTCTGGTTCATCCAGGACCGGCTCGTCGTCGTCGTCCCGCTCGACCGGCCCGTGGACGAGGGGGAGCAGGTAGACGTCGAGGTGACCGTCGACCTCCGGCTGCCGTACATGCAGATCGCGCCGACGAAGTACGTGACCAACCACGCCAGCAACCGTCGTTCCCTCGTCGCGCACGGAGAGTCCCGATGACCGTCACCGCACCCGCCCGCGGAGCCGAGCCCGCCGTGCCCGGCAGCGACATCAAGCTCGGGCTGACCCTCTACTCGCTGACCAGCGAATGGGCCGCCGGCCGGTACGACCTGGCCGGCCTGCTCGATGTCGTCGACGCCGCGGGCATCGGGCCCGGCATCGAGATCGTCGCCTCGCAGACGATCCGCACCTATCCCGAGGTGACCGACGAGTTCGTCCGCGACTGGCGCGAGGCCTTCGACCGGCACGGCTTCGTGCCCAGCTCGTTCGGCTGCAACCTCGACATGGGCCGCCGGCGCGACCGCGACATGACGCCGGACGAGGAGTACGAGTTCACCGTCACCCAGTTCCGCAGCGCGCACGCCCTCGGCTTCCCGCTGGTGCGCATCCAGAGCGCCAAGCCCTCGCTCATCCGCCGGCTGCTGCCGGTGGCCGACGAGCTCGACCTGACGATGGGCTGGGAGCTGCACGCCCCGCTCGGCCCGAACTCGCCCCGGGTGATGGAGATCCGCGAGACCTACGAGCAGATCGGCTCCGAGCGGCTGGGCTTCGTCGCCGACTTCAGCTCGACCATGCACAGCATGTCGCCGACGATCCTGCGCAAGCTCGGGAAGATGGGTCTGGGCGCCGAGGAGCTGGACCGGCTGCAGGAGATCTGGGCGACCGACGCCGACATCAACGCCCGGCACGGCGAATTCGTGGAGTACCTGCACTCCCGCGGCATCGCTCCCGAGAGCCTCGGCTCGTTCGCGCGGCTGGCCTTCAACATGCACGGGCACGTCGACCCGGCCGAGTGGGCCGACATCATGCCGCAGATCAAGCACGTGCATGCCAAGTTCTACGACATCGACGAGCACGGCGACGAGCCGGCGATCGACTACCCGGCGATCGTCCGGGAGTTCGTCCGCGGCGGCTACTCCGGCTTCTTCTCCAGCGAGTGGGAGGGCCACGCCTTCGCCGACCTCGACGAGGCGGACCCGGTCGACCTCGTCCGCAAGCAGCACGACCTCATCCGCCGGTCGATCACGGCCGCCCTCACCAGCAAGGACTCCTGACGTGTACCAGCTCTCCGCCAACATCGAACTGCTGTTCAAGGAAGCCGGCGAGGACGCCGGTGACCGGGTGCGCGCCGCTGCGGCGGCGGGCTTCGACGCCGTCGAGATGTGGTTCTCGACCGACAAGGACCTCGACTCCCTGGCGAAGGCGCTCGCCGACACCGGCGTGCAGCTGACCTCGATGATCGCCGGTCCGCGGATGGGCTACACCTTCCCGGGCACCGACCTCGCCCCGTTCCACGAGGGGCTGGACCTCGCGGTCGAGCACGCCCGTCAGCTCGCCTGCCCCCGGATCGTGCTGGCCTCCGGGGTGGGTTTCCCGGGCATGAACCGGCAGCGGAACCTGCAGGTGATCATCGACATGTTCGCCGAGGCCCTCGAGCGCCACCGTGGCTCCGGACTCGAGTTCATCCTCGAGCCGGTCAACTCGCGGGTCGATCACCCCGGCGCGCTCACCGACACCACGGAGGACGCTGTCGTCGTCGCCCGCGCGATCGGCGACGACTCCTTCGGCATCCTCTACGACCTCTACCACTCGATCGTCCAGGGCGAGGACCCGGCGACCGAGCTGGCCAACGCGGCCGGGTTCGTGAAGTACGTGCAGCTCGCCGACGCCCCCGGTCGGCACGAGCCCGGCAGTGGCGACGTCGACTGGCCCGCCCAGCTGGCGGTATTGCGCGCCTCCGGCTACGACGGCCCCATCGGGCTCGAGTACTTCCCCGCTGTCGAGACGACCAAGTCCGTCGAGTACATCCGGTCGGTCGCGGCGGACGCATGACGGAACCCTCGGGGAAGCTCGACGTCCTGCTGGTCACCGGCCGGGTCACCGTCGAGCACGACAACGAGTTCCGGAGCTTCCGGCACCACACCGGGATGCTGACAACGCTGCTGGAGTCGACCGGCCGGTTCCGGGTGCGGGTGCTGGAGGAGTTCCGCGGCATCGGCGACGAGCTGCTCGACCGGTTCGACGTCGTCCTCGTCATGTACGAGGGACGGGACGACTACCACTCGGTCGCCGAGGGCTTCGGGACGACGACGGAACAGGCGCTGCTGCGTTTCGTGCGCGACCAGGGCAAGGGGATCGTCTGGTTCCACGGCTCGGCGGTGCAGGAGCCGGACTGGGGATGGCCCGAGGAGTTCGACCGGATGCGCGGGGCCACCCTGAGCCAGGAGACCGGCCTGCGGCCCCGGCCGCAGGGCGAGGTCGTGGTCCGGACGGCGGAGCCGCGGCACGCGATCACCGAGGGTCTGGACGCCGAGTGGGCGGTCGTCAACGACGACGTCCTCACTGGCGCGCGCATGGATCCGTCGGCGCAGGTGCTGCTGACCGTCTTCGACGACGTCGACAGCTACCGCCGGGCCGGATGGCCGAACGCGCACACGCCGGTCGTCATCCCGCCGGGCGGACTGGACGAGCTGCCCGGGATGAACACCGACCAGCCGCTGGCCTGGGTTCACGAGTGGGGTGCCGGCCGGAGCTTCTGCGTGACCCTCGGGCACGACTGGGACACGTTCCGCAAGGTGCCGTTCATGACCCTGCTCGTGCGCGGCGTCGAGTGGGCGGCGACCGGCGAGGTGACCCTCGGCCCGCCCGAGCGCACCGGTGCCGCGCGCTGGCGGCTCTGGCCCTACTACGCCGGCGACCCGTCACGCTTCGACCGTTCGGCGTCGGCCGCCGCGGCCGCGGCCCGTCACTAGCCGGGCGACACGAGGAGGAACCGCATGAGGGCACTGGTCATCGGGGGCGGACCGGCGGGGACGACGGCGGCGATCGCGCTCGGGCGTGCCGGTATCCAGACGCTCGTCGTCGAACGGGAGGACCGTGCCCGGCCGGTCGGCGTGGGCCTGGCGCTGCAGAACTCGCCGCTGCGGGCGCTGCACCAGTTGGGTCTGCTCGAGGCGGTCGTCGACCGCAGCTTCCACCACGAGGCGGTGAACATCTGCGCGCCCGACGGCACCGTCGTCCACCGGGTCGTCACCGAGCCGCTGGTGCCCGGCACACCGTCGTTCGTCGCCCTGCCGCGCGGAACCCTCGCCGAGATCCTCGACGAGGCGGTGGCTGCCACCCCCGGCGCCGAGATCCGCTACGGCACGACCTTCACCGCGCTCCGCGACCAGGGCGATTCCGTGGAGGCGGATCTCAGCGACGGCACGACCGAGCGGTTCGACCTGGTCATCGGCGCGGACGGGCTGCACTCCGCCGTCCGGCAGCAGTTCTTCCCGGACGCGCCCGAGCCGCGGCGGGCGCGCCAGGTGATCTGGCGGGGGTCGGCGCCGCGCCCGCCCGAGGCCGACCGGTACTTCCTGCACGACCTGGGCCCGGGCGGCCGGGCCGCCGTCGTCCCGATCGCCGACGACGAGGTCTACGTGTGGATGCTGCACCGCGACGACGGGGCGCCGCGGCCGCCGGCGGAGGAACGGCTGGAGTTGTTCCGGCAGCGGCTGGCGCCGTTCGGCGGGGTGGTGCTGGCGGTCGCCGCTGTGCTGCGGCCGGACGTCGACTACCGCTCGCTGCAGGCGATCCTGGTCCCGGCACCGTGGTCCCGCGGCCGGATCGTGCTCATCGGCGACGCCGCGCACGCCACCACACCGCACATCGCCTATGGCGCCGGCATCGCGATCGAGGACTCCGTGGTGCTCGCCGAGGAACTGAGCCGGAACGACTCGGTGGAGGCAGCGCTGGAGGCGTTCGTCCAGCGGCGTTTCGACCGATGCCGGCTGGTCGTGGAGACGTCGTGGCAGCTCAGTGATTGGGAGGTCGACCCGCCTGAGGATCGCTCCCAGGCCCAGCAGCTGATCGGTCGAACGCTCGGCGCGCTGGCCCAGCCGCTGTAGCGCCGGTCAGTTGACGACGTGCAGCTGGTCGAGCCAGCGCACCTGCCAGACGCTGCCGTCCGGGTCGGCGAAGCTGGCGGTGTAGCTCGCGCCCTCCTCGCGCGGCGGCTGCCAGGGGTGGCCGCCCGCGTCGAGGGCCCGGCTGACGAGGTCGTCGACCTCCGCGCGGTGTTCCGCGGTCAGGCACGGGATGACCGAGGGCGCCGTCGACGGCCCGCCGGCCCCTTCGACGAGGAATTCCGAGAATCGCTGGGAGGTCAGCAGAGTCACGACGATGTTCTCGTCGACGACCACGGACACGGTTCCCTCGTCGGAGGAGTGCTCGTTGATCCGGAAGCCGAGCGCCTCGTAGAAGCGCCGGGCCCGGGCGAGGTCCTGCACGGGCAGGTTCAGGAAGATCATCCGCGCGCTCATCGGGCCAGCTCCGCGAAGGTGTCGGCCACCCAGTCGGCGATGAACGTGCTGACGTAGGGCAGGTGGTCCAGGCCGATGTGCTCGGTCGCGCCCTCCTCGGGCGTGAACACCCGCAGCTCGCGCTTGGGGGAGTTGACCGCCTGCTCGTAGGAGCGGTGCGCGTACTCGAGCGGGATCTGCCGGTCGTTGGCCCCGTGCGCGATCAGGAACGGCACGGTGATCTGCTCGACGACGCCGTCGAGGTGCACGTCGTCTGCGAACTCGATGAAGGCGTCGAGGCTCTCGAACCCCCACACCCAGAGCACGTGCTCCCAGTAGTGCGGCACCGGCCGTTCGCCCTCGCGCTCCAGGCGGCGGCGCTGCACGGCGCCCCAGTTGTGGTTGGCGCCCCAGGCCACGCACAGCGCGAACCGCTTCTCGAAGGCCGCCGCCCGGGGGGAGTAGTAGCCGCCCAGCGACCAGCCGACGATTCCGATGCGGGAGGCATCCACGTCGGACCGGGTCTCCAGCCAGTCCACCGCCGCACCGGCCCAGGCCTCCGTGTCGATGCGGGCGGTCAGTTCCTGCAGCCGCAGCGCCTCGCCGGAGCCGGGCTGGTCGAGCATCAGGCACGAGATCCCGCGGGCGGCCAGCTCCTCCCAGTGGCTGGACGAGTACATGTGCTCCTTGGTGGAGTCCAGGCCGTTGACGAGCACGATGACCGGCGCGGGACCGTCCGCGGTGGCCGGCGCCTGGCTGAAGTAGGCGGGGAGCGTCGTGCCCTCGTAGGGGATTGCGACCCGTGAGACGTTCGGGCTGTGCAGGTCGAACGCCTTCTGCGCCAGCTCCAGCACCCGCTTGTAGGTCGGGATCCGGTTCGGGTCGGAGTGCGCGAGCATGCGCTCGGCCTGGCACAGGTAGTTGGTGGCGCGGAAGTACAGCTGCCCGGCGGTGCGGGTGTGCCCGGCCTTCTCGGCGTCCTCGGCCTGCCCGACGAGCTGGTCGGTGAGCGCGGTCCAGGCGCGCAGGAAGTCCGGCGTGCCGGCGTCCTCGCCCTGCGAGGCGGCGTCCTTGATCGGGCGGCAGGCCCGGTCGACCTCGTCGATGAGGCCGCCGCTGTTGAGGGTGGCGACGACGCCCAGGTTCCAGACGTAGTTGCCCGGGAAGTACTCGAACACGGTGGGTCCTCTCAGGGGGTGCTGCTGGGTTCAGGAGGGAGCGCGGACGGCGTCGCTGATCGACTTGACGCCGCCGTGGGCGGTCATGCCGCCGTCGACGGGGATCTCGGCGCCGGAGATGAAGGAGCTCTCGTCGCTGACGAGGAAGAGCACGAGCGGTGCGACCTCCTCGACGGTGCCGGTGCGGCCGAGCGGCGTCTCGGCGACGTTGGCGGCGCGGAACGCGGGAGCGGCCGAGGCGGTCATCGGCGTCTCGATGTAGCCGGGGTGCACGGTGTTGACCCGGATGCCGCGCGGGCCCAGCTCCAGGCACGCGGCCTTGGCCAGTCCGCGCAGGGCCCACTTGCTGGCGGTGTAGGCGACCGGGAAGTGGCCGGTCAGGGCCGCCACGGAGCCGACGACGACGACCGAGCCGCCGTCGGTCATCAACGGCGTGAGCGCCTGGATGCCCAGCAGAGTGCCGGTGACGTTCACCTCGCTGACCCGCGCCAGGTCGGCGGGGTCGATGTCGGCCAGCCGCGCCCGCCAGGTGACGCCGGCGTTGGCGACGAGCCCGTCGACCCGGTCGAGCTCGGCGGCGAGAGCGGCCCAGTCCGCGGCGTCGGTGACGTCGAGCTGCCGGTACTCCACGCCGGGCAGGTCCTCGGCCGGCTCCGGCTTGAGGTCGCAGCCGATGACCCGGGCGCCCTCGGCGGCGAGCAGCCGGGCCTCGGCGGCCCCCTGTCCCTGGCCGGCACCCGTCACCACGATGACCTTGCCGGCGACGCGGCTCACTGCGCGCGCTTCCGGTTCCGCGGCCTCGGACGGGCGGCCCGGACCGGCGGCAGGTCCAGTCCCGGGACGACACGGTTGCGGATCGTGCCGATGCCCTCGACGGTCATCTCCACGACGTCGCCCGGCTGCAGCGGGGGAGGGGCGGCCTCGCCGCGGGTGCCCCACAGCTCGGCGAGGCAGCCGCCGTTGCCGCAGGTGCCCGAGCCGAGGACGTCGCCGGCCCGCACCTCGGTGCCGCGGGAGGCGTAGGCGATGAGCTCCTCGAACGGCCAGCCCATGTTCGAGAGCAGGTCCTGGCCGACCTCCGTGCCGTTGACCGACACCCGCATGTCGAGCTGCAGGAAGCCGTCGTCGTCCCGGTAGGGCTCCAGCTCGTCGGCGGTGACCAGCCAGGGGCCGAGGGTCGTCGCCGAGTCCTTGCCCTTGGCCGGGCCGAGGCTGACCCTCATCTCCCGCGCCTGGAGGTCACGGGCCGACCAGTCGTTGAGGATCGTGTAGCCGAAGACGTGCTCGCGGGCGATCTCCGGCGTCAGCGAGGCGCCGTCCCTGCCGACCACGACGGCGACCTCGAGCTCGAAGTCGAACCGCTGCGAGCCCGGGGGCACCGCCACGTCGTCGTGCGCCCCGATCAGCGCGTAGGGGTTGGTGAAGTAGAACGTCGGGGCCTGGTACCACTCGGGCACCACCCCGGCGACGCCGTCGATCGCCTTCCGCACGCCTTCGACGTGCTCCTCGAAGGCGACGAAGTCGCGGACGGTCGGTGCCTGCAACGGTGGCAGCAGCCGGACCGATTGCAGTGCGACAGCCGGGCCGTCGAGCGCCGCCGTGCCGGCCTCGATCGCCGCGGGAAGTCCCGCGCGGACGAGGTCCAGCACGGTCGTGCCGTCCGCGAGTGCGTGCAGGCCGGCGGTCGACACCACGCCGGCCTGCACGCGGCCCTCGGACTCCCAGGTCGCGAAACGCATCAGACCGGGGGCGCGACGAACAGACCCTTGTCGGGGTCGTTGAACGACTTCTGCGCCACGAACTCGTTCATGGCGTTCGCGGTGCCCCACTGGTCGCTGACCTCGGGGTTGCTGAAGTCGTACATGTGCGGGTGCCAGCTGTCCTCGTCGACCAACTCGAGCTCGGTCGTGTACTCGACGGTGTTGCCGTGCGGGTCGAGGAAGTAGCTGAAGGTGTTGTTGCCGGCCAGGTGGCGGCCGGGGCCCCAGATCTTCTCGACACCGGCCCGCAGCAGACGGCCGGTGCCCCGCATGTACTCGTCGATGCCGCGCATCTCGAAGCTCGCGTGGTGCAGCGAGGGGTGCGGTCCGCGGGCGATGGCCATGCTGTGGTGCCATGCGTTGATCCGCATGAACCACATCATCTCGCCCATCCGCGGGTGCATCAGGGTGTCCGACAGCGCGAACGCGAGGTGCTTCTCGTAGAACGCGCGGGTGCCCTCGGGGTCGGCCGAGTTGATGACGACGTGCGAGAGGCGGACCGGGATCGACTCGCCCTCCTCGATCCTGCGATGCTCGCGGACGGCGACGTCGGAGCTGATCTCGACGGTGCGGCCCTCGTTGTCGAAGAACCGGAAGCCGTAGCCGCCGCCGGGGGTCTGCAGCGTGTCGGGCTCGCCGATCAGCTGGACGCCGTCGGCCGCCAGCTGCCCGGCGATGGTGTCGACGTCGGCGGGGGTCGCCGCGCCGAAGGAGATCAGGTCGATCCGCTTGTCGGTCGCCTGCCGCAGCCGGACGACGTACTGCTCCGGGGAGCCCTCGGCCGCGAGGAACGCCAGGCCGGAGTCGCTGTGCTCGGGGGTGAGGCCCCAGGTGTTGGTGTAGAAGTCGAGCTGCTTGCCGAAATCGGGCACCGCCAGGTCGACGTGCCGCAGGTGGGTGATCAGGCGCTGGGTCATGGTTTCTCCGAGAGATGCGGGGCGGCCCTCCTGCAGGGGCCCGGCGCGAGCGTGCGAGCGCTGGGGGGCAGGAGGGTCCTTCGTCAGGCGGGCTGGCTGGTGAGCATGGCGATGGAGCGGACGAGTGCCGGGATGTCGCCCTGCACGTGGTCCAGCTGCCACTGGGCGAGCTGGTTGGATGCGTCGACGACCGTCTTCGCCCGCTCGAAGCGGCGGGCGTGGAAGGCGTCCCACAGGTCCTGATCGAGGGTGTCGCGCTCGGTGAGGAGCTCGGCGAGGACGACGGCGTCCTCCAGGGCCATCGCGCCGCCCTGCGCGATGGTGGGCGGGCAGGTGTGCGCCGCGTCGCCGATGAGCACGACCCGGCCACGGTTCCACGGCACGTCGAGGACGTGCGTCTCGAACCAGGTGTAGTTGACCCGGGACGGGTCGGTGAGCGTCTCCCGGATCTCGTCCCATGGGCCGTGGTAGGCCTGGGACAGCTGCTTCATGGTCGCCAGCTGCTCGTCGGGCGAGAGCCCGCTGCGGTCCTGGGCGTCCTCGACGATGTAGGCGTACAGCGAGTTCTCACCCGTCGGGCAGTACCCGGCGATGTACGAGGGGCCGCCGTAGTAGAGGTCGGTGCGGGTCACGCTCGCCGGTCGGGGCCCGAAGGCGCGCCAGATGCCCATGCCGACCGACTTCGTCTCCAGGTTGATGCCCAGGGCCCGGCGGGTCCAGGAGCGGACACCGTCGGCACCGATCACGAGGTCGTAGCGGCCGGTCGAGCCGTCGGAGAAGGTGACGTCGACGCCCGCGTCGTCCTGGGTGAGCTCGGTGAACGTGGTGCCGGTACGGACCTTGACGCCCACCTCGGCGGCGCGGTCGACCAGGATCGTGGCCAGCTCCGGACGGGGCATGCCCATGACCGCGGGCACGTCCGGCCCGCCGGTCTTGGCGTCGGGGATCTCCGCGACGACGGTGCCGTTCGGGTCGGGGGCGCGGATGCCGGTGACCTCGAACGGGTACCCATGCTCCTCCACCTGGTCCCACACGCCGAGCGACTTCAGCTCGCGCAGCGCGTTGCCCTGCAACGTGATGCCGGAGCCCAGCGCAGCCACCTCGGGCTTGATCTCGATGAGGTCGACGGCCACGCCGCGCGACGCGAGGTGGATGGCGACACCGGCGCCGGCGAGACCGGCCCCGACCACCAGGACGTTGTTCACGGCGGGCATCTGAGAACTCCTACTTGACGGCGATCGGGTTGACCGGGGCGCCGACGGCGCCGGTCACGGGCAAGGGGGCGGCGGTGAGGAAGAACTCCCACACGCCGTCGGCGGCGCAGTCGGCCGCGAGGGCGTCGAGGTCCCACATCTCGCCGAGGAACAGCCCCATGTTCGGGATGCAGACCTGGTGCAGCGGCTGGAAGGCTTCGTCGAACTCGTTGGGCCGCACCTCGAAACCCCAGGTGTCGGTGGCGATGCCCGCGATCTCGGTGCCGTGCAGCCAGTCGGCGGTGGTGAACGACAGGCCGGGAGCGGCGCCGCCGGCGTAGTCGCCCCAGCCGCGCCCCTCGGCGATGTCGCGGCGGGCGCGGGCGAGCCGGCCGGTGCGCACGAGCAGCAGGTCGCCGCGACCGACGTGTGCGGACTCGCCCTGTGCCGCGATCGTCGCCTCGAGGTGCTCGGTGGTGATGGCGAAGCCGTCCGGCAGCTCGCCGTCGGTGCCGATCGCCCGGCCGACGTCGAGCAGTACACCGCGGCCGGCGATCAGCCCGGCGACGGTCTCGATGCCGGTGACCAGGTCACCCTCGCTGGTGACGACGTCGCCCGCGCGGCGGCCGTTCCAGGCGTTGCCGTGGTCGAAGATGTGCCCGAGGCCGTCCCACTGGGTCGAGCACTGCAGCGGCATGGCGATGACGTCGTCCGCGCCGCCGATGCCGTGCGGGAAGCCCTGGTTGCCGCGCTCGGCGTCGGTGCCGGTGTCGGTCATGGTGTGCACCGGGTTGGTGCGCCGCCGCCAGCCCTTCTGCGGGCCGTCCGTGTCGAACGACTGGGCCAGGGAGAAGCTGGCCCCCCGCCGCACGAGGGCGGCCCCCTCGCGGCGCTTGGCGTCATCGAGGAAGTTCATCGTCCCGAGGACGTCGTCCTCCCCCCAGCGGCCCCAGTTGGAGACGCGCTTGGCCGTGGCCGCGATCGCCCCTTCGGGGTCGGTGCGGTCGAGGCGGTCGGGAAGGTCCGGCACGCCTACGACAGTGGGCCAGCCCACAGGGGTGAGGGAAGACGAGATGGGTGATGACGGGCATCACCGAGGTCGATACCGTTGCCGACGTGAACATCGCCAGCCTGGACCTCAACCTGCTGGTGTCCCTCGACGCCCTCATGCAGGAGCGCAGCGTCACCCGGGCCGCGGCGCGCATGGGCCTGAGCCAGCCCGCGCTGTCGGCGTCGCTCGCCCGGCTGCGCCGGCACTTCGGCGACGACCTGCTCACCCGGGTCGGCAACGAGTATCGGCTGACGCCGCTCGCGGTGCAGCTGCGGGAGCTCTCCCGGCTCGCGCTGACCGGCGTGGAGCGCGTCTTCGACGCCCAGCCCGCCTTCGACCCGGCGTCGTCGACCCGCGAGTTCTCGCTGCTCATCAGCGACTACGGGGTCGCCGTCCTCGGTGACACGCTGGCGGCGCTGCTGGCCGAGGAGGCGCCCAACGCGCGGCTGCGCTTCATCGCGAACTCGCCGTCGGCAGTGGACCGCGCCGAGCAGGTGCTGCTGAGCACCGACCTGCTCGTGCTGCCCCACGGGTTCGTCTCGGAGCTCTCGCACCGCGACCTGTACCGGGACGAGTGGGTGTGCATCGTGGCGGCGGACAACGAGGCGGTGGGGGAGGAGCTGACCGTCGCCGACCTGGAGTCGCTCCCGTGGGTGGTCACCTTCCACGGTCCGACTGCGGCCACGCCGGCCGCCCGCCAGATGCGCATGCGCGGGATCGAGCTCGACGTCCAGGTCGTCACGGAGAGCTTCCTGACGGTTCCGGGACTGGTCGCCGGGAGCAGGCGGATCGCCCTGCTGCAGCGCCGGCTCGTGGAGCTGCTCCCGCTCAACCTCGGTATCCGGGCGCTGGCTCCTCCCGTCGAGGTGGGCCAGCTGGTCGAGGCGATGTGGTGGCACCCGGTCTA
>DATHAK010000167.1:0-14606 GCA_035296685.1 Blastococcus sp.
ATCGAGCGCCGCGGCGTAGTTCTCCACCAGCTTCGCCTCGTCGAAGGACGACTTCCCGATGACCAGGTGCAGGTTGGCCTGCTTGTCGACGCGGAAGTTGATCTTCCCGCCCTTGATGTCGTTGACGGCCTTGGTGACGTCGGGGGTCACGGTGCCGGTCTTCGGGTTCGGCATCAGGCCACGGGGGCCGAGGATGCGCGCGATCCGGCCGACCTTGGCCATCTGGTCGGGCGTGGCGATCGCGGCGTCGAAGTCGAGGAAGCCGCCCTGGATGCGCTCGATCAGGTCGTCCGAACCGACGACGTCGGCGCCGGCGGCCTCGGCCTCGGCGGCCTTGTCACCGGTCGCGAAGACGATGACGCGGGCGGTCTTGCCGGTGCCGTGCGGGAGGTTGACCGTGCCGCGGACCATCTGGTCGGCCTTGCGCGGGTCGACGCCCAGCCGCATGGCCACCTCGACGGTGGCGTCGTAGGACGTCGTCGACGTCTCCTTGGCCAGCTTCGCCGCCTGCAGCGGGCTGTAGAGGTTCTCGCGGTCGACCTTGTCGGCCACCGCGCGGTACTTCTTGCCGTGCTTCGCCATGGTGATTCCTCTCGCGGGGGGGTGCCCCGATCGCGTGGTGAACGGGCCGGCGAAGGCCCTCCCACAACTACTGGGTGGAGCGGGTGCTTAGACGACCGTGATGCCCATCGATCGGGCGGTGCCGGCGATGATTTTCTCGGCCTGGTCGAGGTCGTTGGCGTTGAGGTCGGCCATCTTGGTGGTGGCGATCTCGCGGACCTGGTCACGGGTGACCGTGGCGACCTTGGTCTTGTGCGGCTCGCCCGAGCCCTTGTCGACACCGGCGGCCTTGAGCAGCATGCGCGCGGCCGGCGGGGTCTTGGTGACGAACGTGAACGAGCGGTCCTCGTAGACCGAGATCTCGACCGGGATCACGTTGCCGCGCTGCGACTCGGTGGCGGCGTTGTAGGCCTTGCAGAACTCCATGATGTTGACGCCGTGCTGGCCCAGCGCCGGACCCACGGGCGGCGCGGGGGTGGCCGCGCCGGCGTTGATCTGGAGCTTGATGACCGCGGTCAACCGCTTCCTGGGGGGCATGTCTTCCTTCTTCGTGACGGGATGGAACGGCCTCGGTGCAGGGCCCCGGGCCGAGCGGAGCGAGGCCTGGAGGGCACCGAGGTCCTTAAATCTTTTGGACCTGGCTGAACGACAGCTCGACCGGAGTCTCGCGGCCGAAGATGGAGACGAGCACCTGCAGCTTCTGCTGCTCGGCGTTGATCTCGTTGATGGTGGCCGGGAGCGTGGCGAACGGACCGTCCATGACGGTGACGGACTCGCCGACCTCGAAGTCGACAACGGCGGCCGGGGCGGCAGCGGCGCCGCCGGCGGGGGCCTCGCCACCAGTGGTGCGGGCGGCAGCCGGCGTGGTGGCCGGCGCCAGGATCTTCACGACCTCGTCGAGGGTGAGCGGCGAAGGCTTGGACGTCGCCCCGACGAAACCGGTGACGCCCGGCGTGTTGCGGACCGCGCCCCACGACTCGTCGTTGAGCTCCATGCGGACGAGGAGGTAGCCGGGCAGCACCTTGCGGTTGACCTGCGCGCGCTTGCCGTTCTTGATCTCGGTGACCTCCTCGGTGGGCACCTCGATCTGGTAGATGTAGTCCTCGACGTCCAGCGACTGGATCCGCGCCTCGAGGTTGGTCTTCACCTTGTTCTCGTAGCCGGCGTAGGAGTGCACGACGTACCAGTCGCCGGGCGCGATCCGCAGCGCCTTGCGCAGCGCCTCGACCGGGTCGTCGTCCTCCTCGACCGCCGGCTCGACGAGCGGGTCGCTCACCAGGCTGTCGGGATCGCCGCCCTCGATCTCGGGGGTCACGTCGGCGACCTCGCTCGCGGTGTCGAGGTCGGTGGTGTCGCTGGAGCCCTCGGCGGCGCCGGGCTCACCCGCGCCGGTGTCGAGGTCGGCGGAGCCGCGCTCCTCGAACGCGGCGTCGTCGAGGTCGGTGGCCAGGTCGGTGGACGTCGAGGCGCCGTCGACCGGGCTGTCGGTCTCGAAGGGCTCGCGGGGGTCGGTCACAGGGATCTCTTCCTTGTCGTCAAGACGTGTCATGGAGCGGGGGATCAGCCGAAGACGGCGATCACGCCCTTGGCGAAGAGCAGGTCCAGGCCGGCCACCAGCGCGACGATGAACGCGACGAACACGATCACGACCGTCGTGTAGGTGATCAGCTCGCGGCGCCCGGGCCAGATGACCTTGCGCAGCTCGGCGACGACCTCGCGCAGGAACCTCGCCAGGGAGCGCTTCTGACGGCCCTCGGCGCGCGCCCGCTCGGCGGCGACGCGGGAGCGGGTGCCCGTGGCAGCGGCCGGCCGGGACGCCGACCGGGCGACCCGGCGGCTCGGGACGACGTCGTCGTCCTCGTCGTCGTCGGCGGTGATCCGCCCGCGGCGACGCCGCGCAGGAGCGGAGACGACCTTGTCCTCGTCGTCCTCGGCCTCCGCGGCGATCTCGTCCTCGGCCGCCTCGAGCTCCGCGGCGTCGTCGACCCCCGGGGCCTCGCGGTCGAGCTGCTCGTCGGTCAGCTCGGCATCGCGAGCGTCGTCCTCGCGTTCCGGCTTCTCGTCGCTCACGGCGCCTCGCTCGCCTCGTGGTGGCAGCCGCTCGGGTGAGCGGCCGGATGGTCGGTCGGTACGTGTCGTGCGGTGGCAGGGGTGACAGGACTTGAACCTGCAGCCTGCGGTTTTGGAGACCGCTGCTCTGCCAATTGAGCTACACCCCTATGCCCTGACCTCTGCGCCCTGGGCGGGGCCCGGGACCGCCCGCCTCACCACGGCAGCGCCCAGCCTCGGGGAGGTTCCGGGGCACGCCGGTGGCGGGGTCAGCTGCCCCAGGACGGCCAGTGTACGGGACCGCGCGGGGCGACAGCCAACGTCCTCCCGGTGCGATGAGTCCCCGTCCGGCGGCCGGTCTCCCCTGCATGACCGAACTGCGGGCGCTGAACTTCTCCCTCTCGCTGGACGGCTACGCCGCCGGACCGCGGCAGAGCCTCGACGACCCGCTGGGCGTGGGCGGCGAGCTGCTGCACGAGTGGATCTTCCCGCCCGAGGGCCGGCGGACCGACGTGGACGACGGCTTCGTGCGCACCGGGCAGGACGGGATCGGCGCCACGATCATGGGCCGCAACATGTTCGGGCCCATCCGGGGTGCGTGGCCGGACGCGGAGTGGACCGGATGGTGGGGCGGGGACCCGCCCTTCCACCACGACGTCTTCGTCCTCACCCACCGCCCGCGGGACCCGGTGCCGATGGCCGGCGGCACGACCTTCCACTTCGTCACTGACGGCATCGAGGCAGCGCTCGGCCAAGCCCGCGAGGCGGCGGGCGACGGAGACATCCGCCTCGGCGGCGGGGTCGCGACCGTGCAGCAGTACCTGCGCGCGGGACTGCTGGACGAGCTGCACGTCGTCGTGGTCCCGGTGCTCCTCGGCGACGGCGAGCGCCTGTTCGAGGGGCTGGGCGACGCCCTGCGCGACTGGAGCTGCGTCCGGTTCACACCGTCGGAGTCGGTCACCCACGTCGTGCTCCGCCCAACTCCGTCGTCGCGGGCCGCCGGTCTTTGACACGATGAGGGCATGACCGCCGTCTCCTCGGAGCCCGCCCCGTCCGCCGTCCTGCCGCCCAGCGAGCGCCGCATCTCCCGGCGCATCGGGGCCATCAGCGAGTCGGCCACCCTCGCCGTCGACGCGAAGGCCAAGGCGCTCAAGGCGGCGGGCAAGCCGGTCATCGGCTACGGTGCCGGTGAGCCGGACTTCCCGACGCCGGACTACATCGTGGAGGCCGCGATCACCGCGGCCCGTCAGCCGGCGATGCACCGCTACACGCCGGCCGGCGGCCTGCCCGCGCTCAAGGAGGCGATCGTCGCCAAGACCGCGCGCGACTCCGGCCTGCCGGCCACCCCGGCGAACGTGCTGGTGACCAACGGCGGCAAGCAGGCCGTGTACGAGGCGCTGGCCACCATGCTCGACCCGGGCGACGAGGTGCTGCTGCCCGCGCCGTTCTGGACGACCTACCCCGAGGCGATCCGGCTGGCCGGCGGGGTGCCGGTGCCGGTGGTCGCCGACGAGCAGAGCGGCTACCTGGTCTCGGTGGGCCAGCTGGAGGCCGCCCGCACCTCGCGCACGAAGCTGCTGCTCTTCTGCTCGCCGTCCAACCCCACCGGAGCGGTGTACCCGGCCGAGCAGGTCGAGGAGATCGGCCGGTGGGCCCTGGAGAACGGGCTCTGGGTCCTGACCGACGAGATCTACGAGCACCTCGTCTACGGCGGTGCCACCGCGCCGTCGATGCCCGTGCTGGTTCCCGAGCTGACCGACCGCTGCGTCGTCGTCAACGGGGTCGCCAAGACCTACGCCATGACCGGCTGGCGGGTGGGCTGGATCCTGGGGCCGGCCGACATCGTGACCGCCGCGACCAACCTGCAGTCACACGCGACGTCCAACGTCGCCAACGTGTCACAGGCGGCGGCGGTCGCCGCGCTCACCGGCGACCTGTCGGCCGTGGCCACGATGCGCGAGGCGTTCGACCGGCGCCGGCAGACGATCGTGTCGATGCTGCGGGAGATCCCCGGCATCGCCTGCCCGGAGCCCCAGGGCGCGTTCTACGTCTACCCGTCGGTGAAGGGCCTACTGGGCCGGCCGATCGCGGGCCGGGTGGCCGAGACCAGCGCCGAGCTGGCCGGGCTGATCCTGGACGAGGCGGAGGTGGCCGTCGTCCCCGGCGAGGCGTTCGGCACGCCCGGGTACGTGCGCATGTCCTACGCCCTGGGCGACGACGACCTGGTCGAGGGCGTGGGCCGCATGCAGCGGCTGCTCGGCTCGGCGGAGTAGCCGCTCAGCGGGCCAGGTCGTCCTTGCCGAGCGCCTGCGCCTCGATCAGCGGGTCGAGGGCGGCCGGCAGGCCGGCCAGGGCCTCCCCGACGTCCGCGGGGGTCGCGATCGACCAGGCGTTTGCGTCGACGTAGCAGCGGATCGCGGCGTCGAAGGCCTCCGGGCCGGCGGCCTGCCGGGCGGCCAGGAGGGCCGAACCGCCCTTGTCGTACACGAGGGAGAAGTACGCGCGGTCGCCGACGTACTCGTCCATCGCGGCACCCACGGGGCCGTCGCGCGAGAGCGCCCGGTCGTCGACCAGGCTCCCGGCCCCGTCCACCACCGCCTCGGCCCAGGACGCGAACGCCTCGTCGAGCCACGGATCGCGGAACTGCGAGTTGCCGACCATCCCGTAGAACCACATGTGCGCGACCTCGTGCACGAGGACGGCGCGGCTCGTGGTGGCCTCGAAGATCATGCTCGGGTACTCGATCCCGCCGCCGTAGTCGGGCAGCAGGGCGACGGTGAGGGTGCGGTACGGATACGGGCCGACGTGCTGCTCCAGCGCGGCGATGGCGTCCGTCGCCCAGCCGGCCAGCCGTGGGGCGTCGAGCTCCGCGCCCGGCAGCACCCCGACGGTCACGGCGACGCCGTCGGGCGTGGTGGCCTGCTCGGTGGTGAACAGGCCCGCGGCGACGCCCACGTCGCGGGCCACCGGTTCCGCCGACGTCCAGGAGCGGCGTCCGTCGCGGGGCGCGGACGGTCCGGCGCGCGCCCCCGTCATGAGCACGGTGAGGTCCTCCGGCGCGGAGACGGTGACCGTCGTGTCCGCGGCCGGGCTGCTCGTCGTCTCCCCGCTGAGGTCGACGAAGGGGTCCTCCGCCCAGCCGACGCCGGGCTCCCACGCCAGCAGCGGGGCGCCGCTCGCCCACCAGGAGACGCCCTCGTCGGTGCCGAACCGGTCGAATCCCTCGTCGCCGAGGGTCAGCGTGAAGTCCAGCTCCACCTCGGTGGACTCCCCGGCCTCCAGCTCGCCGTCGAGGTCGACGACGTACAGCCCGCCCGGGTCGGCGGCGGCCGCGGGCTCGTAGCGGCCGGTGTCCACGTCGTCGCCGCGCACGTCCTCGACGACCAACCGGTTGCCCGCCGATGCCGATTCGGGGCCGTTCGGGACCAGCCGGAACACCAGTTCGCGCACGTCGCGGTCGGGCGTGAAGAGGACGGTCTCCGTGCCGGTGACGGTGGCCCGGTCGTCCTCCAGCCGGAAAGCGAGGTCGACGACGGGGCGGTCGGGATCGGGAGCGGCGCGTTCGGCGGGGCAGACCTCCTCCCCCTCCTCGGCGGGATCCGCCGGGGCGCCGACGGGGGGTGGTGCGCCGACCGTGTCGGTGAACGACGTGCAGCCGGACAGGAGGAGTGCACCGGCAGCGGCCACGAGCGCGCGCCGCCGCAGCGTCATGTCAGGCGGACGGTGGCGCGGGCCAGGGAGAGGACCTTCTCGCCGTCGCTGGTGACGGCGAGGTCCACCCGGATGCGGTCGTCGTCCAGCAACGCCCCGACCCGGCCGGAGACGGTGATCTCGGCGCCCGCGTCGTCGTCCGGCACGACGACCGGCCGGCCGAAGCGCACCTGGTACTCCACCAGGGCACCCGGGTCGCCGGTCCAGTCCGTGACCGCGCGGCCGGCCAGCGCCATGGTGAACATGCCGTGGGCGATCACGCCGGGCAGGCCGACGGCGGTGGCGACGCGGTCGTTCCAGTGGATCGGGTTGAAGTCGCCCGAGGCGCCGGCGTAGCGGACCAGGTCGGCGCGCGTCACTCGGTAGACCTGCTGGGGCAGCTCGGTGCCGACGGCGACGTCGGCGGGGATGCTCACGTGTCCTCCTCGCTGGCGCTCGTCGGCCGCGGTCGCGGGGCTGCCCTGCCTATGCGTGAGCTCGCAAGCTCGCTCACGTCTCCCCCCGCGCCACGAGCATCGACGTGGCCGTGCAGACCGCCTCGCCGTCCTCGGTTGTCAGGTCCACCCGGGCGGTCAGCAGGTCGTTGCCGGCGACGGTGCGCGCCGCGTCGATCGTCGTCGTGGCGACCAGCCGGTCACCGGCACGGATGGGGCGGTGGTGGGCGAACTTCTGCTCGCCGTGGACGACGCGGCTGTAGTCGATCGCGACGTCGGGGTCGTCGAGCACCACCATCGCCGCCTCGAGGCTGACCGCGATGGCGAACGTCGGCGGTGCGATCACATCGGGATGGCCGGCCGCCCGGGCCGCCTCGGCGTCGCGGTACAGCGGGGAGCCGTCGCCGATCGCGGCGGCGAACTCGGCGATCTTCGCCCGGCCGACCTCGTAGACGGCGGAGGGCGGGTAGCTGCGCCCGACCAGATCCCGGTCCAGCGCCATGCTCCCGCCCTCTCGCGTCTGCGGCTGATCTAGGTCAGCGGGTCTCGCGGTGCAGCGTGTGCTTGCGCTCGCGCGGGCAGTACTTCATCAGCTCGAGCCGGTCGGGGTCGTTGCGCCGGTTCTTGCGGGTGATGTAGTTGCGGTTCTTGCACTCCTGGCACGCCAGGGTGATCTTGGGACGGATGTCGGTGGCTGCCACGGAGCGCTCCTAGCCTTGTCGGTCCCGGGCCGGCGACGTGCCGGTCCGGGTGGTGCAACATGCGGACGGACCCCGGTGAGGCGGGGTCCGTCGGGAGTAGCGGTGACCGGACTTGAACCGGTGACACAGCGATTATGAGCCGCTTGCTCTACCAGGCTGAGCTACACCGCCAGGATGACCGTGCGGCCCGGTCTCGCGACAGGACCGGCTGGTCGTTCCAGTGTTCCAGAGCCCCTTTACGGAATCGAACCGTAGACCTTCTCCTTACCATGGAGACGCTCTGCCGACTGAGCTAAAGGGGCGTGCTCGAAGAGCCGTCGGAGACTCTACCTCGCACCGGGCGCAGCGCCACGAGGGGGTCGGCGCGGCGGATCAGGTCCGGACGAACAGGCGCCGGTGGGTGGCACCCGGACCCGCCGACCGCACGCCGGTGCGCGCGAGGAGCCAGCTCTCGAGCCGGTCGTCTGGCAGGGGCCGGCTCACGAGGAAGCCCTGCAGCTTGTCGCAGCCCATGTCGGCCAGCAGGTTGCGGGTCAGCTCGTCCTCCACGCCCTCGGCCACCACGCGCAGCCCCAGGTTGTGCGCCAGCTCGATGATCGAGCGGGCGATGAACGACTCCCCCTGGCTGGTCGACATCCCCAGCACGAAGGACTTGTCGATCTTGACCTCGTCGATGGGCAGCTGCCGGAGCTGCGACAGCGACGAGTAGCCGGTGCCGAAGTCGTCCATGGACAGTCGCAGGCCCAGGCCGTGCAGGTCCGCGAGCACGGTGCTGTCGCGCACCGAGTCGTCGACGACGCTGCCCTCGGTCAGCTCCAGGGTCAGCAGCTCCCCGGGGACGCCGTGCCGCTGCAGGGCCGCCCGGACGCGCGTGACGAGATCGGGCTCGGTGAGGCAGTGCACCGACAGGTTCACCGCCACCGAGAGCGCGATGTCCTGGTCGAGCCAGCGACGGCACCGCGCGAGCGCCAGGTCGAGCACGTGGTCGGTGACCGCGCCGATCCGACCGATCTGCTCGGCGAGGTGGATGAAGTCGTCGGGCGGGATCGAGCCGTAGCGGGGGTGGGCCCAGCGGACGAGCGTCTCCACGGACACGATGTCGGAGCTCTGGGCGTCGATGATCGGCTGGAAGACGACGCTGATCTGTCCGTCGGCCATCGCCTGCTCGAGCTCGGTGCCGAGCTGGAGGCGCCGGAGACTCTGCTGGTCGAGCACGGGGTGGTAGCTGGCGACGCCCCCGGAGTCCGCCGCGGCGAGGAGCGCGACGTCGGCGCGCTGCATCAGCATCCCCGAGTCGGTGCCGTGCACCGGCGCGGCGGCGACGCCGATCGTCAGGGTCACCTCCAGGTCCAGGCCGGCCACCCGGGACCGGGTGGACGCGGCCTCGCGCAGCCGCCGGGCGGCGCGCTCGGTGGCGGCGAGGGACAGTCCCGGGAGGAGGACGGCGAACTGCTCGCCCTCCATCCGGGCGACCAGCGCCTGCGGTGGCGCGTGCTCGCGCAGCAGGCCGGCGGTCACGAGCAGCAGCTCGTCGCTCGCGGCGTGCCCCAGGGTGTCGGTGACGTCGGTGTAGTTGCGCAGGGCGGCGAGGATCAGGCCGGCGCGGGCGCCGACCGGGTCCGCCGCGAGCAGCTGGTCGATCTCGGCGGCCAGTCGCTGCCGGTTCGGCAGCCCGGTCAGGCGGTCGTGGTCGGCGTCGTAGCGGATCTGGGTGAGCAGTTGCTGGTGCCGGATGGCAGCGTTGACGTGGGTGAGCATCGAGTCCAGCGCGGCCCGGTCGCTGTCGGCGAACGACACCACGTCGCTGCGCCGGTCGCAGACCTCCAGGTAGCCCGGCTCACCGGCCGCGGTCATCACCGGGGCGCCCAGCAGGTCGGAGACCCCGCGGCGGCCGAGGGCGGCGACCTCCTCGTGGTCGGCCCGGGCCAGGGAGACCAGCAGCGGGCCGTCGGTCGAGGCGACCGCGCGGCGGCGGAAGACGTCGTCCGGGTCGCCCGGCCCGTCGTACCAGACCGCCCCGTTCTCGGCCGAGACCACGAGCCGCGGCTCCTCGTCGAGGTAGGGCGGCAGCCACAGGGCCACCCGCTCGGCGTTGAGCAGCTCGCGGACCGCCTCGACGATCTGCTGGGTCCCGGACTCGTCCGGCGGTACCTGTTCCACGCGACGGGCGAAGTCGTAGACCCGCTCGACGCTGTTGCCCTTGCGGGAGACCTTGCCGAACCGGCGGAACAGCAGGCCGACGACGGAGAGGACCGGGAGCACGAGCACCCACGCCCAGGGGCTGAGGGAGGACAACAGCAGCGCGATGATCCCCACCGACACCACGACCGGCGACACCACGGCGATCGGGGTGAGCTGCTCGCGCCAGAGTTGCGGGCCGGGATAGCCCGCGGTGCCCATGATCGCCACGGTGATCATCAGCGCGACGACGAGATTGGCCACGAGGACGGCGAGGACCAGGCTGAACCAGCCCAGCGGCTCGGTGATCCGGACCTCCGGGAGCGCGGCGAGCACCAGGACCGCGACCGACCCGTGCAGCAGGGCCATCGCGAGGTTGAAGACCGCCTTGGCCGGCGGATAGGCCTGTACGATCATCAGGACGGCGAGCCCGGCGACCCACGCCAGCGTGGCCCAGAACCCACCGACCTCCACCAGCCCGATGACCAGGGCGAGCTCGGCCAGCGACCACGTGTAGGTCTGCCGCCGGAACTCGACGTGCATGGTGATCGATTCGCTGACCACGAAGAGCACGGCGACGACGAGGACGGCCGGGCTGAACGGCAGGAAAGCCGTCGGCAGAGCCAGGGCGGCGAAGGCGAAGGCGACGAGGCTGCCACCGAGGGCGATCGTCCAGGCGCGTTGCTGCGCCGACAGCCATCGGGAGGCAGGCGGCAGCTCGGGCTCGGCCAACGTCACCGGGATTTCTCGGGAAGGGGAAGGGCGGCGCCGAGGCTAACAGCGGCCGGGCGCCCTCCCGAGGACTGACGAGCCCGGCGGAGCGGGTGGCTGATCACACCCACGCCGCCGGGCGTCGAGGGGGCTCAGCTCCAGCGAGCGGTGCGGCTCCAACGGGCGGTGCGGCTCCAGCGGGCGGTGCGGACAGGGGAAGAACTCATGACGCCTCCTCTAGGCATGACTGACTGCAGTGATGCGGCAGCCACCTACGCGCGGGGGCAGAGCGTCGTTCAGTACGGACCGCGCTGGAGACACTGCTTCCCGTCACCCGTCCGAACAAGCACCGAAGATCACGGCGGCGTGTCCCGGTGTCGTGCCGTCGCTCTGCGTGAGCGAATTTGGACGGCTTGTCACCTAACGAGTGACAACCACGAGACCCTGGGTCGCCGGGGCGCCTGCTTGTCGCGCGTGAGTCTGTCCTCCGCGAGGTCCGACAGCCCTCCCGTGGCCGGCTCCCAGTAGTCGTGCTCGGGCGAGACGGGCGCCTTCGGCCGGCCCAGGACCTCGCTCGCCCGCTCGTAGGCGGCTCTGGCCTGCTGCGATACCGCATTGGCCTGCACCGATTCCTCCGCCGTCAGGCCATCGAACGCCGCCCGTGCGGCGTCGCCGGCATCGAGCACCGGTCTTCGGTCGACGCGGTCGTCCCAGGTCCCGTCCATGTCCCACCAGATGGCCAGGTAGCCCTCGAGCGCGCCCGCGCCCACCCCGACCAGCCCGGGGACGACATTGGAGGCGAGGCCGGCTGTGGCGTCCCACCGGAACTGCCGCAGTTCGGCGGCCGCCTTGTCCTCGAAGCAGTCCAGGGCATGAGCGAGCCGCTGTCCGTACTGCCGGACCGCCACGAAGGTGCTGGGCACCGCCACGGCCCGCAGGGGCGCGACGGCACTCGTCCCGCTGAGGTCGTGCGGCTGGACGAGCGCCCAGTCGCGCAGCGACGCGGTGATGGCTGCCGCGGCAGTGGTGTCGACGGTCAGGTAGCCGAGCCCACGCACGAGGTCCCCGGTGCCGTCCGGCAGCGGCTCGTGCGCCACCGCAGTCAGGGCCGACGTCACGACCGGGAGGTGCGCGGCCACCGCCTCGCCCAGTGCCGGGGCGACCACGTCGACGAGGTCGCGGTTGACCGTGCGGTCGGCGGGGTCGCCCTCGAACAGCCCTCCGCCCACCGAGGCCAGGCCGGCCCGGACAGCGGCATCACCGGCGCTTCCGCCGTCCGCGCCGGCGCGGGCCACGAGCTCGGTCAGGCCAGCGCCGGCGTCGTCCCAGGGGCGGGAGAGGAGTCCCTCCCATGCCTCGCGGTCGCGCATCAATCCGGCGGCGAACGAAGGGTCCTCGCAGTCCACCAGGTTCTCGACCACCCGAGCGAGCGGATCGGTCGGCCGGTCGTCGTCGCTCCCGCCGTACGCGCGGTCGACCGCCCGTGGACCCGCGGCCCCGGCCGCCTGCATCCGCTCCCGGGCGAGCATCTGCCGCGCCCAGCCGACGACGGTCTCCGGGCGCGGTCCACCCGTGTGGCTCGCGGCACCAGAGGCGAGCACGGCGGCGAGACCCATCGCGATCAGGTCCGCCTCGCGCTCCGGGTCGTCCGGATCGACGTAGACCGCATGCAGGGCGGCGTCCACCGGGTCGCCGGGCGATGCGCCTGGCTCCGCGGCGCCGAACGCAGCGGCGACCAGGCGGGCCATCTCCCTTCCCTCGGCCACAGGCGTGTCACCGAGCAGGGACAACGCATCCCGGATCCCGTCCTCACCCAGGCCGGCGAGGAGCGCGCCGGCGAAAGCCGGACGGGTCACGAACGGCGCCGCGTCGCGTGCGAGCGACTGGCGCTCCTCCATGGACGGCATGGCGAGGAGTTCCCCTGCCAGATCGCGCCCGCGCGTGGCGAGCTCCCGGTCGCCCCAGCCGGGCAGGAGCGTCGCGAGATGGACGACGGCGCGGATCTCGTCGCCGCGCTGCCCCGTCCCGCCGACGACGGAGGAGGCGTCGGCGAGCACGGCCGCCGTCCGCGCCGCGTCGGCGGCCACCTCCTCGAGCACCGCCGTGTGCTGCCGGCGCCGTCCCGCCTCCGCCGCCTCCAGCTCGTCGACGACGGCGACCGCCTGCGGGTCCTCGGTGACGCTGCTCATCTGGGCGGCGGGGTCGACCAGCCGGGCGAGCCGGTACTCGGCCACGGAGAAGTCGGCCTCCTGGTGCTCCTGGAGAGAACGCACGAACGCGCGGGCCGACTCGAGCGCCTCGGAGTGCTCCGCGAGCCGCCCTGCGACGGTGTCGAGGGCCGACGACGCGTCGCGCACGAGCTGCGCGAGGCGGCCGAGCTGGGCCACCGCGGCCCCGGCGTCGTCGCCCAGCCAGCCCGGGGCCCAGGCGGCCGGCCCGGCCAGGTGCCCGTCCAGCAGCGCCAGGCGGAAGGCGGCGCTCGCCACGACCCGCGCCAGGTCGCCCACGCCGTCGGGAGAGCCGGGGGGCAGGTCGAGCGGCACGGGCGCGGGAAGGAAGACGCTCACCGGGGCTCGACCTGTCCCGGTTCCGCCAGCAGCGAGCCGTCGAGCGCCAGCCAGGAGTCGGCCACCGCCGCGATCGTGCCGCCCAGCCAGCGCAGCTCCCCCGCCATCGCTGCGGCGCCCGCGCGGTGGCAGTCGAGGAACGACTCGACCGCGACCCGGAGCGTTTCCCCGACCCCGTGCGTGCCGCCCAGCCGGGCGCCGGCGTCGTCGGCCTCCTCGGCGGACCGCACCAGCCGGCCGGAGAGGGCATGCACCTCGGCGGCCGGGACCTCGATCGACATGGCCGGAGTGTGTCCGCCGACGCCGTTCCCTCGCTGACGTCGTCCACAGGTGGCCGCCGTGCGGTCCGGGACCACCCGATCGGGTGTCCACAGTGTCCACAGGCTCTGTCCACAGGCAGTGGACAACCGCGCGCCTGCCTACGCTCCCCCGCGTGCGCAGGGACCCGGCGGCCGCCGAACGTGGGTCGACGCTGCCGTTCGTCCTGGTGTGCTGGACGGTGGCGGCGCTGATGACCTTCGGGGCGATCGCCGCGTCCGACGCCTTCCTGGAGCAGCTGGACGTGCAGTCGGTCTGCGACGGCGCGGCGCTCGCGGCCGCCAACAGCACCGACGAGGCCGCCGTCTACCGGAACGGGGTGGGTGCCGAGCTGCCGCTCAGCCGCGCCACCGCCCAGGCCGCCGTCGCCGACCAGCTCGCCGACGGCGGCACACTTCTCGACTCCTGGTCGGCCGAGACCGACGGCGTCGAGGTGACCGTGCACTGCACCCGCGAGGTGGAGATCGCCTTCGGCTGGCTCTTCCTGGGTGGGGAACCGCTCGAGCGCACGGCCGTCGCGAGCGCCCGCGCACCGACCCTGCCCTGACGGAGAACGGCCCCCGACCGGAGGGTCGGGGGCCGTCGCGACCAGGCGTGGCGGGTGAAGGATTCGAACCTTCGTAGGCTAAGCCGACGGATTTACAGTCCGCTCCCATTGGCCACTCGGGCAACCCGCCGTGCGGTGGTACCGGAGGAGAATACAAGACGGCGGACGGCGCCCTCGGCCCCCCCGAGCCGGCGTCCGCAGCGGAGAGGAAGAGCCATGGCCGACGCGTCCTTCGACGTCGTGAGCAAGGTCGACCGGCAGGAGATCGACAACGCCCTCAACCAGGCGGGCAAGGAGCTGTCGCAGCGCTTCGACTTCCGCGGCACCAACGCCACCATCGAGTGGGCCGGCGATGCAGGGGTGACGCTGCAGGCCGACACTGAGGAGCGGGTGGCCGCGGCCCTCGAGGTCTTCAAGGAGAAGCTCATCAAGCGCGGCATCTCGCTGAAGTCGCTGGACGCCGACGAGCCGCAGTCCTCCGGCAAGACTTACAAGATCTCCGCCCGGATCAAGCAGGGCATCGAGTCCGACACCGCCAAGAAGATCGCCAAGCTCATCCGCGACGAGGGCCCCAAGGGCGTGCAGGCCCAGATCCAGGGCGACCAGCTGCGGGTCAGCGGCAAGAAGCGCGACGACCTGCAGGCGGTGCAGCAGCTGCTGCGCGGGGCCGACCTCGACGTCGCCCTGCAGTTCGACAACTACCGCTGACAGCCCCGTCGCAGGGGTCGAGCACGGTCCCTCCAGTAGGCATTCCGCACGCTGGAATGCGCACTGGAGGGGCCATGCCTCGGTCGCCGTCCACAGATGCCGCGGACAGGCGCGACCGGAC
>DATHAK010000168.1:0-2539 GCA_035296685.1 Blastococcus sp.
GTCCTCAGGTTCTCCCCGGGGCATCCACCGGATGTCCCCAGGAGGGTCCACAGGACGGTCCCGGACGGGTCGACCGGAGAGGAGGTGAACCACCGTGCGCTGCCCGTTCTGCCACAACGCCGACAGCCGGGTCATCGACTCGAGAGAGGCCGACGAGGGGGCGACGACCCGCCGCCGCCGCTCGTGCCCGAAGTGCGGTCGCCGGTTCACCACCGTCGAGGAGGCGGTGCTCGCCGTCGTCAAGCGCAGCGGCGTCAGCGAGCCCTTCAACCGGTCGAAGGTGGTCGCCGGCGTCCGGCGGGCCTGTCAGGGCCGTCCGGTCGACGAGGACCAGCTCCAGCTGCTCGCGCAGCAGGTGGAGGACGCCGTCCGAGCCACCGGTGCGGCCGAGGTGCCGAGCAACGAGGTCGGCCTGGCCATCCTCCGGCCGCTGCGCGAGCTCGACGAGGTGGCCTACCTCCGCTTCGCGAGCGTGTACCGCGCGTTCACGTCGCTCGAGGACTTCGAGAAGGAGATCACCGAGCTCCGGGCGCGCCACCTCAGCGGGGGAACCCCTCCGCTCCCGGGCATGCAGGACAGCCCGCCGCTCGTCCGTCGGCGCGGTCCCGCGCCCCGCCAGGCGGGCGCCGCCGCCGGCCCCAGCAGCACCTGAGAACTGTCAGTACCGACCGCTACAACACAACCAGTGCACGACCAGAAAGCGGCTCTTCCCCAGCCGCCGAGTCACGACACCAAGGAGAGCTCCGTGACCGAGACCGAGGATCGCTTGTCAGGCCGTACGCGTCGTGGCGCCAAGGCGCCGACGCGGGGGAAGGGTCTGAAGATCAAGCGCGTCTTCACCACCGCCGGCGTGCACCCCTACGACGAGGTGGCCTGGGAGCGCCGCGACGTCGTCATGACCAACTGGCGTGACGGCTCGATCAACTTCGAGCAGCGCGGCGTCGAGTTCCCCGCCGAGTGGAGCATCAACGCCACCAACATAGTCACCACGAAGTACTTCCGCGGTGCGGTCGGCACCCCGCAGCGCGAGAGCAGCCTGCGGCAGCTCATCGACCGGGTCGTGCTCACCTACGGCGCGGCCGGGCGCGAGCACGGCTACTTCGCCAGCGAGGGCGACGCCGAGATCTTCGAGCACGAGCTGACCTGGATGCTCATGCACCAGTACTTCAGCTTCAACTCGCCGGTCTGGTTCAACGTGGGCACGAGCGCTCCGCAGCAGGTCAGCGCCTGCTTCATCCTCGCCGTCGACGACGAGATGGACTCGATCCTCAACTGGTACCGCGAGGAGGGCCTGATCTTCAAGGGCGGCTCCGGCGCCGGCCTCAACCTCTCCCGCATCCGCTCCTCGAAGGAGCTGCTCTCCTCCGGTGGGACCGCCTCGGGCCCGGTCAGCTTCATGCGCGGCGCCGACGCGTCGGCCGGCACCATCAAGTCCGGTGGGGCGACCCGCCGCGCCGCCAAGATGGTCGTCCTCGACATCGACCACCCCGACATCGAGGAGTTCATCGAGACCAAGGCGCGCGAGGAGGACAAGATCCGCGCGCTGCGCGACGCCGGGTACGACATGGATCTCGGCGGCAAGGACATCACCAGCGTCCAGTACCAGAACGCCAACAACTCCGTCCGCGTCTCCGACGAGTTCATGCGCGCGGTGGAGGACGGCGCCGAGTTCGGCCTGCGGGCCCGCATCGACGGCTCGGTCATCGAGACCGTCGACGCCAAGACGCTCTTCCGCAAGGTCACCCAGGCCGCCTGGGAGTGCGCCGACCCGGGCATCCAGTACGACGACACGATCAACGACTGGCACACCAACCCAGAGACCGGCCGCATCAATGCGTCCAACCCGTGCTCGGAGTACATGAGCCTCGACAACAGCTCGTGCAACCTGGCGTCGCTGAACCTCATGAAGTTCCTGAAGGACGACGGCACGTTCGACACCAAGAACTTCGTGAAGGCCGTCGAGCTGGTCATCACCGCGATGGACATCTCGATCTGCTTCGCCGACTTCCCGACCCAGCCGATCGCCGAGACCACGCGGGCCTACCGCCAGCTGGGCATCGGCTACGCCAACCTGGGTGCGCTGCTCATGGCCACCGGCCACGCCTACGACTCGCGCGGGGGCCAGACCCTCGCGGCGGCGATCACCTCGCTGATGACCGGCACCGCCTACCGCCGCTCGGCCGAGCTCGCCGGCATCGTCGGGGCCTACGAAGGCTTCGCCCGCAACGCCGACGCCCACGCCCGGGTCATGCGCAAGCACGCCGCGGCCAACGACGCCATCCGCCCCGTGGGCGCCGACGACGCCGACGTGCTCAAGGCCGCCACGCAGCAGTGGCAGGAGTGCCTGGAGATCGGGGCCGACAACGGCTGGCGCAACGCGCAGGCCTCGGTCCTGGCGCCCACCGGCACCATCGGCTTCATGATGGACTGCG
This sequence comes from Blastococcus sp., assembly GCA_035296685.1. Taxonomy (GTDB): domain Bacteria; phylum Actinomycetota; class Actinomycetes; order Mycobacteriales; family Geodermatophilaceae; genus Blastococcus_B. The sequence continues at coordinate 2,433 of DATHAK010000168.1, forward strand.
ACACGACCGGCATCGAGCCGGACTTCTCGCTGGTCAAGTTCAAGAAGCTGGTCGGCGGCGGCTCCATGCAGATCGTCAACCAGACGGTGCCGCGCGCGCTCAAGAGC
>DATHAK010000169.1:0-2301 GCA_035296685.1 Blastococcus sp.
GACGCCGCCGGTGCCGACGACGCAGTGCGCCGGCCAGGTCTCGAGGAAGTCAGGCTGCTCGGCGAAGTGGCGGCCGGGGTCGATGTGGTGGTCGCGGGTCGCGACGACGTGGTCGTAGCGGGCGGCCGGGATGTGCGCCGAGATCGCGGCGGCGACGGCGGCGCCCCCGTTGACCGCGAGGCTGCCGCCCTCGCAGAAGTCGTTCTGCACGTCGACGACGACCAGAGCCCGGGTCATGCCGCCTCCTCGCTCACGCGCTCACCGTCTCCAACGCCGGCTCCCCCCGGGAAAGTGCCCACGCCTCCTGCGGCAGTGCCTGCCGGACCCGCTCGTGGAGCGCGCGCGCCTCGGCCAGCGCCTCGCGCGGGGACAGCTCCCGGCACAGCTTGCCGCCGCGCACGAGGGGCACGACCAGGTTCCGGTCGCCGTCGCGGGGGTCGATCGGCCGGCTGCTGACCACCTCGGCGGTCGCCGTCCCGTCCGCGTCATGCCGGCGGACGGCGAACTTCCGGCCGCCGACGGACACCTTGTCCTTCGACTTCTTGGCCACCGGCACCCCGTCGCGCTCGACGAGCTTGTAGACCATCCCGACGGTCGGCGCCCCCGACCCGGTCACCAACGACGTGCCGACGCCGTAGCCGTCGACGGGGGCCGCCATCAGCCCAGAGATCGCGTACTCGTCGAGGTCGCTGGTCACCACGATGCGGGTCCTCGTGGCACCGAGCGAGTCGAGCAGCTCGCGGGCGTGGGTGGCCAGCGTCGGCAGGTCGCCCGAGTCCAGCCGGATCCCGCCGAGCTCCGGCCCGGCGACCTCGACGGCGTTGCGGATGCCCTGGTCGACGTCGTAGGTGTCCACGAGCAGCGTCGTCCCGGGGCCGAGGGTGGCCACCTGGGCTCGGAAGGCGGACACCTCGTCGTCGTGCAGGAGCGTGAAGGCGTGGGCGCTGGTGCCGGCCGTCGGGACGCCGTACCGCCGGCCCGCCTCGAGGTTGGAGCTGGTGCCGAAGCCCACCAGGTACGCCGCCCGGGCGGCCGCGACCGCCGCCTCCTCGTGGGTCCGGCGGGAACCCATCTCGATGCAGGGACGCTCGCAGGCGGCGGCGACCATCCGGGCGGCCGCTGAGGCGATCGCGCTGTCGTGGTTGAGCACCGACAGGGCGAGGGTCTCCAGCAGCACGCCCTCGGCGAAGGGCGCCCGGACGGTGAGGACCGGTGACCCCGGGAAGTACAGGTCGCCCTCGGCGTAGCCGTCGACGTCGCCGGAGAACCGGAAGCCGGCCAGCCAGTCCAGGAGCCGCTCGTCGGTGAGGCCCTGCTCGCGCAGGGCGTCGAGCACGTCGTCGTCGAACCGGAAGTGCGGCAGGGCCTCCAGGAACCGGCCGGTGCCGGCGAGGACGCCGTAGCGGCGGCCGTGCGGGAGCCGTCGGGCGAAGAGTTCGAAGACGCAGTCGCGGTCGGCGGTGCCGTCGGCCAGGGCCGCCGCGATCATCGTCAGCTCGTACCGGTCGGTGAAGAGTGCGGGGGCGGGTGGTGGAGTCAGCCCCGTGTCCACGGCCATGATCCGGAAGCGTAGGGCGAGCTGCCGCGACCGGCGTCCTAAGCTGCAGGTGTGGCCGGACCGCTCGCGCCTGAACGCACCCCGGACACCACGGTCGACGAGGAGCACGACCTCGACCGGCCGTGGGTGACCGTCGTGTGGAACGACCCGGTCAACCTGATGACCTACGTGACCTTCGTGCTGCAGGAGCTGTTCGGCTACGACGAGCCGACGGCCACGAAGCTGATGCTCCAGGTGCACCACGAGGGCAAGGCGATCGTGAGCTCGGGCCCGCGGGAGCGGATGGAACACGACACCAGCCGGCTGCACGCCTACGGCCTGTGGGCCAGCTACCAGCGCGACTCGTGAGAGCGTTCCGCGCCGCCCGGGGCGGCGACGTCGTCGCGCGCCTGGAGCCGGCCGAGGCCGGGATCATGGGCCTGCTGCTCGACCAGCTCGAGCAGCTGCTGGAGGCGGACGCCGACGACGTGGCCGGCGACCCGGTCATCGCCCGGCTGCTGCCCGAAGGGCACCGCGGCGACCCCGAGCTCGCCGCCGACTACCGCGAGCTGACCGAGGCCTCGCTGCGCAGCGGCAAGGCCGACGACCTGGCCACCGTCCGGGCCACCCTCCCCGAGGACGGGGGAGAGGTGCGGCTCGACGCCGACCAGGCGTCGGCGTGGCTGCGCAGCACGAACGACCTGCGGCTGGCCCTGGGCACCCGGCTCGACATCACCGAGGACACCGAGCCGCCGGACGACGTC
>DATHAK010000170.1:0-6096 GCA_035296685.1 Blastococcus sp.
ACGCCCTTGCCGCCGCGGCGCTGCGAGCGGTAGAGGTCGCTCTTCGTCCGCTTCGCGTAGCCGGTGCGGGTGATGGTGACGACGACCTCCTCCTCCGCGATGAGGTCCTCCATCGAGACGTCGCCGTCGTTGGCGACGAACTGCGTGCGGCGGTCGTCGCCGTACTTCTCGACGATCTCGGCCAGCTCGTCGTGGATGATCTGCCGCTGCCGCTCGGGGGAGGCGAGGATCGCCTCGAGCTCGGCGATCTCGCGCTCGATCTCGGCCAGCTGGTCGAGGATCCGCTGCCGCTCGAGGGCGGCCAGCCGGCGCAGCTGCATGTCCAGGATCGCGGTCGCCTGGATCTCGTCGACGTCGAGCAGCTCCATCAGCCCGGTACGGGCGTCGTCGGCCGAGGGGCTGCTGCGGATGAGCGCGATGACGGCGTCGAGCTGGTCGAGGGCCTTGGCGTAGCCGCGCAGGATGTGCGCGCGCTCCTCGGCCTTGCGCAGCCGGTAGCGCGTGCGTCGCTGGATGACCTCGATCTGGTGGTTCACGTACAGGCGGACCAGCTCGTCCAGGCGCAGCGTCCGCGGGACGCCGTCGACGATCGAGAGCATGTTGCAGCCGAACGTGGTCTGCAGCTGGGTGTGCTTGTAGAGGTTGTTCAGCACGACCTTGGCGACGGCGTCGCGGCGCAGCGTGATGACCAGCCGGCGACCGACGCGGTCGCTGGACTCGTCGGCGATCTCGCTGATCCCCTGGAGCCGGCCCTCCTTGACCGCGTCGGCGATCGCCTCGGCCAGGTTGTCCGGGTTGACCTGGTACGGCAGTTCGGTGACGACGAGCTGCACGCGGCCGCGGCTGTCCTCCTCGACGGTGACGACGGCGCGCATGCGCACCGAGCCGCGACCGGTCCGGTAGGCCTCCTCGATGCCCTCGCGGCCGACGATCAGGCCGTAGGTCGGGAAGTCCGGGCCCTTGATCCGCTCCATGCAGGCGGTGAGGGCTTCCTCGGGCTCGGCGTCGGGGTGCTCGAGCATCCAGAAGACGGCCGCGGCGACCTCGCGCAGGTTGTGCGGCGGCATGTTGGTCGCCATGCCGACGGCGATGCCGGCCGAGCCGTTGATCAGCAGGTTGGGGATGCGGCCCGGCAGGACCAGCGGCTCCTGGTTCTTGCCGTCGTAGTTGGGCTGGAAGTCGACGGTCTCCTCGTCGATGTTGGCCAGCATCTCCATGGCCAGCGGGGTGAGCCGGGCCTCGGTGTTGTGGCTGACGAAGCCGTTGGTCACGAACGCGTGGTCGTCGGTCTCCACCTTCAAGGAGAAGACCGGCGCCTCACCGGCGTCCTCGACCGAGGCAACCTCGGCGTAGTGGAATCGACCGTCGACCAAGGGCGCGACGACCTCGAGGGCCTCGGCGTTGGTGACCCGGGCCTCGATCAGCTCCCGGTCACGCTCCCACCGCTCGATCCTGTCGACGTTGTGGCGGCGCAGCCAGTCACGCTCGGTCCAGCGCTCGGCGCCGGTCAGCCGCAGGAACTCGGCGACGAACGGCACATGGTCGTCGGACATCGCGGTGCTGGACGCCGACACCTGAGCCAGCTCGGCCTCGAGCTTCGCCTGCTTGCGGCGGTAGAAGCCGACATTCTGAGCGAACAGCCTCGCGTCACGCCGGTTGGTGATGACGACCTTGATCTCGCCCTTGGCGTACCGGCAGAGGCTCGAGACGACGCCGAACTCGAGCAGCAACTGCTGCACCTCGCGGGCCAGCCGGTCGCTGCGCGTCGAGTAGCTGATCTGGATCGTGTTCCGCCGGAGGAGCGAGGACGAGCCGTCGCCCTCGAACAACGTCTGCAGGAAGAGCCGCCGCGTCCCGCTCGTCGACTGCCAGATGAAGGTCGGCGCCTGCTTGGCGGCGCTGCGCTGACCGACCATTTCCCCGAGGTCGGTCCGCTCGAGAGCACTGAGATCGTGGATGTCGAGCTCGTGCAGGACGTTCCCCGAGCTGATGACGCGCGACGAGACGTAACGCCGCCCGCCGACATGCCGGTCGAAGGCTCCCACCACGGCGTCGAAGAACTCGCCGTCGAGGTTGTTGAACCCAGCCCGCCCGGTCGAGACGAAGCCCTCGCTCACGAAGGCACCGGCCAAGAGGGCGGCGTCAGCGTCTCCGGCGGACGGGACGTCGACCTCCTCGCGCGGCGTGCGCTGCAGGAGGACGCGGTCGCCCGGGCGGATCTCGTCGAGCAGCTTCCAGAGCAGGGTCGGAACCCCGAGGACGCTCACCAGGCAGAGCACCGGGTGGTTGCCGGTTCCTGTGAGCGAATAACCGCGGGTGGTGGTCAGGCGCTTGACCGGGTGGGTCCCCGAGTGGAACACCGTGCTGGCGAGCACGGGGTCGCCGTTGCGGTCGAGGACCTTGATCCCGATCTCGCGCTCGGTGTTGGGCGCCATGCCCTCGGCGAGCTCCGCCATCGTCACCGTCGAGTCAACGGTACGGATAAGCGTGTCGCCGGTGACACAGTAACGCATGGCCGCGGCCGGATCGTTGCCCGGGGAGCCGAAGTTGCCCTGCCCGTCGATCAGCGGGTACCGCATCGACCAGGGCTGGGCCAGCCGCACGAGGGCGTCGTAGATCGCCGAGTCGCCGTGCGGGTGGTAGTTACCCATGACCTCACCGACGACGCGCGCGCACTTCACGTAGCTGCGGTCGGGGCGGAAGCCCTGGTCGTACATCGCGTACAGCACCCGGCGGTGCACGGGCTTGAGCCCGTCGCGCACCTCCGGGAGAGCGCGGCCGACGATGACCGACATCGCGTAGTCGATGTAGCTGCGCTGCATCTCCTGCTGGAGGTCGACCGGCTCGACGCGGTCGCGGCTAGGAGTTTCGGTCACGGTTCAGGTCTCCAGAAATCGGCGCACAGAAGTCACGGGTCGAGGACGGGGTCCGCTCACACGTCGAGGAAGCGGACGTCCTTGGCGTTGCGGGTGATGAAGCTGCGGCGGGCCTCGACGTCCTCGCCCATGAGGATGCTGAACAGCTCGTCGGCGGTCGCGGCGTCCTCGAGCGTGACCTGCAGCAGGATCCGCGTCTCGGGGTTCATCGTGGTCTCCCAGAGCTCGGTCGCGTTCATCTCGCCGAGACCCTTGAAGCGCTGGATCGCGTCGTCCTTGATCTTGCGGCCGGCCTCGGCGCCGGCCCGCAGGACGGCTTCCTTCTCCTTGTCGGTGTAGACGTACTCGTCACCGACCTTGCCGCCCCACTTGATCTTGTACAGCGGGGGCTGGGCCAGGTAGACGTGGCCGGCCTCCACCAGGGGCCGCATGAAGCGGAACAGCAGGGTGAGCAGCAGCGTGCGGATGTGCTGGCCGTCGACGTCGGCGTCGGCCATCAGCACGATCTTGTGATAGCGGAGCTTACTCAGGTCGAACTCGTCGTGGATGCCGGTGCCGAAGGCGGTGATCATCGACTGGACCTCGTTGTTCTTGAGGACCCGGTCGATGCGCGCCTTCTCGACGTTGATGATCTTGCCGCGGATCGGCAGGATCGCCTGGAACATCGAGTCGCGGCCGGACTTGGCCGAACCACCGGCCGAGTCGCCCTCGACGATGTAGACCTCGGAGTTGCGCGGGTCGGTCGAGCGGCAGTCGGCGAGCTTGCCCGGCAGCGAGTTGTTCGAGAGCAGGTTCTTGCGGGCGAGCTTGCGGGCGTCCTGCGCCGCGCGGCGGGCGCGGGCCGCCGACGAGGCCTTGGTGATGATGGTCTTGGCCTCGGTCGGGTTGGCCTCGAACCAGTGGGTGATCTGCTCGTTGCAGACCCGCTGCACGAAGCCCTTGACCTCGGTGTTGCCCAGCTTGGTCTTGGTCTGCCCCTCGAACTGCGGGTCGCCGATCTTCACCGACACGATGGCGGCGAGGCCTTCCCGGATGTCCTCACCGGTGAGCTTCTCGTCCTTCTCCTTGAGCAGCTTCTTGTCGACGGCGTAGCGGTTCACGATCGAGGTCAGCGCCGCCCGGAAGCCCTCCTCGTGGGTGCCCCCCTCGTGCGTGTTGATCGTGTTGGCGAACGTGTAGACCGACTCGGAGTAGGCGTCGGACCACTGCATCGCGACGTCCAGGCTCATCGCCATGTCGTTCTTGCCGACGCCGTCGGCCGAGAAGCTGACGATGGACTTGTGGATCGGCGACTTCTTGGCGTTGATGTGCTTGACGTAGTCCTCGAGGCCGCCGTCGTACTTGTAGACGATTTCGGTGGCCTCGAAGGCCTGGCCCTCGGCACCCGGCTGCGGGGGCGCCTCGGCGAGGGTGATCTCCTCGGCCATGCCGGTCTCGGCCTTGCTGTGCCCCGGCCGCTCGTCGCGCAGGACGATCGTCAGGCCCTTGTTGAGGAAGGCCATCTCCTGCAGCCGGCGGCTGATCGTGTCGAACGAGTAGTTCGTCGTCTCGAAGATGTCGTCGTCGGCCCAGAAGGTGATCTCGGTGCCTTGCTTCTTCGTGGGGCCGACCTTCTCCAGCGGCCCGGGCTTGGCCATGTCGTAGCTCTGGCGCCACTCGGTGCCGTCGCGCCAGATGCGCACGTCGAGCTTCTTCGACAGCGCGTTGACGACGGTGACGCCGACGCCGTGCAGACCGCCGGAGACCGCATAGCTCTTGCCGTCGAACTTGCCGCCCGCGTGCAGGATCGTCATGACGACCTCGACGGTGGGCCGCTTCTCGACCGGGTGCATGTCGACCGGGATGCCACGGCCGTTGTCCTCGACCCGGACGCCGCCGTCGGCCAGCAGGGTGACGTGCACCTTGTCGGCGTGGCCGGCCAGCGCCTCGTCGACGGAGTTGTCCACGACCTCCCAGACCATGTGGTGCAGGCCGCGCTCGCCGGTGGAGCCGATGTACATACCGGGGCGCTTGCGGACCGCCTCGAGCCCCTCGAGGACGGTGATGGAACTGCCGGAGTAGGCGTTCTCGGTCTGGGGGTCGGTCTTCGGCCGTGCGACCACGTGGGGCCTTCCTGTCGAGCAACCGGCGCCTCGTTCACGACTCCTGCGCATGCGGGCACCCGTGCCGGGCACGGGAAGCAAACGGGCGCAGAACGGCGCTCAGCCGGTTGCTGGCGGTTTCTGCTGTCCAGGATACCGGGTGGACCGACAGGAATGCCGCCGTCCACGGGCCTGACGCGTCTTCTGGGCCACTTTCGTCCCGTCCGCCACCACCGGTGCCGCCCCGGGAGGTGACACGCCGTCCTCGGCGGGCTGGCGCCGGAGCGTGGAACGTCCCCGGACCGGCGCCCGACCGCGAGGACGCCGACACTCGGGGACATGCTCCCACCGGCTGCTCCGAAGACCTGTCTCGTCACCGGGGCGACCGGCTACATCGGCGGCCGGCTGGTGCCGGAACTGCTTTCGGCCGGCCACCGCGTGCGGGTGATGACGCGCTCACCCGACCGGGTGCGCGACCACCCGTGGGCGGGCCGGGTCGACGTCGTCCGGGCCGACGCGGGAGACGCCGCCCAGGTCGCAGCCGCCTGCGCGGGGGTCGACGTCGTCTACTACCTGGTCCACGCCCTGGGCTCGGGAGCGGAGTTCGAGGAGACCGACCGGCGGACCGCGCAGGTGATGGCACGCGCCGCCCGCGAGGCGGGGGTGGGGCGCCTGGTCTACCTGGGCGCGCTCGTGCCCGAGGGCGAGGAGCTCTCCCCGCACCTGCGGTCGCGGACGGAGGTGGCCGAGATCCTGCTCGGCTCCGGGGTGCCCACCGCGGTGCTGCGGGCCGCGGTCGTCCTGGGGTCGGGCTCGGCGTCGTTCGAGATGCTGCGCTACCTGACCGAGCGGCTGCCGGTGATGGTCACGCCGAGGTGGGTGCACAGCCGCATCCAGCCGATCGCCGTGCGGGACGTGCTGCGTTACCTCGTCGGGTGCGCCGGGCTGCCGCCCTCGGTCCACCGCTGCTTCGACGTCGGCGGCCCTGACGTCATGAACTACGCCGAGATGATGCAGCGCTACGCCCGGGTGGCGGGCCTGCCGCGGCGGCGGATCCTTCCCGTACCGCTGTTCTCGCCGTCGCTGTCGAGCCACTGGGTCGGCCTGATCACGCCGGTGCCGGCCGGGATCGCGCGCCC
>DATHAK010000171.1:0-4204 GCA_035296685.1 Blastococcus sp.
TACCTGACCTACCTGCACCACAAGAACAAGGACCTCGACTTCGGTCAGCCGAGCAGCGCGGCGTCCTCAGAGTGACATGAGCAGCTCGGCCAGTTCCGCGGGCCGCGAGTAGAACGGCGAGTGGCTCCCCGGGAGTTCACGGAGGTCGCCACCGAGCCGGGTCGCAGCCACTCGCCGCGACCAGTCCGTGCCGACCGCCCGGTCCTCGGTCATGAGCACGTACGTCGACGGCACGTCCGGCCAGCGGTCCAGCGGGCAACGCCTGGACGACGTCCCGGCCGAGGAGATGTTGCGGTTCAACTTCGAGGACGGCACGACGGCGTCCGTGTGGGAGAAGTGGATCGAGATGTCGCCGCGCTACATCGCCTTCTGGAACAAGTGGGACCCCCCGTGCGATGACTCCGCACCACGGGCACCACGGCGACCACGTCAACTTCATCCTCAGAGGCGAGATCCGGAGCAGGGAGCACGTCTGTCCCGCCGGTACGCACATCATGCTCGAGTACGGGGACCTGTTCGGTCCCTGGGTCGCCGGGCCCGAGGGCGCGGAGCTCTACGGCTTCGTGGCGGCCGAGGGCGGCTCGGGCGGCTCGGCCTACCCCGGGGACGCCAACCTCTGGTCCCGATGGCTGGAAGAGCACGGCGCGGTGTCGGTGCCGGTGCCGATGCCGATGCGGATGCCGCCCTGGTGGCTGGCGAAGCTCGCGTCCGGCAACGTCACGAACTGGGTCGAGGAATGAGCGCCCGCCGGCTCTGAGCGGCCTTTGCGGGAAGCGTCAGGGACCCGCGGTCAGGCGTGTCAGCCGGGGTCGAGGAGCTACGCCTCCCGCCACATGGCGATCGTCCAACGGCCGGGTTTGCGCGCCAACCCCTTCTTCGAGGCCGCCAACCGTGGCAAGCGGAGCGTGGGCATGGATCTCGGCCAGCCGGAGGGCCGCGAGCAGCTCCACGACTGCTCGAGGCCGCCGACGTCTTCGTGACCAACCTGCGCGACGACGCCCGCGCCAAGCTCGGGATCGAGGCCGGCGACCTGTTGGCCCGCGACCCCCGCTTGGTCTACGCGAGTGGCTCCGGCTACGGCACCCGCGGGCCGCAGGCCCGCAGCCGGGGATTCGACTACCCGTCGTCCTGGTGTCGATCCCGCTCGGCTTACGTGCAGACGCCGCCGGACGGCCCGCCGCCGCTCCAGCCCGGGTCGGTCGGTGACCTCACGGGGGGCGCGACGCTCGCCCGCGCGATCGCCGCCGCGCTCTTCCGCCGGGAACCTCAGCCGGCCGGCTCGGTGGGAGGCTCAGGGACTCGTTGCTCCGGACGCCCGTCCTGCGAGCGGTGCGGGACGTCGTCGAACGCTGCGACGACGGTGGCCATGCGCTCGGCGACCCGGGACCGGTACTCGCCGTGCGTCACGATGTGCCGCCGCCCCGCACGGATACCCGCGACGACGAGATCGCCGACGACGGATGCGGGAATGCCTCGCCGCGCGGCTCCGGCGGGACCGTCGATGACGTCGTTGCCCGCGGCGAGGGTCGTCGCCCGCAGGCGGGTCTCGACCAGGCCCGGGCACAGCACCGACACGCCGACGCCGTGGGGCGCCAGCTCTGCGGCGAGCACCTCGCTCATCCCGACGACCCCGAACATGGCGGCGGTGTAGGCGCCGAGTCGCGCACTGGCGGTCAGGCCGGCCATGGATGCCGTGTTGACGATCCACCCGCTCCCCCGGTCGCGCATCCCGCCGGCGAACGTGTGCACACCGTTGAACGTGCCGGTCAGCTTGATGCCGACGAGCCGGTCGAACGACCCCGGGGCCATGTCGGCCAGCGGTCGCCCGTCCGGTCCGATGCCCGCGTTGTTCACGAGCACGTCCACGGGCCCGAAGGCGCGCTCCACGGTCCCCTTGGCCGCCACCCAGGCGCCACGGTCGGTCACATCGAGGGGGACGGCGAGGGCGGCGTCGCCGAGCCCGGTTACCTGCCGGTCCAGTTCGGGGACGTCTCGATCGGCCAGAGCCACCCGCATGCCCTCCTGGAGGAACGCCCGCGCGATGGCCAGGCCGATACCGCTGGCACCCCCCGTGACGAAGGCGACCCTGTTGCGGAGATCTTCCACGGATCGACACCTCTCCCGAGGACAGCCGTCGCGCAGGTGGCCTGCCGCGGCCGAACATAGCAATCGCCCAGCCGGCGAGTCGCAGCACCGTGCGCACTGGCGCCCGGTCCGCCGGCTATCAGGTGGGTGAATTCCGGCGGCTCAGTCGGAGACGACCGCGGGAAGCAGTTCTCGATGTCCTCGTAGACGTCCAGGCCCATGTCGCTGTTTCCCTCACCCGTCCCCGGGCGGCACGAGCATGCCGGTCCCGCATGCGTAGGCGGTGCTCGCGCCGACCGCGATCGGCCCGTCGATCTCACCGCGCGTCTGCAGTTGCCGGAGGCCCACCACCATGTCGGAGGCGCCGAGGTGACCGGTCTCGTTGCCGGTTACCACGACCCGCTCCCCCGGGAAGCCCAGGCCGGCAGCTATCACGCTCACGGTGGGCGGGGTGATCTGTTGCAGATCAGTCGCGTCCGCGTCACACCCAGACGATCGGTCAGCGCCCAGTACCCCGTCCGGTATCCCTGGTCGTAGGCAGCACGCACCTCGCGGCGGTCGCGGCTGCTCACCCGTCGGGCGAAGGGGTCGGCGCCTGGCGGTGCCGTCGGCTCTCGGGCGCACCCGTAGCGCACGAGTACGTGCCCGTTGCTCTCGCTCCGCGAAGTGAACTTCGCGCCGAGGAACTCTGCGATCGGCGGACGGTCCGACCCGACGCCGACCACCATGGCCGCCCCGCCGTCCGCCCAGGCCCACATGGCCGCCGTCGTCGCGTCCGCCAGGTCGACGGTGTGCGATCACCGCTCTCCCATCACCACCGCGGCGTGGTCACCCCCGCGAAGGGCGAGTCAGCCATGGGCCAGCTCCAGGGCGGCCAGCGATCCCAGGCGGCCGATCGTGACATCCAGGCCGACGCAGGAGCCGCCCATGCCGTGCGGCCGCATCACCTCGGTCGCCACCGACCAGGACGGCAGGTAGTCACGCGAGACGCCGGCGAACAGCACGAGGCCGATGGCGTGGGGCGACACCCCGCTCTCTGCGAGGGCCTCACCGAAGGCAGTACTGGCGAAGGTGCTCCGTTGGTCCCCGGGACGGGCCCGGCAACGTCACGGTCGGCCCTGGTGCCGTCGACGTACGGCTACCCCGCCGGTGACGGCCGGCGACGGGGGCGCCCTGCAGGTGCCGGGGCCCGTCGAACGCTTCCCGTCAGATGTGCCCAGACAAGGATCGAGTCGGCTCAACTGAGTATGGGTTTAATCATGGTCCTCTTTTCGCGCCACGTACAGATGATCGGCCTCGGCGTCCGGTGGCCCCTGTCGTAGGCGGGCTCAGGCATCCGCGTCGCGAGGCCCCGTGTGACCCGGCAGGCGCCGCCCGGCGTGCCGCTCGGTGCGCGCCCTGCATAGTGTCGGAAGCCGCCCATCGTTCGTGAGATTCAGGAGACGCTATGAGCGGCTACGAGCTGCCCGCACCCTCCGCCCGTGCCCAGGAGTTGCACGAGGCGATGGTGGCCTTCATGCGGGAGCGCGTGCTGCCCGCTGAGAGCGCGTACCTCGCGCACCGCCGCGAGGCCGGCCCCGACGGCCACGACCTGCCACCGGTCGTCGAGGAGCTCAAGGAGGAAGCCCGGAAGCGCGGGCTGTGGAACCTCTTCCTGCCCTCGGAATCCGGCCTCACCCAGCTCGAGTACGCGCCCATCGCCGAGCTCTCCGGTTGGAGCAACGACCTGGCCCCCGAGGCGATCAACTGCCAGGCGCCCGACACCGGCAACATGGAGCTGCTGCACCTGCTCGGCAGCGAGCAGCAGCGGCGGGAGTGGCTGGCACCCTTGCTGGCGGGTGAGATCCGGTCGGCCTTCGCCATGACCGAGCCCGCCGTCGCCAGCAGCGACGCGACCAACATCGCCACCCGCATCCAGCGGGACGGCGACGAGTACGTGATCAGCGGCCGCAAGTGGTGGACCAGCGGCGCCATGGATCCGCGCTGCGCCGTCCTGATCGTCATGGGCAAGACCGACCCCTCGGCACAGGTGCACCGGCAGCAGACGATGGTGCTCGTCCCCCGTGACACCCCCGGCGTGACGGTGGAGCGGGATCTCCCCGTTTTCGGTCACCACGAC
>DATHAK010000172.1:0-2932 GCA_035296685.1 Blastococcus sp.
TCCCCGACGAAGGCCCACCGCTCGGGCAGCCACCAGCGGGCCACCCGGCCGGTGAGGAACCTGCGTAGCTCCTGCGGGGTGGCGGCGGCTCCCTCGCGCAGCTTCACGCAGACGAGGGGCCGCTCCTCCCAGCGGGGGTCCGGGACCCCGATCACGGCCACCTCCGCGACGGCCGGGTGTGCGGCCAGGGCGTTCTCCAGCTCGACGCTGGAGATCCACTCCCCTCCGCTCTTGATCCCGTCCTTGAGCCGGTCCTTCAGCTCCACCCAGCCGGAGGGGTGGATGACCCCCAGATCGCCGGTCCGCAGCCAGCCGTCGCGGAACTTGTCGGCCGCCGCGGCGGACGTGACCCGGAAGTAGGAGCCGGTGATCGTGGGGCCCCGCAGCTCCACCTCCCCCGCCGCCGCGCCGTCCCACGGCAACTCGGCCCCGGCCTCGTCGACGACCCTGGCGCGCACCCCGGGCACGATCCGCCCGGTCCGGGTGCTGAACCGGACCCACTCCTGCTCGGGCGCTCCTGCGGGCGGGCGCGAGAAGGTCAGGAGCGGGCTGGTCTCGGTCATGCCCCAGCCCTGGGTCAGGCGGACCCCGTGATGCGCCGCGAAACTCTCCGCCAGTGCCGGGGACAACGCCGATCCGCCGGCCACGGCGAGCCGCAGGCTCGAGTAGTCCGCATCCCGCTCGACGCCATAGGAGTCCAGCGCACTCCAGATCGTCGGTACTGCCGCCGCGGCCGTGACCCGGTACTCGGTGATCATCCGGGCGAGGTGCTCGGGCTGCAGGTACCTGTCGGGCATAACGAGCTCAGCGCCGCTGATCCAGGCGGCATACGGCCAGCCCCACGCGTTGGCGTGGAACATCGGCACGATCGGCAGCACCCGGTCGGCGTCGCTGAAGGCGAAGGCGCTCCCCGTGGAGATGCCCAGGGTGTGCAGATAGATCGACCGGTGGCTGTAGGCGACCCCCTTGGGGTCGCCGGTGGTGCCGGTCGTATAGCAGAGGACCGCCGCGCTGCGCTCGTCCAGCCGGGGCCACTCCTCCACCGGCTCGGCAGCCGCGAGCAGGTCGTCATGGTCGTGGACGGCGGGACCTGCGAGCAACTGCAGCGCGCCGGCCGACGAGCCGACAACGACGACGTCGCGGATCGTCGGGCACTGCGGGAGTATGCGGGCCAGCTGCGGGGTCAGGTCTTCATCGACGATGACCACCCGATCACCGGCGTGATTGACGATGTAGACCAACTGCTCGTCCGAGAGCCGCAGGTTGAGCGTGTGCAGCACCGCACCGATCGAGGGGACGGCGAAGTAGGCGGCCAGGTGGGCCGGTGTGTTCCAGCACAGCGTTGCGACGACGTCATCGGGCTCCACCCCCAGGGACCGAAGTGCGCCTGCCAGACGGCGGGCCTGCGCGCTCACCTCAGCGAACGTGCTCGTCACGGTGCCGGCCTCCGAGTAGTGGCGGACCGCGGCCTCGGGATGCACGCGCTCGCCGTGCGCGAGGAGCTCCGACACCAGGAGCTCGGCATCCTGCATGGTGCTTCTCATCGGGACTCCTCCGCGGACGGCGGACGGTGCCGCTCACGTCATGGTTGACCGCACGTACGGTCACAATGCTAGCGTGGTGGCAGCCGGACCGATAGAGGAGCAGCGCATGAGCCAGTCGCCGCAGCACGCCGGTGTCGCCACCGCCCAACTGGACCTCGGTGACTCACGCATCCAGTTCGTCGGCGTCCCCGGCGCGGACGAGGTCCGCATCGTCTCGGGCACGGCTGACGACGACCGGTTCGTCGCCCTCTTCCGTCGAGGCGACCGGCTCACCGGCGCGCTCACCCTCAACGGTCAGGCGTGGTCATGAAGTACCGGACCCTCATCGCCAAGCAGACCGGCTGGTGCGACGCGCTTGCCTTCGCCGAGAAGCGCAACGCCGCCGCGCCGGCCGCCTGAACAACCTCGAGGAGCTGGAGCATGCGACGCACGGCCGCCATCGTCGGCGCGGGGCTCACCGAGGTGGGCAAGGTGTACGGGCGCACGGCCTCGTCCTTCGCCGCCGAGGCGGTGCGGCTCGCGGTCGCGGACGCCGGGCTGGTCCTCGGGGACGTCGACGGGCTGCTCGTCAATGCCGGGATGAGCGGCGACCTCGACGTGACCCTCGCCCGCAGGCTGGGCCTGCGCGACCTGCGGCTGCTCAGCCAGGTCAACGCCTACGGCGCGTCCGCCGGGATCATGGTGGCGCAGGCCGCCTCCGCGGTGCTGGCCGGGGACGCCGAGGTCGTCGCCTGCGTCTTCGCCGACGCTCCGCGCCAGCAGGGCGCCGCGAGCGGCGAGACCTATCGTCAGTCGTCGCTGCGCGCCGTGGGCTTCCGCAGCGCCGAGACCGCCTCGGGCTTCCGCAGCGTCAACCACCGGTACGCCCTCGCGGCGAGCCGCTACATGGCCCACTTCGGCGTGCCCCAGGACCACCTGGGCGCCGTCGCCATCAGCCAGCGCGCGTGGGCGGTCGACAACCCGGCCGCGCAGTTGCGCACCCCTCTCACGCTCGAGGACTACCACCGGTCGCGCTGGATCGTCGAACCGCTGCACCTGCTCGACTGCTGCCTGGTCTCCAACGGCGGGGCAGCAGTCATGGTGACGACGCCCGAGCGGGCAGCCTCCCTCGCCCAGTCCTCGGTCTCCGTGCTCGGCTGGGGTCAGGCCCATCCCGGCTACACCCTGGAACGCGGCAGCGACTTCGGGCTGGTCACCGGCGGGGCACCCTCCAGCGCCGCTGCCTACGCCATGGCCGGACTCGGGCCGCACGACATCGACGTCCGGGAGATCTACGACTGCTACACGTACACGGTGCTCGTCACCCTCGAGGACTACGGCTTCTGCGGCAAGGGTGAGGCCGGCGCGCTCGCCGCCAGCGGCGCGCTGGGGCCCGGCGGGTCCCTGCC
>DATHAK010000173.1:0-2333 GCA_035296685.1 Blastococcus sp.
GGCGAGGCGGCGCCACTGCGGTTCGTATCCGGGGGGCCCGTCCAGCCGGCGCCACGCGCGCGCGGGCGGAGGGGAAGGCATCTCCGGCAGCGGCTGCTGCCATCCACCTCGCATACCGAAATACTACCGTTATCCCCAACAGTTTTGCGCCTCGAGTTTGGCGTCACCTGCCGAAGCAACCCCCGTCGCCGCCCTCCGGGCGGCATAGCAGCAATTGCGGGATCCCGCGGCGACGCTGGGAGGTGAGTGGGGGGAGTGGGACCGAAGGTCCCACCATGAATGGCCGGGACGAAGTTGGGGATAACGGTTGATGCATCGAACAATGCCCCGATGGGGCGGCCCGCCCCTGCCCATCCGGCGCGGTCGGGACGCAGTGGTGATCATGGTCGGGTGCGCACCGTGGGCGTGGAGGAGGAGCTGCTCGTCGTCGACGACCAGGGCCGGCCGGCACCGCTGGGCCCACAGGCCCTGGAGATCGCCGCGCGCCGAGGCGAGGGCCAGAACGCCGAGGAGCACGACCGGGCCGACCGGGAGGAGGACGGCGCCGATCCCGACCGCGGCGCGCACCTGATGCCCGAGCTCAAGGCCCAGCAGATGGAGCTCGGCACGCCGGTCTGCGACAGCCTGACCATGGTCGCGGACGAGCTGCGCCACTGGCGGGGCCGGGCCGCGGCCGCCGCCGGAGCGGTCGGTGCGCACGTCGCGGCCCTGGCTACCTCACCGGTGCCCGTCGAACCGCTGCCGACCGAGGGCGAGCGCTACGCCCGCATGCTCGACGCCTTCGGGATGACCGCCCGGGAGATGCTCACCTGCGGCTGCCACGTGCACGTGTCGGTGACCGACGAGGACGAGGGCATCGCCGTCCTCAACCGGATCCGCGGATGGCTGCCCGTCCTCACCGCGCTGACCGCCAACTCGCCGTTCTGGCAGGGTCACGACACCGGCTACGCCAGCTACCGGTCCCAGGCGTGGCACCGCTGGCCCTCGGCCGGTCCGACGGGGCTGTTCGCCGATGCCGCGGAGTACCGGCGGCTGATCGACGAGGTGCTGGCCACCGGAACCGTGCTCGACACCGGCATGGTCTATTTCGACGCCCGCCTCTCCGAGAAGTGGCCGACGGTCGAGGTGCGCACCGCCGACGTCGCCCTGCGCGTGGAGGACGCGGTCACCCTCGCCGGGCTCGTCCGCGGCCTGGTCGAGACCGCCGCCCGGGAGGCGGCGAATGGCCTCGCCCCACCTGCCGTCCGCGCCGAGGTCCTGCGCGTCGCCGCCTGGCGGGCCGGCCGCTCCGGCCTGACCGGCGACCTGGTGCACCCGCGGACCGGCCGCCCGGCGCCGGCCGCCGACGTCCTCGGCGACCTGGTGGAGCACGTCCGCTCGGCGCTCGCCGACGCCGGCGACGACAAGCGGGTTCCGGCCGGGGTCGCAGCCCTGCTGCGCCGGGGCACCGGAGCCGACCTGCAGCGCCGGGTCCACCGGGAGAGCGGCGGCGACCTGGCCGCCGTGGTCCGGGCCGCGGTGGCCGTCACCGCCGGGCGGGAGGCGGGGCCACCACGGGCGGGGCACAACCTTTCGGGTTAGATTCCCGCCATGTACACGGCGAGCTGGCGTGACGTCATCCGCCGCGATCTGTACGGGCCGCAGCCGCCCCGGCGCGACCGCCCGTACCGGTTCGTCATCCGCGCGGCCCTGGTCGTCTTCGGGCTCTTCGGCTTCCGCTTCGACGTCCGCGGCTCCGAGCACGTGCCCACCATCGGCGGCGCGATCATCTGCAGCAACCACGTCAGCTTCTTCGACTTCACCTTCCTCGGCCTCGGGGCGCTCCCGCAGCACCGGCTGGTGCGGTTCATGGCCAAGGCGGCCGTGTTCGACCACTGGTTCGCCGGCCGCTTCATGCGCGCCATGCAGCACATCCCGGTCGACCGGAAGGCCGGGACCGCCGCCTTCGAGTCCGCCGTCCGCGCGCTCAAGGACGGCGAGGTGGTCGGCGTCTTCCCCGAGGCGACGATCAGCCGCAGCTTCACGGTCAAGGACCTCAAGGCGGGCGCCGCCCGCATGGCCGTCGACGCCGGCGTGCCGATCGTCCCGGCCGCGGTCTGGGGCGGGCAGCGCGTGGCCACCAAGGGTCACAAGGTGCAATGGCGCCGCGGCGTCCCGGTGACGGTGATCCTCGGTGAGCCGATCGTCGCCGGGCCGGGGGAGAAGGTGCAGTCGCTGCTGCGGCGCACCAAGGCCGCGATGGTGGAGCTGCTCGACGAGGCCCAGCGGACCTATCCCGACCAGCCGGCCGGTCCGGACGACCGCTGGTGGCTCCCGGTGCACCTCGGCGGCAC
>DATHAK010000174.1:0-55677 GCA_035296685.1 Blastococcus sp.
TGCGGATATTCGTAGAGTCGATGGATCAGCTGGGTCGCCGACCGGTTTTGGTGGTTGTGGATCTTGTAATTCCAATCACCAAGAATACCAAGCCTAAGACGTAGAATATGAATAGGGTCTGGGTGCGGTCTATTAAGATGCCGAACAAACCGATCGATAGAAATAGGACTCCGGCGATTAGATACTCAAGCTTATGTATGAGCATATCCATACCTTTCATAGAGGCAAACGGCGGCGGGAGCCTTTGCGGCGTTAGATGCGGCCGGTCTCGTGGGCCCACATGGCGACCTCGACGCGGTTTCGGGCGCCGAGCTTTCGCATGAGGCTGGCGAGGTGGGCTTTGACGGTGCTTGGGGTGATGTAGAGCTCGCTGGCGATCTCATGGTTGGTGCGGCCTTGGGCTACAGGCACGAGGACTTCCTCCTCGCGGGCGGTGAGCGGTTCTATCGGCTGCCTTGGTGGTGAGGTTTGTGCGTGGGCGAATGCTGCGAGCAGTCGGACAGTCACGGTGGGTGCGATCAGTGCGTCTCCGTCGGCGGCGGCGTGGATGGCCTGGGTCAGCAGGGCCGGTCCGGCGTCTTTGAGCAGGAACCCGCGGGCGCCGGCTTTGAGCGCCCCGTGGACATACTCGTCGAGGTCGAAGGTGGTGATGACCACGATCGGCAGGGGGTCGGTGACGTCGGGGCCGGCGAGGCGTCGGGTGGCTTCGATGCCGTCCATCAGCGGCATTCGGATGTCGAACAGGCCGACGTCGGGGCGCAGCTGGAGCGCCAGGCGGACTGCCTCGCGCCCGTCGGCGGCCGCGCCGACCACTTCGATGTCGGGTTGGGCGTCGAGCAGCATCGTCAGCCCGGTGCGCACGATGGGCTGGTCGTCGGCGATGAGGACCCTGATGCTCATCGTGGCGTCCCGGTTCGGGGCAGGACCGCCTCTACCCGCCAGCCCCGCTCGGCGGCGGGGCCTGCGTGGAAGCTGCCGCCGAGCAGTGAGGCGCGTTCCTGCATGCCCACCAGGCCGTAGCCTGCTGGGGCGCGGCCGCCCCCGGTGGAGCCGTCGTCGTCGATGGTCAGCCGTACCCGGTCGGAGTCACCTGTGACGGCGACGGTGACCTGGGTCGCGTGGCGGGCGTGCCGTCGAGCGTTGGTGACGGACTCCTGGGCCAGGCGGTAGATCGCCGCCCCGACCGCCGGGTTGAGGTCGTCGAACTCGCCGGAGAGCGTCACCTCGACGCAGGGACGCGCCTGGCCATCGGTGGCGAGCTGCTCGACCTCGGCCACGCCGGGCTGCGGCGCGAACTCGGTGTCCTGTGTGGCGCGGAGCACGCCGACGATGGCGCGCAGCTCGGTGAGGGTGCGGGTCGCTGCGTCCTCGATGATGGCCAGGGCCTCGATGGCACGCTCGGGGTGGGAGGCCGCGATGGCACGTCCCGCTTGGGCCTGGATGGCGATGCCCGAGACGTGGTGGGCGACGGTGTCGTGGAGTTCACGAGCGAGCTGTTCGCGTTCGCGGGCCTTGGCCTGGTCGATGTCGCGGATGCGGATCTTCGTCCGATAGCGGATCGCGGCGCCGAGCGCGGCGGCGAACAGGAAGAACGCGAACAATGCGACCGTCTCCGCCAAGCTGGTGGGGTCGGCGACGCGGGTGATGGGCAGCCAGAGCAGAATGACGCCGAGGCCGCTTACGGCTTCCCGACCGGAGCCCCACCGGAACAGGGCGTAGGCCAGGATCAGCGTCGCGGAGATGCTGGACAGCAGGGCGCCTTGTGACCCGGTGAGGATTCTGACGATGTCGACGATCGTCAACGTGCCGAAGGAGACCGCAACCGCGACGAGCGGGTGCGTGCGTCGCCACAGCAGGGGGCCGAGGACCGCGAGCGTCGCGAGCAGCAGCAGCGGGCGCGGCGCCAGGTTCGCCGACGTCCAGGCGGCCTGGCCAAGCACCACTTCCACCAGGGACCAGCAGACCAGTGCTGCGACCAAGGCCCAGTCCCGCGGCCCCTGGTCCGGGGCATTCGTGGGTCGAGGTTCGGCCCACAGCGAGCGGAGTGCGCTGGTGGCCATCTGATCAGCCTAGGCAGCCCGTGTGCTCGGGGTATCCGCCGAAAGTACAAGAGCTCGGCTGTGCCAACGGCCAGGTCGAATCAGGCTCCGGGGCTGATGTGCCCGCCGCCCGGCATCCGTGAAGGTGGAAGCACCCACCCGATCAAGCCAAGGAGCATTGTGATGAGAACGCCTCAATCCCAGACCGCGCTAGAGAGTCCGCCGTCCCTGAGCACGCTGGAAGATGTGCGCATGCCGGTGCGGGCCAAGCTCGCAGCAGCATGGACCAGCTTCATGTTCCTCTACATCTACCTCGACTACTTCCACCTCTACAAGCCCGGCGTCATCGACGACCTCCGCGCCGGCGTCGTCTTTGAGTTCGACATCAGCCCGACGTTGTTGACCATTTTCGTCGCGGTCATAGCGATCCCGGCCCTGATGGTGATGCTCTCCATGACGCTTCCCGCCCGGGTGAACCGCGCCACGAACCTCGTCGTGGCATCGCTGTACATCCCCGTCTCGGTGTTCAACGCGGCAGGGGAGTCCTGGGACTGGGCCTCCTTCTACGGCCTCTCCATCGGAATCGAGGTGCTGCTCCTGGTCTTCATCCTGCGCTCCGCCTGGACCTGGCCACGCCGCACCGCATCGCCGGCGACCCTGGCAGCCAGCCTCGACAGCGAGCCGCTCCGCACGCCGCAGCAGGCGTGACTGCCCGCCCCGCGCCCGACCATCCTTCGCTCGCGCCACCCGCGGGCACGGTCACCTGCCTCAACGTCCGCTGCTGAGCACTCCGTCCCACCCCATCCCCCAGAACGGTCCCGGTCATGATCGAGGCACGCGAGCTCACCAAGCGCTACGGCGACACCACCGCCGTGCACTCCCTCAGCTTCACGATCGCGCCCGGGACCGTCGCCGGGTTCCTCGGCCCGAACGGCGCCGGCAAGTCCACGACCATGGAGACCGGCGGGTTCAGACCGCGACTACACCCTGGATTGCGATGAGCCACTCAACCGGCCGGTGGCCGTGGCGGATAGGAGCCGGGCACGGGCGGCGGCGCGTAGGGAGCCTGCGGAGGGCCGTACCAGTAGCCGAGCGGACCGACCGGCACCGGCTGGTCGTCCACGAAGGGGATTTCGCGCTGTACTGCTGATAGAGCTTCACCGCGTCCTCCACGGTGAGATGGCCGAACTGCAGCAGGCTGGACAGCCCCTCGAGCTCGGTGTTCGCCGCCTCGGCACTGGCCAGCCGCCCGACGTCGTCCTGCGACTTGCCGAGGTTGGTCAGCACCGCGGCGCCGACCGAGACCAGCAGGGCCAGGAGGCACAGCAGCCGCCACACGGCGGTGTCGGTCTCCAGCCCGAGGGCGTTCTGCACCGACTCGGAGAAAGTCTCGCCGCCGAACGCGGGACCGGCCGTGAACAGGGCCGCCAGCGAGCTCAGCACGACGGTGAGGGCGCCCGCCGCCGGATGCGCGGCCGGCTGTCGCGGAGGAAGACCTGCACCGCGCCGCGGCGCGTCTCGATGCGCCGCACCAGATCCTGCCGGAGGGCGATGTCGTCGGACATGAGGGGCCTCCCCCGACCGTTGCAAGTGGCCGAAGGGTAGCGAGGCGGAGCGGTCCGCAGGCGGGTTCGTCGTCCCCCACGCCCGCCGGTCAGGCGGGTGCGCCGCTCGGGCCGAACCGCTCGACCCGCACGCTCGACTCCGGGAACCCCAGGTCGACCAGGATCCGGCTGGCCGACTCGGCGAAGGACGCCGACCCGCACACGTAGCCCGTCTGGCCCGGCTCCCAGAGGGGCACCAGCTCCCCCGCCGTCAGCCGTCCGGCCGGGCGGATCCCGTGCGCCTCGCGGGTGAGCACGATCAGGGCGCCCGCTTCGACCAGCTCGTCGGCGTACGGCAGCTCCGCCATCGTCCGGCTGGACACGGCGATGCGCAGCAGGTCGGTGCGGCCGACATCGCGCGCGTGCCGGAGCATCGCCAGGAACGGGACGACGCCGAACCCGCCGGCCACCAGCAGCGCGGGCGTCTCGCCGTCCCAGACGAACCAGCCACCGATCGGCCCGCGCACGTCGAGCACGTCGCCGGGCTCCACGACGTCGGCCAGGTAGCCGGACACCTCGCCGTCGTCCAGCCGCTCGACCATCAGCTCGAGCAGCGGGTCGCCCGGCGCCGAGGCGACCGAGTAGGACCGCTGCGCGGTGTAGCCGTCCTCGGCGGTGAGCCGGACGACGTAGTGCTGGCCGGGCAGGTGGTCGATCCGGTCGTGGACGTCGAGCCTCAGCTCGACCGCCCGCTGGATCGGCCGGCGCACCCCGGCGACGGTCGCCGTCCGCCACCCGCCCGCGGGCGCCCGGGCGACCCCGGGGCCGAGTAAGGCCCCCTCCAGAGGCTCGCCCCGAGCCTGCGAGGGGTGAGGGGCAGGGGGTCCTTCATCAGTCACCCTGGTACCGCTGCTCGCGCCACGGGTCGCCGAGGTCGTGGTAGCCGTTCTGCTCCCAGAACCCCTGCTGGTCGCGGGTCATGAGGCTGAGCTTGGTGACCCACTTGGCGCTCTTCCAGAAGTAGAGGTGCGGGACGAGCAGGCGGACCGGCCCACCGTGCTCGATCGGCAGGGGCTTGCCGTCGTACTCCCAGACGATCCAGGCCTTGCCGCCGGTCACGTGCTCGAGCGGCAGGTTGGTCGTGTAGCCGGTCTTCGAGGTGGCCATCATGAAATGCGCCTCGGCGGTGGGCCGGGCGGCCTCCAGCAGCGTGTCGACGCTGACGCCGGCGAACCAGGTGTCGAACTTCGTCCAGGTCGTGACGCAGTGGATGTCGCCCCGGTACTCCGACGGCGGCAGCTGGTGCGCCTCGGCCCAGGTCCAGGTGGTGGGGTTCTCCACCCGGCCGTCGACGGTGATGCTCCAGGTCTCCGGCGCGATGCGGGGCGTGGGCTCGGCGGTCAGGACCGGCCAGTCGCGGCCGACGTCGTACTGGCCGGGGGGCAGCCGGGGGTCGCGCTGCCTTCGGCCGAGAAAGCCTCTGGTGACCGTGGACACGAGCGTCCTCCCCCTCGGGCGCGACACCTGCTGGGCCCCGAGCCGCGCGCGACCGACCCTAGCCACGTCACCCCTGGTGAGGGCAGCCTTACATGAGCTGAGTCACCCCGGCTTTACCTCGCCGCAACGCTCCCTGGGATCTAGCTTGGTGCCGTGGTGACGGTGACGGATCAGGTCCAGCGCAGGACCCCGAAGGTGGCGAAGACCAGCTCGGTCTTCAAGAAGATCGTGATGGCCGTGACGGGCATCATCATGGTGCTGTTCCTGATCGCGCACATGGTCGGGAACCTGCACGTGTTCCAGGGCGCGGCATCGTTCAACGACTACTCCGAATGGCTCCGCAGCTTCGGGGAGCCGGCTCTCCCGCCCCGCACGTTCCTGACGATCCTCGAGATCGTCCTGCTCGCCTCGGTGGTCGCGCACATCTGGGCGGCGGCGTCGCTGTGGCGCCAGGCCCGGCGGGCCCGCCCGGAGCGCTACGTCACGAAGAAGGCGGTCGCGCAGAGCTACGCCTCGCGGACCATGCGCTGGGGCGGCGTGATCATCGCGGGCTTCATCGTCTACCACATCCTCGACCTCACCTTCGGTGTCGCGAACCCCGACGGCACCGACTCGACGCCCTACGACCGCCTCGTCGCCAGCTTCCAGAACCCCATCGCGACCACGGTCTACGTCGTCACGCTGATCCTGCTCGGCATGCACCTGCGGCACGGCATCTGGAGCGCGACCCAGACCCTCGGCCAGAGCAACCGACGCCGGGAGCGCACGGTCAACGCGGGTGCCACCGCCTTCGCCGTCCTCCTCATCGCCGGGTACCTCGTCGTGCCGGCCGCCGTCGTCTTCGGCCTCGTCGACTAAGGACAGGAACGCACCCCCCATGCCTCTCGAGCTGTTCACCGTCGGCGAGCCCATCGCCGACACGAAGGCCCCGTCCGACGTCCCCATCGGCGAACGGTGGAGCGAGCGCCGGTTCCGCGGGCGCCTGGTCAACCCGGCCAACCGCCGCAAGATGACGATCATCGTCGTCGGCACCGGCCTGGCCGGCGGCTCCGCCGCCGCGACGCTCGGCGAGGCCGGCTACAAGGTCAAGTCCTTCTGGTACCAGGACAGCCCGCGCCGGGCGCACAGCGTCGCCGCCCAGGGCGGCATCAACGCCGCGAAGAACTACCGCAACGACGGCGACAGCGTGTACCGGCTGTTCTACGACACGATCAAGGGCGGCGACTTCCGCTCGCGCGAGAACAACGTGCACCGCCTCGCCGAGGTGAGCGTCAACATCATCGACCAGTGCGTCGCGCAGGGCGTGCCGTTCGCCCGCGAGTACGGCGGCCTGCTCGACAACCGCTCCTTCGGTGGCACCCAGGTCTCCCGGACCTTCTACGCGCGCGGCCAGACCGGCCAGCAGCTGCTCTACGGCGCCTACCAGGCCCTGGAGCGGCAGATCGCGGCCGGCAACGTCGAGCAGCACGCCCGCACGGAGATGCTCGACCTGATCATCGTCGACGGCCGCGCCCGCGGGATCGTCGCCCGCGACCTGGTCACCGGCGAGGTCAGCACGCACTTCGGCGACGCCGTCGTCCTGGCCACCGGCGGCTACGGCAACGTCTTCTACCTGTCGACCAACGCCATGGGCTCCAACGCGACGGCGATCTGGCGGGCCCACAAGCGGGGCGCCTACATGGCCAACCCCTGCTACACCCAGATCCACCCCACCTGCATCCCGGTCAAGGGCGACTACCAGTCCAAGCTCACGCTGATGAGCGAGTCGCTGCGCAACGACGGCCGCGTGTGGGTGCCCAAGGAGCGCGGCGACACCCGCGACCCGCGCGAGATCCCCGAGGACGAGCGCGACTACTACCTGGAGCGGATCTACCCCTCCTTCGGCAACCTGGTCCCCCGGGACATCGCCTCGCGTGCGGCCAAGAACGTCTGCGACGAGGGCCGGGGCGTGGGCCCCGGCGGGCTGGGCGTCTACCTCGACTTCGCCGACGCGATCCAGCGGCTGGGCCGGCCGGCGGTCGAGGCCAAGTACGGCAACCTCTTCGACATGTACGCCCAGATCACGGGCGAGGACCCCTACGCGGTCCCCATGCGGATCTACCCCGCCGTGCACTACACGATGGGCGGCCTGTGGGTCGACTACGACCTGCAGTCGACGATCCCCGGCATGTTCGTGATCGGCGAGGCCAACTTCTCCGACCACGGCGCCAACCGGCTCGGCGCGAGCGCGCTCATGCAGGGTCTCGCCGACGGCTACTTCGTCCTGCCGGCCACGATCACCGAGTACCTGGCCGACGCGCCCTTCGACAGGATCGACGACAGCCACCCGGCCGCGGTCGAGGCGCTGCAGGGCGTGCAGTCCCAGGTGCAGAAGCTGCTCAACATCAACGGCACCCGCACGCCGGCGTCCTTCCACCGGGAGCTGGGCAAGCTGATGTGGGACCTCTGCGGCATGGAGCGCTCGGAGGAGAGCCTGCGCAAGGCGCTCGACCGGATCCCCGAGATCCGCCAGGAGTTCTGGACCAACGTCAAGGTGTCCGGCGACTGGCACTCGTTCAACCAGACCCTGGAGATGGCCGGCCGGGTCGCGGACTTCATCGAGCTCGCCGAGCTGATGTGCGTCGACGCCCTGCACCGCAACGAGAGCTGCGGCGGCCACTTCCGCGCCGAGAGCCAGACCCCCGACGGTGAGGCGCTGCGCGACGACGAGAACTTCGCCTACGTCGCGGCCTGGGAGTGGACGCCGGAGGGCCAGCCCCCGGTGCTGCACCGCGAGGCCCTCGAGTACGAGTACGTCCACCTGGCTCAGCGGAGCTACAAGTGACCACGATCCAGCGGAGCTGCAAGTGACAGTCACCCAGGACGGCCCGCGGTCGTCCGTCGGCGGTTCCTCGGACAAGCGCGGGATGAACCTCACCCTGCGCGTCTGGCGGCAGAAGGACCCGACGGTCAAGGGGAAGATGGTGACCTACAAGGTCACCGACATCTCCCCCGACATGTCCTTCCTCGAGATGCTCGACGTCCTCAACGAGCAGCTGATCATGCAGGGCGACGACCCGGTCGCCTTCGACCACGACTGCCGCGAGGGCATCTGCGGCATGTGCGGCGTCATGATCAACGGCCAGGCGCACGGCCCCCAGCAGACGACGACGTGCCAGCTGCACATGCGCTCGTTCAAGGACGGCGACACGATCGACGTCGAGCCGTGGCGGGCCAGCCCGTTCCCGGTGATCAAGGACCTCGCCGTCGACCGGCGGGCGTTCGACCGGATCATCCAGGCCGGCGGCTACATCTCGGTGCCGACCGGCACGGCGCCCGAGGCCCACTCGATGCCGGTGCCGAAGAAGGACGCCGACGCCGCGTTCGACGCGGCGACCTGCATCGGCTGCGGCGCGTGCGTGGCGGCCTGCCCGAACGCGTCGTCGATGCTGTTCACCGCCGCGAAGGTCACCCACCTCGGGCTGCTGCCGCAGGGCCAGCCCGAGCGCAACGACCGCGTGGTGAACATGGTCGCCCAGCAGGACCGCGAGGGCTTCGGCGGCTGCACGAACATCGGCGAGTGCTCCGCGGCCTGCCCGAAGGGCATCTCGATGGAGACGATCTCGCGGCTCAACCACGACCTGCTCGGCGCCCTCCGCGCGGGAGCCCGCCCCAAGAGCTGAAGCAGCTTTCTGTACCGAAAGCCGAGCGTCCCGGGCTCAGCTTTCGGTACAGAAAGCTGGGGGACGTGGCCGCGGGTCGGTTTGATGTGCAAACCTAGGTGCGTGACCGTTCCGTTCCCGCTCGAGGACCTGCCGGGTCGCCCCTGCCCGATCGCCGCCTCCCTGGAACTGGTCGGCGAGCGCTGGTCGCTGCTCGTGGTCCGCGAGGTCTCTCTGGGCAACCACCGGTTCAGCGAGATCGCCCGCGGCACGGGTGCCCCGCGCGACCGGCTGTCGGCCCGGCTGAACGCGCTCGTCGCCGCCGGGGTCCTGGAGAAGCGGCCGTACAGCACCGCTCCCCCGCGCTCGGGCTACCACCTCACCGCGGCCGGCCGCGACCTGGTCCCCGTGTTGCAGGCACTCCTGCAGTGGGGCAACCGCTGGGCGACCGCCGAGCCCCCCGTGCACCTGCACCACGCCCCCGGCCCGCACGAGGACCACGTCGTCGACGGCGTGTGGACCTGCCGCACCTGTGGCGAACCGGTGAACGCCTCCCGCGTCGAGCGGGTGCTCACCCCGGCCGGCCGGGCCCTGGCCGGCCTGCCCGACGAGGAGGACGACGACCGTGACCGCTGAGGCAGCCGCCGAGCCGACCGCGCCCGAGGAGTGGGGCGAGCCGCGCTCGCGGACGGTCACCTGGCACGACCCGCTGATCACCGCCGCGGGTGCGCTCGAGCGGTCCGGGCTGGAGACGATGCAGGCGATCCGGGACGGCGTCCTGCCGCCGGCCCCGATCGCCATGCTGATGCAGTTCGACATCCGGTCGCTCGAGGAGGGCCGCGTCGAGTTCGGCTGCACCCTCGACGAGTCGGTCTACAACCCGATCGGCGTCGTCCACGGCGGGCTGGTCTGCACCCTGCTCGACACCGTGGCCGGCTGCGCGGTGCACACCACGCTGCCCGCCGGCATGGCCTACACGTCGATCGAGCTGAAGGTGAACTACCTGCGGCCGGTGCACGCGTCGAGCGGGCCGCTGACCGCCATCGGCCGGGTGGTGAAGCCGGGCCGGCGGGTGGCCTTCGCCGAGGGCGAGATCCTCGACGCGCAGGGCCGCTCGGTGGCGACGGCGTCCAGCTCGCTGCTGGTCTTCCCCATCCCCGGGACCTGAGGGGTCAGGCGCGGTCGGCGGCCACCGGGGCCACGACCGACCGCTCCTCCAGCCACGCCCACAGCTGCTCGGGCGGCAGCGGCCGGCTCAGGTGGTACCCCTGGACGACGTCGCAGCCCAGGGTCGTCAGCGCGTCGACGGTCGCCTGGTCCTCCGCGCCTTCGGCGACCAGCACCAGGTCGAGGGCGTGCGCCAGCTGCAGGGTCGAGGTCACGATCGATTCCGCCCGCGAGCTGCCGGTCATCGCCGACACGAAGACCCGGTCCAGCTTGAGCTCCGTCACCGGCAGCGAGGCCAGGTAGGCCAGGCTCGAGTAGCCGGTGCCGTAGTCGTCGATGGAGACGCCGACACCGGCGTCGCGCAGCCGGGTGAGCACGCGCACCGCCCGCTCGCGGTCCTCCATCAGGATGCTCTCGGTCACCTCGAGCACCAGCGCGGCGGCCGGCAGGCCGTGGCGCTCCAGCAGCCCGGCCACCTCGGCGGGGAAGTCCTCGTCGACCAGGTTGGACGGGCTGACGTTCACCGACACGGTGAGCAGGCAGCCCTGGTCGGCCCAGGCGCGGCCCTGCGCCAGCGCCATGTCGACCACGGTGGACGTCAGCCGGCTCATCAGGCCGGCGGTCTCGGCCAGCTCGATGAAGGCGTCCGGGTACAGCAGTCCGCGAGTCGGGTGCTGCCACCGCACGAGGGCCTCGACGCCCTCGATCGCGCCCGTCGCGAGCTCCAGCTTCGGCTGGTAGTGCAGGACGAGCTCACCGCCTGCGATGCCGGAACGCAGCTGCTCCACGGCCTCCAGCCGGTGACGGCCCTCGCCGTCGCGCGTCGGCTCGTAGATCGCGACGCCGTGGCGGCCGCCCTTGGCCGAGTACATGGCCAGGTCGGCAAGCTGCAGCAGCTCCTCCGCGGTGACCGAGTGCTCCGGACCGAGCGCGGCACCGACGCTGGCGTCGATGGTCAGACCGGTATCGCCGACCAGGAACGGCTGCTGGAGCCGGCTGCGCAGCCGTCCGGCCAGGGCGAGGGCGGAGTCGCGGTCGACGTCGTGGACGAGGAGGACGAACTCGTCGCCGCCCAGGCGGGCCAGCACGTCGTCCTCGCGCAGCTCCGCGCGGAGCCGCGGCCCGACCTGGCTCAGCAACGCGTCTCCCACGGCGTGGCCGAGGGAGTCGTTGATCTCCTTGAACCGGTCGAGGTCCAGCACGAGGACGGCGACCGTCTCGCCGTCGGCCAGCCGGCCGTCGGCGGCGGCCAGCGCCTCGAACACCGAGCGCCGGTTGGGGAGTCCGGTCAGCTCGTCGGTGCGCGCCTGGGCACGGCTGTCGGCGAGGGCTCGCACGTCGCGGAACGTGAGGCCGGTGCGCGCCAGCGCGGCGAAGACGGCACCCAGTGCCAGGACCCCGGCGACAGGGTCACCGATCGTGCGGTAGCCCTGGAAGAGCAGGCCGAGCGCGGTCAGCGCGCACACCCCGGGCACCAGGAGCGCACCGCGCCCGACCAGCCCCGAGGTGATCCCCGCGCGGGCCGGCTGGCAGGCCGCCAGGCCGAGACAGACGAACGCCAGACCCCACGCGTAGTCGAGCGGGCCGCCCGGGAGGTAGGTGCCGTGCACGACCTGGAAGGCGAACAGCGTGTCGGTCCCGACGAACAGCGCCAGGCCGCCGGTGACCCACCACCAGCACGCGCCCGCCCCGCGGCCGATGACGACCAGGGCGCCGGCGAGCAGGGTCAGCAGGAAGAGATCGGCGACCGGGTAGGCGATGCTGGCCACCACCATGGCCAGGCCGCCGTCGGCCTCGCGCAGCAGTGCGCCGAGCGCGAGGGCCGTGGCCACGGCAGAGGCGGTCAGGCCGGTGACGACGCAGTCGAGCCACGTCTGGGCGGTCAACCTCCGGATCCGGGCCCGCAGCATGAGCAGCAGGGCGGCGAAGGCCAGCGGGTAGAAGCCCATGTAGCCGACGTCGGACCACGAGGGGCGCGGGACGGCCGGCTGGTAGCGGTAGTAGAGCTCGAAGCCCAGGACGCCCGCCAGGTAGGAGCCCACGGCGGCGGCGAAGAACCACCAGGCCAGCCGGTCACGCCGCGAGCCGATGCCCCGGACGACGAACATGACGACCAGGCCGCCGAGGAAGACGAGCTTCCCCTGGGCGGCGAGCAGACCACCGATCCCGGTCGCGCCGAGGGCGCCGGCCGCCAGTCCCAGGGCCCAGGCGCCGCCGAACACGGCCGCCAGGATGCGGACCGTGCGCAGCAGCCGATCGCCAGCATGGACCCCGGCCTCGTGGCCCAGGGCCTCGTCGGCCTCGTGCGTGCGCATGCTGTGTCATCGGCAGGTCCGGTCCCCGCCTTCAGCCCCGAAGGGCCGGAATTCCGGGCCTTCCCCCTCCCCGGAGGGAGAGTTCCGCCGGGTCGGCCCGCTGACCTGCACCGACGCGCACCTCCCGGGAGAGCGCCGCACTCCCCGCCAAACCCCGCCCCGGGACCGTCTCACCCCTCCGGGCGAGAAGCGCCTCCAGCGGACGGGCCGACGTGACGACATCAGCACGAGGTCCTGACGAAAGGAGGCACCGGGATGACGACGCTCGAGCGCACCGTCGTGCCCTTCTCCCTGCGCGCCTTCGCCCCGTCCCGGCAGAACCTCGGCGTCCTCGGGCTGATCGCGGCACTGCTCGTCCTCGCCACCGTCACCGGTCTCCCGGTCCTCGACGAGCCGGCCTTCCTCCCCCGGCCGGCGCTCCCCTGGTGGGCGCTGACCTGCGCCTACCTCGTCGCCGAGTCGTTCGTCCTGCACCTGCAGATCCGCCGGCAGGCGCACACGCTCGCGCTCAGCGAGATCCCGCTGGTGCTCGGCCTCTTCTTCGCCTCGCCGCTGCAACTGCTCGTGGGGCGGCTGGTCGCCGCCGCCGTCCTGAACGTCGGGGTCCGCCGGGCCCGCCCGATGAAGACCGCGTTCAACATGGCGGTCGGCGTCATGGAGGTCGCCGTCGCGGTAGCGGTCTTCTCCGCGATGACGGGGGGATCGGAGACGCCGGGGCCCGTCACCTGGCTGGCGGCCTACGCGGGCGCCCTGCTCGGCGACGTGGTGAGCGCCGTGGCCATCGGAGCCGTCATCGCCCTGCACGAGGGCCGCGCCAGCCTGCGCACCGTGGTGCTCGCGAACGTCCAGCCCGCGCCGGTCATCGCGGTGACGACGGCGCTCATCGCCGTCACCACCCTGTCGGCCTCGCTCGACAACGCGGCGCTGCTCGTCGTCTTCGGGGCGATGCTGCTGCTGCTCTTCCGCTCCTACGCGTCCCTCGCCGAGCGGCACCTGAACCTGGAGCGGGTGTACCGCTTCAGCCAGGCGGTCAGCAGCGCGCCCGAGATCGACGACGTCATGCGCAACGTCCTCGGCGAGGCGAAGGAGCTGTTGAACGCCGAGCGCGCCTCGGCCGCGTTCCTCGCCGCGGACGGCAGCCTCCTCGCCCGCGTCCGCATGGATGCCGGCGACCGGCTGACCCGCTCCGAGGAGCCGCTGAGCGCCGACGACCGGTGGGTCGTCGACCGGGTCGCCAGCAGCGGGACGCCGCTGCTGATGCCGAACAACACGCGGGAACCCGCCGCCCGCCGGTGGCTGGCCGCCTACGGGATGCGGCAGGCGGTGGTCGTCCCGCTCGTCGGCGGCGGCGGAACGGTCGGCCTGCTCGTCGTGGCCGACCGGCTGGGTGACATCCGCGGCTTCGACGCCGACGACGTCCTGATGCTCGAGACCGTGGCCAACCACGCCGGCGTGGCCCTGCGCAACGGCGAGCTCATCGACCGGCTGCGGCACGACGCCCTGCACGACGCGCTGACCGGCCTGCCCAACCGGGCCTCGCTGCAGCGGAGCCTCGCCGCCGCGCTCGACGAGGTCGCGGCGGGCAGGACGGGCGGAGCCGCCGTCATGATCCTCGACCTGGACGAGTTCAAGGCGGTCAACGACACGCTCGGCCACCAGCACGGCGACGCCCTGCTGATCGAGGTCGGCGGACGGCTGTCCTCGGCGGTGGGTGGCGCCGGCACCGTCGTCCGGCTCGGCGGCGACGAGTTCGCCGTCCTCCTGCCGGACACCTCAGACGAGGAGCGGGTGCTGCGGATCGGCCGCCGGATGCTGCGCGCGCTGGAGCAGCCGATCGCGCTCGACGGCCTGGAGGTCGAGGTGGGCGCGTCGGTGGGGATCGCGCTGGCGCCCGCGCACGCCACCGACCCGGCCGCCCTGCTCAAGCGCGCGGACCTGGCCATGTACGACGCCAAGACGTCGACCCGGAGCCTGCGGCTGTACGAGCCGGACCGGCACGACCACAGCCCGCGCCGGCTCACCCTCGTGTCGGAGCTGCGAGCGGCCCTGCAGAACGGCGGCCTCGAGGTGCACGTCCAGCCCAAGGCGCGGCTGGGAGCGGGCGGGGTGGTCGGCGTGGAGGCGCTCGTGCGCTGGGAGCACCCGGAGCTGGGCTGGGTCGCCCCCGACGAGTTCATCCCCGTCGCCGAGCGCAGCGGTCTGATCGGCCCCCTCACCACCCGCGTCCTCGAGCGCTCGCTGGCCGCGTGCGCGCGGTGGCGGGAATCGGGCCACGACCTGTCCGTCGCGGTGAACCTCTCCGCCCGCAGCCTGCACGACGCCGAGCTGGTCGAGGAGGTCGACCGGCTGCTGCGGCGGTACGGCGTCCCGGCCGACCGGCTCACCCTCGAGGTGACCGAGGGCTCGGTCATGGCCGACCCGTCGCGGGCGGTCGCCGTCCTGCACCAGCTGCGCGACCTCGGGGTGCGCCTGTCGGTCGACGACTTCGGCACCGGGTACTCGTCACTGTCCTACCTCCAGCGGCTGCCGGTGCACGAGGTCAAGATCGACCGCAGCTTCGTCACCGCGCTGAGCACCGAGAACGAGAACGTCGCGATCGTGCGGGCGATCATCGACCTGGGCCGCCACCTCGGCCTGGAGGTGGTCGCCGAGGGCGTGGAGGACGCCGCCACCTGGGAGCTGCTGACGTCGATGCGCTGCGACCTCGTCCAGGGCTGGCACCTGGCCCGGCCGATGCCGACGGGCGAGCTGGCCGGCTGGCTCGCCACGCGCGCGAAGACCGCCGGCCACGGCGGCCTCCGCGTGGTATGACCGGTCAGGCGGCGGCGACCGCAGGCACCCGACGCGGTGCCCGGTGCCGCCCGGCCGACCGCCGGGGCAGCGCCACCACGCCCGCGTAGGCGGCGGCCAGCACGCCGGTGCCCACGATCGCGCCGGGGAGGCCGACGACCGCGACCAGCGGCGCGGCGACCAGTGACCCGGCCACGATGCCCGCGAGGGACATGGGCAGGGCGATGCCGTACGCACGGGCGAAGACGTACTCGTCGAGGTCCCGCTGCAGCGCCGTCTCGCACAGCACCTCGACCAGCACGGCGCCCGCCCCGCCGACGACCGACCAGACGAGCAGGCCCGGCAGCCACGGGGTGAACGCCATCACCGCCGAGGCGACGGCGACGACGAGCAGCGCCCCGACCAGCACGGCGCGGGGGCGGGCGCTCCGGACCGCCCGGGCGGCGAGCGTGGTCCCGAGGATGCCGCCGGCGCCGAGGCCGGCCAGCACGTAGCCGTATCCGGCGTCGCCGAGCCCCAGGTCGCGGCTGAGCAGGAGGAGCAGCACGGTCTGCATGCCGTAGACCACGCTGCAGACCACGTCGGCGCCGAGCAGGCGCACCGCGACCGGGTGGGACCGCAGCGCACGCGCGCCGACCGCGACGTCGGCGAGGACACCGTTCCGCCGTCCGATGCGCTGCGGGGGCCGGAACGGCGGGCCGGCCGGGATGGAGAGGACCGCCAGGGCGGAGAGACCGAACGTGGTCGCGTTGACGACGAACGACGTGCTCGGGGAGCCGAGCAGGAGCAGGACCGCACCGACGACGGGACCGGCGGCCACCGCGCCCATGCCGACGACCGACCGGGCCGCGTTCGCCCCGGGCAGGTCGGCATCGGGCACCAGCCGCGGGGTCGTCGCGGCGGTGCAGGGCGGGTAGGGCGCGGCCGCGACGGTGGCCAGCCCGGCGAGGACCGGCGCGAGGACGACGGGCAGCCCGGCGAGCGCCACCATCGCGAGGCCCAGCATGAGGCCGGCGCGCAGCAGGTCGGAGGCGATCATGACGCGGCGCCGGTCGAACCGGTCGGCGACCACGCCGCCCAGCGGGCCGAGGACGACGATCGGCAGGATCCGCGCGGCGGTCGTGGCGGCCAGCCAGCCGGCGCTGTGCGTGCGCTCGTAGACGAACGCGAGCAGGGCCACGTTGTACAGCCAGTCCCCCGCCTGCGAGACGGCCAGGCCCACGAGCAGCCGGCGGAAGGAGCGGTGCCGCAGCGCGCTGCGCATCGTGCCCGGGGCCGCGCTCACGACCGCACCGACCGCAGGGAGCCGATGATCACGGTGCCCTTGCAGATGATCTCGTACTCGTTCACGGCGATCCCCTCCGGAGTGCTGGTCGGCGCCCGTCCGGCGCTGGTACCAGGCTCGGTCTGAGGCCCCCGGTCGCGGATCGGGCGGTGGACGCGTTCCCGACCCACCGCCTACCTCAGATCCGGCCACCTGCCGGCCTCCCCGGCGCCCCGATCGGGGGACGATGCCTTCTGAGGCACCTCAGGACCGGTCGTCGTGCCAGCATCTGGCGCGTGCCGATCGAGGTGGTCAGCCCGGTCCTCGTCGGGCGCGAGCGGGAGATGGCGCAGCTGCGGGCCGCCGTGGCCCGGACGTCCGCCGGCGAACCGGGCGTCGTCCTGGTCGGTGGCGAGGCGGGCGTCGGGAAGAGCCGGCTCCTGGAGGCCGCGTTCGGGTCGGCCGACGGGGTGCGGGTGCTTACCGGCGGCTGCATCGAGGTCGGCGGCGAGAGCCTGCCGTTCGTGCCGGTCGTGGAGGCGCTCCGCACGCTCACCCGGACGACGCCGCCGCACGACCTCGACCGGCTGCTCGGGCCGGCCCGCCGGGAGCTGGCGCGGCTGCTGCCCGAGCTCGCCGTCGACGACTCGCCGCCCGGTTCGGCCACCGGCAGCACCGCGCAGCTGTTCGAGCTGCTCCTCGGCGTACTGGGGCGGCTCGGGGCCGAGCAGCCCCTCGTCCTGGTCGTCGAGGACCTGCACTGGGCCGACCGGTCGACCCTCGACCTGGTGGCCTTCCTCGTGCGGGCGCTGCAGGGCACCCGGGTGCTGCTGGTGCTCACCTACCGCTCCGACGAGGTCGACCGCCGCTCCCCGCTGCGGCCGCTGCTGTCGGGCTGGGAGCGGCTGCGCGGGGTCGAGCGGCTGCAGCTGGAACGGTTCGACCGGGCCGAGGTGACGGCGCAGATGGGGGCGATCCTGGGTGCGCCGCCGACGCCGGCCATGGTGGAGGTGGTCTTCGACCGGTCCGAGGGCAACGCCTTCTTCGTCGAGGAGCTGGTCCGCACCGTCCGCGAGGGCGCCGACGAGCACGAGCTGCCGCCGTCCCTGCGGGACGTGCTGATGTCGCGGGCCGAGCGGCTGTCCGGTCCCGCCCAGCGGCTGCTGCGCACCGCCGCCGTCGCCGGCCGGTGGGTGCCCGAGCGGCTGCTCGCCGAGGTCGCCGCCGTGTCACCGGCAGAGCTGTACGAGGCGCTGCGGGAGGCCGTCGACTCCTCGCTACTGGTGGTCGACGGCGCCGGCCGCGGCTACGCCTTCCGGCACGCGCTCACCCGCGATGCCGTCTACGAAGACCTGCTGCCCGGCGAGCGGGTCGAGCTGCACACCGCCTATGCCGAGGCCGTCGACCGGAACCCGGGCCTGGCGGGGGACGACGCCTCGGTGGCGGCGACCCTCGCCGTCCACTGGTACGCGGCCCACGACATGCCGCGGGCACTCGCCGCCTCGGTCCGCGCCGGCCGTGAGGCGGTGGCCGCGTTCGCGCCCGCCGAGGCCCGCCGGCACCTGGAGCGGGCGCTGGAGGTGTGGCGCAGCGTGCCCGACGCCGAGGCGGCTGCGGGCGCGGACCAGGTGGACGTGCTCCGGCTGGCCGGCCGGGCGGCCTTCCACAGCGGCGACCCCTCCCGGGCCTTGTCGTTGCTGCAGCGGGCCCTGGACCTCCTCGACCGGACCACCGAGCCCGAACGGGCGGCGCTGGTGATCGAGCAGCGGGCGCTGACCCTCCGCATGCTGGGCGAGGACGGCGCCAGCCTGGAGGCGCTCCAGGAGGCTCTGACCTGGCTGCCCGAGGATCCGACGGTGGCGCGCGCGAGCGTGCTGGCGGCGCTGGCCAACACACTGCTGCGCCTCGGGGACGAGGACGCCGCCACGGTGGCGCGCACCGCCCTGGAGACCGCCCGTGCGGTCGGCGCGACCTCCCAGGAGGCCAGCGCCCTGATCACGCTCGGCTCCTCGCTCAGCTACCTCGGCGAGCCGGAGGAGGGCGAGGCGGCGATGCGCGAGGGACTGCGGCTCGCGGTGGACACCGCCGAGCAGGACCAGGCCCTGCGCGGCTACGTCAACCTGTCCGACCTCCTGGAGGCGCGCGGGGACCACCGGGCCGCCGCGGACGCCGCGCGGGCCGGCATCGAGCTGGCCCGGCGGGTCGGCCAGTACCGCACCTTCGGCGCCTTCCTCGTCGGGAACCTCGTCGAGCCACTCATCCGGCTCGGCGAGTGGGCGGAGGCCGAGCGGCTGGCCCGGGAGACGCTGCGCGACAGCCTCACCGGGGTGTTCGCGGCGTCGCTGCTGGAGCTGGTCGGCTACGTGGCCAGCTCCACCGGCCGGCCCGACGAGGCGCTGGAGTGCGTCCGGCAGGCCCGCCGGCATCTGGGTGAGAGCCGGGAGCCGCAGTTCACCCACGCCCTCGCCTACATCGAGGCCGACGCCGCGGGCGCCTCCGGGGACCTCCCCTCGGCGGCCTCGCTCGTCACCGACGGGCTGGGCGAGATGACGGCCTGGTCGACCCGGTACGCCTGGCCGCTGATCTGGCTGGGCCACCGGCTCGACGCGGACCTGGCCATCCGCGCCCGCGACCGCGGCGGCCCCTTGCCCGAACCGGTCATGCGCTCGGCGCCGCTGCCCGACGCCACGGCGTCCTTCTCCCCCGCCGCGACGGCGTACCGGGTCATGTCGGTCGCCGAGCAGTCGAGACGGGACGGCCGCGACGACGTGGGCGCCTGGACCGACGCCGTCGCGGCGTGGGAGGCGGCGGGCGACGCGTGGCCGCTCGGGTACGCGCGCTACCGGCTCGGCGAGGTGCTCTGCGCCGCCGGGCGGCGCGAGGAGGCCGCCGGACTCCTGCGGCAGGCCGGCCGCACGGCCGAGGGACTGGGCGCGCGGCCGCTCCTCGATGACGTCCGGGCGCTGGCGCGCAGGGCGCGGGTGCCGATCGACGAACCGGCCGCGGCGGAGGATGGCCGCGCCCCCGCCGGCGCCGTCCCGTTCGGGCTGACCGACCGCGAGCGGGAGGTGCTCTCGCTGGTGGCCGCCGGCCGGTCCAACGGGCAGATCGCAGCGGCCCTGTTCATCAGCCCGAAGACCGCGAGCGTGCACGTGTCGAACATCCTTGCCAAGCTCGGGGTCGGCGGCCGGGTCGAGGCGGCGGCGGTCGCACACCGGCTCGGCCTGGAGAACGGCTGAGATGGCGACCTGGGACGACGTGGCCCGCACCTGCCTGGCGCTGCCGCAGGTCACCGAGGTGCTTTCGGGACAGGGCACCCGGCAGTGGAAGGTGCGGGACAAGCTCTTCGTCTGGGAGCGCCCGCTGCGCCGCGCGGATCTCGAGGAGCTCGGCCCCGACGCACCTGCGGGTCCGGTGCTCGCGGCCCGCGTGCCGGACGAGGGTGCCAAGGTCGCCCT
This sequence comes from Blastococcus sp., assembly GCA_035296685.1. Lineage (GTDB taxonomy): Bacteria > Actinomycetota > Actinomycetes > Mycobacteriales > Geodermatophilaceae > Blastococcus_B. The sequence continues at coordinate 19,716 of DATHAK010000174.1, forward strand.
GGTTACCGACGAGCCCGACGTGTACTTCACGACGGCGCACTTCCAGGGCTATCCGGCGGTGCTGTGCCGGCTCGACCGGCTGGACGCCGCCGCGCTCACAGAACTCGCGACCGAGGCCTGGGCCGCCCGAGCGCCGCGCCGGCTGGTGGCCGAGCACCTGGGTCCCGGCTGAGCTCAGGAACCCCGTCCGCTCCTGGGTGTTGTGCCCGCATTCCGGGTCCTGCAGGACTCGGGGAGCGCGAGGAACACCCCGGAAGCGGCCAGTCCGCGGGCCGGAGCGCCGGATCTGCTGCCCGAGCCCGCTACCGGGGTCGACTTCGCGCTCTCACGGTGCCGCAGGACCCGGGAAGCGTGAGTTGAATCCCTGGAGCGTCGAACTCACCCACCTCGGCACCGATTGCTGGCGTTGTTCGTGCATCGCTGGTCCTACAGGAGCAGCAATCCACGAGGAACAGCAGCAATGGGACCGAGCCCAGCCCCTTCCTGGGTCGGGTGCGCGCTTTCCGGGTCCTGCAGGACTCGGGAAGCGCGAAGAACACCCCACCAGCACGGCTGTCGTGCGCGGATCACTCCACGGTCGTCCAGGGCTTCAGGTTGCGGTACATGCGCATCAGGTAGCCCATCAGCTCGGTGCGCTCCTCCGGCGTGAAACCGGTCAGGAGCGTCTCCTGGCGCTGGAGCGCGGCCGGCAGCACGCGGTGGTAGAGGTCGAGCCCCTGTTCGGTCAGGTAGAGGCGCCGGTTGCCGTTGGACTCGTCGCCGCCGATGAGCCCCCCCTCGGTCAGGTACGTCGTGCTCCGGCTCACCACCGACTTGGTCAGGCCCAGGAGTTGGGACAACCCGCCGGACGTGAGGCCCGGCCGCATGGCGAGGGCCGCGATGACTCGCCAGTCGTTCAGGCCGATCCCGAAGGTCTCCCGGAGGAGGGTGGACGTGCCCCAGGACATGGCGTTGGAGACCAGTGCCAGGTACGCCGGCGCGTACTGGTTGGTCTGCAGCGCACCGGGGACCTCGTCTCGGTGGAGTGGCACGTGAGGCGCGTCCTTCCGGCCCGTCGGGTGCGGCACGGGGGCGCCGCCGCTCGGCACCAGTGTGACCTGCGGCGAGGCACTGGTGCCTCGGGGACCCTGGCCTGACCAGGCCGGGCGGTGTCGCCCGGATGGTTGACAGAACAACCAAGGACCGGTAAGTTCGCATGCGAACAAGGCGTCGGCGCCACTGTCGGCACAGCGCCTACTCGGGAGGACTGACCGGTGACCGAGACACGGACCCAGGGCACGGCGACGGTGGCGAAGGTCCTGCTGGACCCGGCCAGCCGGCGCGTGCTCGACGTCATGGCCGCCTCGGGACGACGTCCCCTGGAGGAGGGCACCGCCGAGGACGCGCGCGCCCTGGCGCCGGCGCGCATCGCGCTCAACGGCGAGGGTCCGGCGATGGCCGACGTGCGCGACCTGACGGTCCCCGCAGAGGACGGCCACCCCGTCCCCGTCCGCGTGTTCGTGCCCGAGCAGGAGCCCCGGGGCATCGCCGTCTACCTGCACGGCGGCGCCTGGATCATCGGGTCGATCGCCGAGTCGGACGCCCTTGCCCGCCGCCTGGCCGAGGGCAGCGGCTACGTCGTCGTGGTCGTCGACTACCGGCTCGCGCCGGAGCACGCGTACCCGGCCGCGGTGCACGACACCGACGCGGTCGTCCGGTGGGCCGCGCAGCAGCGGCAGGCGCACGGACTCGGTGCCGATGCGCCCCTGGTTCTCGTCGGGGACAGCGCCGGCGGCAACCTCGCCACGGTGGCGGCGCGCCGGGCCCGTGACCGGGGCGCCCCCGACATCGCGCTGCAGGTGCTCGTCTACCCGGTCACGGACCACGACACCGCGACCGGCTCCTACCTCGACCCCGACAACCAGCTGCTCGTGACGCGGAGCGGCATGGAGTGGGCGTGGGACCGCTACGTGCCCGACGTGGCGATGCGCCGGCTCCCGGACGTGTCCCCGCTGCTTGCGGAGGACCTCGCGGGAATGCCGCCGACCGTGCTCCTCGCCGCCGGCTACGACCCGCTGTACGACGAGGGACTGGCCTATGCCCGGCGCCTCCGGGACGCCGGCGTCGAGGTCCAGTACCTCGAGCACCCCGACCAGATGCACGGATTTTTCACGATGCTGAACCTGCCGGGCAGCGCAGTCGCGATCGACCAGGTCGTCGCGGCGCTGGACCGCACTGCAGCCGGCCCGGTGCACACCGTGGCCGCAGAGACGAGGAGTTCCTGATGACCGACGCACGACACATCGCCGCAGACGTCGACGCCGTCGTCGTCGGTGCCGGCTTCGCCGGCCTGTATGCACTGCACCGCCTCACCCAGGCCGGTCTCACCGTCCAGGGGTTCGAGGCCGGGGACGGCGTCGGCGGCACCTGGTACTGGAACCGTTACCCCGGCGCGCGGTGCGACATCGAGAGCCTGGACTACTCCTACTCCTTCTCCGAGGACCTCCAGCAGGAGTGGGAGTGGACCGAGCGGTACGCCTCCCAGCCGGAGATCCTGCGCTACCTCGAGCACGTGGCCGACCGGTTCGACCTGCGCCGCCACATCGCGTTCGAGACGCGGGTCCACGCCGCCTCGTTCGACGCCGGCACCAACCGGTGGACCGTGTCGACCGACAGCGGCACGACGACCGCGTCGTTCCTGATCATGGCGGTCGGCTGCCTGTCGGCGGCGCAGATCCCCGACATCCCCGGGCTGGAGACCTTCCGCGGCGAGGTGCTGCACACCGGGCAGTGGCCCCACGAAGGCGTCGACCTGACCGGCAAGCGGGTCGGGATCATCGGCACCGGCTCCTCCGGCATCCAGGCCATCCCGGTCGTGGCCGAGGCGGCCGACGAGCTGTTCGTGTTCCAGCGGACGCCCAACTACAGCGTCCCCGCCGGCAACGCCCCGCTCTCCGACGACGAGATCGCCGCGATGAAGGCCCGGTACGCCGAGCACCGCCGGCGGGCCCGCGAGACCTACTTCGGGGTCGAGTTCCCCGTGACGGAGCTGAGCAGCCGCTCGGCGCTGGAGGTGGCGGGCAGCCAACGCGACCGCGAGTTCCAGGCCCGCTGGGACCGGGGTGGCCCGGGCATGACCCGCGCCTTCACCGACATCCTCACCGACCGGCGGGCCAACGAGACGGCGGCGGAGTTCATCCGCTCGAAGATCCGGGAGCTCGTCACCGACAAGGAGGTGGCGGAGCTGCTCGTCCCGATGGACCACCCGTTCGGCACCAAGCGGCCACCGATCGACACGAACTACTACGACACGTTCAACCGCGACAACGTGACCCTGGTCGACGTCCGGTCCGACCCCATCGTCGAGGTCGTCCCGTCCGGCCTGCGGACGCGTGAGGCGTCCTACGACTTCGATGTCCTCGTCCTGGCCACGGGCTTCGACGCCATGACCGGGCCGCTGCTCCGGATGGACATCCGCGGCGTCGGCGGCCGGGAGCTGCGCGACAAGTGGTCCGCCGGCCCGGCGACCTACCTGGGGCTGGCGACGGAGGGCTTCCCCAACATGTTCATGATCGCCGGAGCCGGCAGCCCGTCCGTCTTCAGCAACATGGTGATCTCCATCGAGGAGCACGTCGACTGGATCCTCGACTGCCTGCAGTACCTGCGCTCCTCCGGGCACACCGTCATCGAGGCCTGCGCGGACGCCGAGCACGAGTGGGTCGAGCACGTCAACGTGACCGCAGCGAAGACCCTCTACCCCGAGGCCAACTCGTGGTATCTCGGGGCCAACATCCCCGGGAAGCCGAGGGTGTTCATGCCCTACGTCGGCGGGATCGTCGAGTACCGCCGGCGGTGCCAGGACGTGGCAGAACGCGGCTACGCGGGCTTCCGGTGGGCCTGACCCCACGGCCGGGCGTGGTTTGCGACAGGGAGAATCGCATGTCGGAAAGTGAGAACCGGGCGGAGCACGGTGCGTCGTCCACGGTTCGTGAACTCGACGCCGTGATCATCGGTGCGGGCGTCAGTGGTCTGTACGCCCTGTACCGGCTGCGGGGAATGGGACTCGATGTCCGCGTCTACGACCAGGCGGGCGAGATCGGCGGTACCTGGTGGTACAACCGCTATCCAGGTGCGCGGGTCGATTACCCCGGCGGCCCCTTCTACTGCTACACGTTCTCCGAAGAGCTGGTCCGCGAGTGGGACTGGACGGAGCGGCAGCCCGATCAGCCTTCCGTGCTCGGTTACCTCCACCACGTGGCGGACAAGTTCCACCTCCGTCGGGACATCCAGTTGCGCACGAAGGTGCAGTCGGCACGTTTCGACGAGACGGAGCAACGGTGGTACGTCGAGACTGCTGACGGCGAGCGGATTCGCGCACAGTTCCTGATCGCCGCGGTCGGCACTCTCTCCGCCCCCAACAAGCCAGATCTCCCAGGGCTCGACGTCTTCGCCGGCGAGGTGTTCCACACAGGCGACTGGCCGCAGGACCGGCGGGTCGAGTTCGCCGGCAAGCGCGTGGGTGTCGTGGGAACCGGCTCGTCGGGGGTTCAGGTCATCCCGCACATCGCCCGCGAGGCCGAACATCTGACCGTCTTCCAGCGCACTCCGCAATTCGCGCTGCCCGCGCGCAACCAGCCACTCGATCCCGACCTCGTGCGCGAGAGCAGGGAGAACTGGTCCGAGGTGCGCCGGCAGATCCAGGAGTTCGGCAGGCCGATCTCCCTGGTGCCCTCCACCCGATCGGCCCTCGAGGACACCGAAGAGGAGCGCCTCCAGGTCTTCGAGGACGCCTGGCAGAAGGGTGGCTTGGCCCTCCGCGAGTGCTACCGCGACCTTCTCACCGATCCGGTGGCCAACGGTTACGCCGCAGACTTCGTCCGCTCCAAGATCCGCGAGACCGTCAAGGATCCGGAGGTGGCAGCGAAGCTGATGCCTGACTACTACTTCGCCACGAAGCGTCAGATCATGGAAGAGGGCTATTTCGAGGTCTACAACCGGGACAACGTCGCCCTCGTCGATCTGCGCGAGGAGGCCATCGAGACGTTCACTCCCGAGGGCGTTCGCACCGCGAAGGGCGAGTACCCCCTGGACATCCTCGTGCTGGCGACGGGCTACGACGCCATCACCGGGGCCCTCAAGCGGATCAATCCTGTGGGGCGGCACGGGCTGGAGCTCGAGAAGAAGTGGGCGGAGGGCAGCCGCACCTACCTGGGCCTCACTGTCGTGGGTTTCCCCAATCTCTTCATCTTCCACGGCCCCGAGTCGCCCTCGGTGATGTTCCACATGTTCTACGGGACCGAGTCCCAGGGGGACTGGATGGCCGACTGCATCGCGTACATGCGCGGGCATGGGCTGGCCACCATCGAACCGTTGCCCGAGGCGGAGAAGGCATGGGCCGCCGAGGTACAGGAACTGGCCGGCCGAACCTTGTACCCCCAGACCGATTCGTGGTTCACGGGGGCGAACATCCCGGGTAAGCCTCGTGAATTCGTCGTCTACATCGGTGGACCCACCTACCACAAACACCTCCACGAGGTGGTCGCGCCGGGTTACGAGGGCTTCGTGTTCCAGAGCGCGCGGCCCGGTGCCGGCCCGGATCACTTGCCGTCCGCGGGCGACCACCAGGTTGCGGCTCGGGCGACGGCTGGGCGGTGATCCTGGCGTCGCGGTGCAGCGGTTGACCGAGATCAGCCCGGCGCGATCCGCTCGATGACGTCGGCGGGCAGCAGCCCCGCCTTGCCGAAGCGGCGGGCGGCCTCGAGGAACTGCGGCGCGGGACCGGCGAGCTGGGCGAGCATCTCCCGGGCGGCGTCCTCGCGGCCGGCGAGCGCCGCGACGACCGCGCGCCACATCAGCTGGTCGGGCTCGGTCACCGGGTCCATCGGCCGGAGCAGTTCGAGCTCGCGGTCGGCGGTGACCGGGTCGCCGTCGATCGCCTGCTCGAAGCCGCGGACGACGTCCTGGTACCGCGCGCGGGTGACCAGCAGCTCGGCGAGGGCGGCGACCGGATCGGCGGAGTCGTCGACCCGGAGGTCCACCCCCGTGTCCTGCCAGGGGCGACCGGTGGTCGTCGCACGGATGACCACGATCGCCGCGGACCGTCGTCCCCGGAAGTCGCCGCCGGCCTCCTCGGCGGCCTGCAGCGCGTTGAGCAGCCGCTGGGCCAGTGGTCCGCCAGAGCCCTCGAACCGCTCCACCATCGACTCCCACACCGCGGGTGAGGCGGCCATGTTGGCCAGCGCCACGCAGGTGTCGCCCAGGAGGTGGCCGGCGGCCTCCACGCAGTGGTCGCCGGTGTAGGCGGCGAGGTCGCCGTTCACGCCGAGGACGGCGACCTGTCGCCGCTGCGGCTGGGGGTCGACGCTGCTCAGCGCCGTGAGCACCTCCTGCGCGGTGAAACCGCCCTGCAGCAGGTCGAGGCCGACCGAGCCGTACATCGGCTCGGCCATCGACTGGGTGGCGATCACCCCGTGGCCGGGGAGGGCGAACGGCACGCTGGCGCCGACGGCGAACGCCTGGGACTGGGTGGCGACACCCATCTCCCCGGTGCCGGGGTCACGGGCGACGATCGAGTAGGTCACCGCCCAGGCCTACCCGAGGTCCCCCGGTGCGGCAAACCCCGCCGCCACGTCGGCCAGGTGCCGCGCCTTCTCCGCGTCGCTCAGGAAGCTGGCCCGGAAGCTGTTCTCCGCCAGCGTGCGCCGCTCGCCGGGCGTGAGGCCCAGCGCCCGGGTGACCGCGGCGACGTTGTCGTGGAGGTAGCCGCCGAAGTACGCGGGGTCGTCGGAGTTCACCGTCGCCACGAGGCCGGCGTCCAGCATCCGGCGCAGCGGGTGCGCGGCGAGCTCGGGCACGGCGCGCAGCGCGACGTTGGACAGGGGACAGACGGTGAGCGGGACCTGCTCCTCCCGCAGCCGGGTGACCAGTGCGGGGTCCTCCAGGCTGCGGATGCCGTGGTCGATCCGCTCGACGCCCAGCCGGTCGAGGGACGACCGGACGTAGGACGGCGGGCCCTCCTCCCCCGCGTGCGCGACCCGGTGCAGCCCCTCGTCGGCGGCCCGCGCGAACACCCGCTCGAACAGCTCGGGCGGGAATCCGACTTCCGCGCTGTCCAGGCCGACCCCGATCACCAGGTCGCGGTAGCGGAGCAGGTGCGGGAGCAGGGCCTCGGCCTCGCCGGGGTCGCGGTCGCGGAGGAAGCAGGCGATCAGCCGGGCCGTCATGCCGTACCGCTGCTCCGCCCGTCCGAAGGCCTCGGCCAGGCCCTCCATCACGATGTCCAGCGCGACCCCACGGGATGTGTGCGCCTGCGGGTCGACGAACACCTCCGCGTGCCGGACGCCCTGCGAGGAGGCCCGGGCGAGGTAGGCGTCCGCGAGCTCGGCGAAGTCCTCCGGGCGCTGCAGCACCGCCGTCAGCTCGTAGTACAGGTCGAGGAACGACTGCAGGTCGCGGAAGGCGTACGCCCGGCGCAGAGCGTCGAGGTCGGCATACCGGAGCCGGACGCCGTTGCGGGCGGCGAGGGAGAACGCCAGCTCCGGCTCGAGCGTGCCCTCGATGTGCAGGTGCAGCTCGGCGGTGGGCAGCGGCGCTACATCGCCGTCGGAGGACATGGACGACGACGCTAGCGCCGGCGCACCACCGGGACGAGGAGCAGCAGCGCGACCACCTGCACCGCGGCCACGGCAGCCACCAGCGCGGTCACCGACTGCTCGTAGAGCGCTCCCGCCGCGAGTCCGCCGACGAGTGCGCCCCCACCCTGCAACGCCGCGAACACCCCGTACGCCGTGGCCCGGCGCTCCCGCGGCACGAGGTCGGCGACCAGCGCCTTCACCGTGGAGTCCTGCACCCCGACCGCCGCGCCCCAGAGCAGCACCCCGGGCAGGGCCGCGGAGAGCGTGTTCCCGAACGCCAGCGGAGGGACGACGGCGACCAGCGGGGGCAGCGCGAGCAGCACGCGCCCGCCCACCCGGTCGTAGGCCTCCCCGGTCAGCACCGCGGCGAGCGCCCCGGCGGCCATCGCGGCGGCGTAGAGCAGCGGTGCGCCCGCGGTCGGGACGACCTCCCGCTGCACGAGGTGGTAGCTGATCAGCCCGAACGTGACCAGCCCGGCGGTGCAGGCGGAGGTGCCGACGGCGAAGCGCAGGAACGACGGCGGCAGCGGGATCCGGCGGCTCCCCTCGTCGGCGAGCGGCGCCGGGGCGGCACGGACACCCGCCTCCACGACCGGGGCCGGCAGCCGGCGACGGGTGAGGACCAGCAGTGCCATGGCGACGGCCCCGGGGACGGCGAGGGCGGCCAGTCCCGGCCCGATGGCCCCGGTGGCGGCGATGAGGCCGGCCACGAGCAGTGGCCCGGCGAAGGCTCCGACCTGGTCGAGGGCCTTGTGCACGCCGAGGCCCCGGCCCATGCCGACCTGCCCGGCGGCGTCGGCCAGCAGCGCGGACTTGGCCGGGCTGCGCACCGCCTTGCCGATCCGCTCGGCCACGATCAGCGCCGCCGCGGTCGCCAGGCCGGCCGCGCCCAGCAACGGTGTGACGGCGAGCAGGGGCACGCAGACGGCGGTCAGCGCGTAGCCCGCCATGGTGAGGGTCCAGTAGCGGCCGGTCCGGTCGGCCAGGGGCCCCGACACGACGCGCAGGATCAGTGCCGCCGCCTCACCGGCGCCGGTGACGGCCCCGACGACGACGGCCGACGCCCCGAGCGACGCCAGCAAGGGGCCGTACACCGAGCGGGCACCCTCGTAGACCATGTCCGCGGCCAGGCTGATCACGCCGAAGCCGACGACCACCCGCCACGGCGACCAGGCCCGCCGGGCGACGTCGGGCGCGGTTTCGGTCAGGCTTCCCCCACCGCCTCGGCGAGCAGGGTGACCGAGCGCAGCCGGCCCTGGGTCGTGGGTGCCTGGTGGGCGACGATCAGCTCGTCGGCGTCGGCCTGCTTGACGAAGCCGTCGAGGTAGTCGCGCACCTCCCCCGGGGTGCCGACGGCGGCGTAGGTCAGCATCTGGTCGACGTGGTGCGCGGCGCCCTGGGCGAGCAGTCGGTCGGCGTACTCGTCGGAGTAGGGCACGCCGCGGCCGAACAGGCCGACCGCGCGCACGCGACGGGACACGTGCAACTGCTCCTGTGCCTCCTCGGCGGTGTCGGCCGCGAGGACGTTCACGCCGGCGATGACGTAGGGCTCGGCCAGCTGGTCGGACGGCCGGAACTCGCGCCGGTACGCGGCCACGGCCGGCTCGAGCATCTGCGGCGCGAAGTGCGAGGCGAAGGCGTGGGGCAGCCCGAGGGCGGCGGCCAGCGTCGCCCCGAACATCGACGACCCCAGGATGTACAGCGGCACCCGCGAGCCCTTCCCGGGAACCGCGTCGACGCCGGGCACGCGGGTCTCGCCGGCCAGGTAGGCCTGCAGCTCGAGGACGTCCTGCGGGAAGCGGTCGGCCGACATCGGGTCGCGGCGCAGCGCGTACATCGTGTTCTGGTCGCTGCCCGGGGCACGGCCGAGGCCGAGGTCGATCCGCCCCGGGTACATGGCGTCGAGGGTGCCGAACTGCTCGGCGATCGTCAGGGGGGCGTGGTTGGGCAGCATGACGCCGCCGGCGCCCAGCCGGATCGAGCGGGTCTGCGCACCGACGTGGGCGATCAGCACGCTCGTGGCCGACGACGCGATCGACGGCATGTTGTGGTGCTCGGCGTACCAGACCCGCCGGTAGCAGTGCTCCTCCGCGCGCTGGGCGAGGGCGACGCTGGCGGCGATGCTGCTGCTCGCGGTCTCGCCACGGGCGATGGGCGCCAGGTCGAGGATGGACAGCGGGATGCGCATGGCGTGAGGTCCTTCGGGTCGGCTGCCTGGGGCAACGCGCTCGCCGACCGCCCCCTTCCCGCGCCGGCGCCCCCGAGCATGCCCGTCGAGATTTGCGAAACGGTGATCAACCCGCGCGCCGGGTGCTGTCGGTGTATCCCCGCCGCGGTGTACAACCTCCGACGACGAGGGGGCTGAACGCCCCGGGGGAACGCTGGAGGGATGACCGTGAAGCAGACGTATCGCGTGGTGTCGGCGCTGATCGCGCTCGGGGTGATCGTGCAGGCGGCCGCGATCGCGTTCGGCTGGTTCGACGCCATCCTCCAGGTCGAAGACGGTGCGGTGATCGACGAGAACTACGACGGCAACGCCGGGCACGCCCTGCACGGCATCGTCGGCATGAACGTCATGCCGCTCCTGGGCCTGATCCTGCTGATCGTGTCGTTCTTCGCGGCACGGACCGTCCCCGGCGCCCGCAAGTGGGGAGGCATCGTCTTCGGCCTGATCGTCCTGCAGATCGCTCTGGCGATCCTCACGTACATCCTCTCTGCGTCGCTGATCGGCGCTCTGCACGGGATCAACGCCCTGGTCCTGTTCGGCGCGGCCGTGAAGGCCCACCTGCTCACCCGCACGGCCGTCGGCGCCGCGGGCGCACCCCAGCAGGGGACGTCGGTCGCTGTCTGACCTCCTCCGCCGCCGCTGGCGGCTGTTCGTAGCCGTCGCCGCCACCGTCGCGCTGCTCGGCGCGGCCGGCTGGTACTGGTCGACCAGCCTCGTGCCCTCGACGTACTCCGTGATGGACATGGGGCTGGTCGACTACGGCGGCGGCCCCGCCCACGAGCACGGGAGCGGCACGCGCAGCGTCGCCGACCTCACCGGGCCGCAGTCGGGCGAGCCGGACGTCGCCGTCGATCTCGACGCGCGGAAGGAGTCCTTCGAGCTGGCCGGCGGGGAGCGGGTCGACGGCTACACCCTGAACGGCACCTCCCCCGGTCCCGCCCTCGAGGTGCACCAGGGCGACCTGGTCCAGGTGACCCTGACCAACGTCGACGTGCCGGACGGGGTGACGCTGCACTGGCACGGCCTCGACGTGCCGAACGCCGAGGACGGCGTCGCCGGGGTCACCCAGGACGCGGTGCTGCCCGGCGAGGAGCACGTCTACCGCTTCGTCGCCGAGGACGCCGGCACCTACTGGTACCACTCCCACCAGGTGTCGCACGCCCAGGTGCGGGGAGGGCTGTTCGGCACCCTCGTCGTGCTGCCAGCCGAGGCGCTCCCCGAGACCGACCTCGTCGCCGCGGTGCACAACTACGCGGACCGCCGGACGCTGAACGGCAGCACGGGCATCACCTCCGCCGCGGCGGCCGACGGGGAGCCGGTGCGCGTGCGCCTGGTCAACACCGACAACGGCCCGCTGCGCGCGTGGGTGAGCGGCTCGACCTACCGGGTGGTGGCCGTGGACGGCAGGGACGTGCACGAGCCGACCGACCTGCGCGACGAGGGCGTGATCGTGACCGCCGGGGGACGGATCGACCTGGTGGTCACCGCCCCGGCGCGGGTGGACACCGGCGGCGGCACGGCCCTGGTGGTCGGTCCGCGGGGCACCCGGGTCGAGGGACGGCCCGAGCCGCCCGAGCAGGTCGACCTGCTCTCCTACGGCAGCCCGGCCGCACTGCCGTTCGACCCCGACGACGCCGACCGCCGGTTCACCTACGACATGGGCCGCCGGGTCGGTCTGGTGGACGGGAAGCCGGGATTCTTCTGGACCATCAACGGCAGGCTCTTTCCCGACGTGCCGATGTTCCACGTCGCCGAGGGCGACGTCGTCCGGATGACGATCAGCAACCACAGCGGCGACGTGCACCCCATGCACCTGCACGGGCACCACGCCGTCGTCATCTCCCGGGACGGCGAGCCCGCCACGGGGAGCCCGTGGTGGGTCGACTCGCTCAACGTCGAGGACGGCGAGACCTACGAGATCGCGTTCGTCGCCGACAACCCCGGGATCTGGATGGACCACTGCCACAACCTCGACCACGCCCGGGACGGGCTGGTCGCGCACCTGGCCTACGCGGGGGTAACCGAGCCCTACCGCGTCGGTGGCCGGGCGGACAACGCACCGGAGTAGCGGGGAGGATCCGCGGCATGACGATGCCCGAGCCCACCGACGCCGGCCGGGACCGGTCCTCCGCGCTCGCGCCCGACGGGCCCGGCATCGAGGTCGAGCCGATGTTCCGCAACCTGGGCGCGGCGCTGCCGCCCACGAAACCGAAGGCCACGTGACGGCGCCCGACGTGTTCCCGCCGTCGACCGTCGAGTTCCTCGCCGACCTGCGGGAGCACAACACGCGCGAGTGGTTCGACGCGCACCGGTCCCGGTACGAGAAGGACGTGCTGGGCCCCGCGAAGACCGTCGTGGCGGCGCTCGCCCCGGTGCTGGAGCGCCTGTCCCCCGGGATCCACGTCGAGCCCCGGGTGCTCGGCTCGATCTTCCGGATCAACCGGGACACGCGGTTCTCGGCGGACAAGCGGCCGTACAAGGACCACCTCGACCTGTGGTTCTGGCACGGCGCCCGAGCGGGCGCCGTCTCCGGCCTCTACCTGCGGCTCGCCCCCGACGGCCTGAGCGTCGGGGCGGGGGCGCACGGGCTCGACAAGGAACCCCTGCGGCGCTACCGCCAGGCGCTCGCCGACCCGGAGGCAGGCGCGGCACTGGTGCGGATCGCGGCCGACCTGGAGGCGGCCGGCCACGGCATCGCCGGGCGGACGATGACCCGCCCACCCCGGGACGTCGCGGCCGCCCCGGGAGCGGAGCCGCTCCTCCTGCACCGGGCGCTGTTCGTCGCCTCCACCGAGCCGGCGGCGACGGCGTCGGAATCCGGGCTGGTCGACCGCCTGGCGCAGCGCTGGCGCCCGTTCGTCCCGCTCCACGAGTGGCTCGTGGAGCACGTGCAGCCCTAGCGGCTCTGCAGCGCGTCCAGGGCGACGGCCATCGAGGCGGCGACCCGGAAGTCCAGGCGCGGGTCGGGAACGGTGACCCAGTAGCGGTCCCGGATGGCCTTCTGCCGCTCGCTGACCATGACGACCTGGCCGGTCGCGGTGTCGACGAAGTCGAAGTGGAAGATGAACGGCACCCAGAAGTCGCCGATGTAGGGGATGAAGTCCCAGACCCGGCGCAGGATCGCGATCAGCGGCCGGCGCTCCTGGCCGACAGCGTTGATGCCCGGGGCCGAGAGGTTCCAGGTCGAGCGGATCAGGCTGGCACCGAACTGCTTGCTGAACATGCCGATGGGGTTGCCGTACTCGTCGAGGACGTCGTGCTCGGCGTGCACGTCCAGGCGCTGGCGCGCCTTGAACGAGAACACCGGCCGGCTCCGCGACTCGTCGGCGAAGAAGGTGATCTCCTCCTTGAGCTTCATCCGCTTCTGCTCGGCGAAGGCCAGCAGGTGCCCCTCGGTGCCGTCGGGGTTGGCGGCGAGGATCTCGTACCGGTTGACCATGACGGTGATCCGCTGCTTCACGAAGAAGGCGGGCACGACCATGGCGGCCGGTGGCTGGGCTCCGTAGGGACTGGTCACGGCTGGGCTCCCCGTGGTCGGCGGCTGCGCAGGGCAGCCCCATCCTGGCTCATGACCGCGCGATCACCGTCGCAGGCCCGCGCCCGACGGGCCGGGAGTCCGGTCAGTCCCCGACCGTGCCACCCACCAGCAGCATGTATCCGAAGACCACGACGAGGATCACCACGACGGCGGCGACGATCAGCAGACGCGCCCGGTTCCGCGGCATCCTGCCGCCGGGGTCCCGGCCGTTCGGCGCAGCGCTCATCGGGACCTCCCGTCGTCGCCGGTCAGCTCCGGATGGTCCTGACCAGCCGGCGTACCCCCACCGACGCTACGCCCGCTGCGGCCACCCACGGGCCCAGCACGATGACCGGGTCGAGCGGCTGGTGGGCGAGGTCCGCGCGTCCGGTGCCGATGCGCGACGACAGACCGCCGTGGGTGAACTCGCTCTTCACCCCGGTCTCGGTGAACGGGTTGTCCGGCCGCAGGGTGGCGAACGACCGCAGGTGGCTCTCCCAGGCGTCGACGCGGTCGGCGAGCACGAGCAGCAGCCAGTGCGCTGCCCGGCCCTCGCTGTACCGGCGGTAGGAGAGCTTGCGGATGGCCCCGGACAGGCCCTTCGGCGGCGTGGAGGTGCCGAAGACCGGGGTCAGGCGGGCGTGCTCGATCGACCGTTCCCTCGGCCACTTCTCCGGCTGCTGCTCGGGCATCTCCCAGTGCGCCCCCGACCGGTCGGGCTGGGGCTCCAGCAGCTTGGGTACCGACGGCCGGTTGGCCGGGTCGAGGTCCACACCCCAGCCGGGGATGCGGGCGCGCAGCTGGTCGGCCGTCTCGGGCAGTGGCGGCTTCTCCGGTGTGTACGTCATGTCGTCCCTCCTCAGGCCGCGCTCGGCACGACGAGCGGCTTGATGCAGCCGTCGAGCTTGGCGGAGAAGATGTGGTAGCCCTCGGCGATGTCCTCGAGCGGGATGCGGTGGGTGACGAGCTCGCTGGGCTTGAGATAGCCGTTGCGCACGTGCTCGAACAGCCGCGGCCACTGGCGCTTCACCGGGCACTGGTTCATGCGCAGCGTGAGCCCCTTGTTCATCGCGTCGCCGAACTTGACCGCGCTGAACAGCGGCCCGTAGGCGCCGACCACCGAGACCGTCCCGCCCTTGCGCACCGAGTCGATCGCCCAGTTGAGGGCCACGGGGGAGCCGCCCTGCAGCTTGAGCTTGGCCGAGGTCACGTGCTGGAGGAAGTTGCCGTCGGCCTCGGCGCCGACGGCGTCGATGACCACGTCGGCGCCGAGGTGGCCGGTGGCCTTCTTCATCTCGACGACGATGTCGTCGTACTCCGCGAAGTTGTACGTCTCGGCGTGGGCGAAGGTGCGGGCCTTCTCCAGCCGGTACTCGAGGTGGTCGATGACGATCACCCGCCCGGCGCCCATGAGCCACGCCGACTTCGCCGCCACCAGGCCGACGGGCCCGGCGCCGAACACGACGACGACGTCGCCCTCGACGATGTCGCCCAGCTGCGCACCGAAGTACCCGGTCGGGACGGCGTCGGTCAGCAGCACGGCGTCCTCGTCGGACATCCAGTCCGGGATGATCGACGGCCCGACGTCGGCGAAGGGCACCCGGACGAACTCGGACTGGCCGCCGTCGTAGCCGCCGCAGGTGTGCGAGTAGCCGTAGATGCCGCCGACGGCCGTCGCGTTCGGGTTCACGTTGTGGCAGTTGGAGTAGAGGCCGCGGGCGCAGAACCAGCACGTGCCGCAGAAGACGTTGAACGGGACCATCACCCGGTCGCCGACCTTGAGGTTCTGCACCGACGGGCCGACCTCGTGGACGACGCCGATGAACTCGTGGCCGAACGTCATGCCGACCCGGGTGTCGGGCATCATCCCGTGGTAGAGGTGCAGGTCGGAGCCGCAGATGGCCCCCAGGGTCACCCGCACGATCGCGTCGTTCGGGTGCTCGATGGCCGGGATGTCCTTCTCCTCGACCCGGATCTTGTACGGGCCGCGGTAGACCATTGCACGCAAAAGGGGACCCCTTCGAGACGGCTCCGCGGAGCGTTCCGCAGCAGCTGTTGCTCGTCCCCCGGTGCTGGAGGAATCAGCGTGCCGAGCGTCCCTCACCTCCCGGGATGCGGCCACCCGAGATCCGGTTCCGGCCGGGGCAGCCGGGCCGGAGCGGCCCGGCCGCCCTTCTCCGTCAGTCGCCGGTCATGACATGGCGCTGCAGGAACGCGGCCATCGCGTCAGCGACGGGCTGAGGACGCTGGATGTGCAGGAGATGTCCGACGCCGTCGATGTCGCAGTCCTCGACCTGGGCGATCGACGACCGGAGGAATGCGGCGACCTCGACGAACAGCGGCAGGGTGTCGGTGCCGAGCACCGACATCACGGGGCACCGGATGTCGGCCGCCTGCTCCGGACGGAACGCCCACTGGGTGATGGCGGGCAGCTCGACTCCGAAGAGGGTGTCGGCGTCCTTGACCGCCTGGGCCACCGAGCCCGGGATCCGCTCCTCGAGCACCGATCGGCACGTCGCCCAGTCCAGGCCGGTCGCGGCGCTCAGGAACATCGCCCACGCCGCCTCGTGGTCGCCGGTGCCATAGGCCTCGAACGCGGGTACGGCCTGCTGGAGCACGGCCTTCCCACTGGGCACCGAGAACATCAACGGCTCCAGGAGGACGAGCGAGTGCACGGTCCCCGGGCGGTCCACCGCCAGCTGTGCGGCGACCGCCGCACCGGTGGAGTGGCCGACCACGTGGGCGCTCGGTAGTCCGAGGTGCTCGAGCAGCGCGGCGGCGTCCGTCGCGTGCGTACCGACGCTCACCGGCGGAGTCGTATGCGTGCTGCCGCCCCACCCCCGCTTGTGGTAGCGGATCAGCTGGTAGCGGTCGGCCAGCGCCGGCTCCTCGAGCAGGGGCAGGAAGCCGTCGGCGAGGACGGGACTGATGAGCAGGACGGGTTCACCCGAACCCATGACGTCGTATTCCAGTTCGATGTCGTTGACCTGTGCGCGCTTCATGACGCCTCCCGGGACTGCCTGGTCGAGTCGGGGACTGATGCCCCCACCCGAGGAGCGGAAGGAGGAGGGTTACGCCGGTAACCCCCACGGTTACGGGGTCCCGGATCGCACAGGCCAGGGCCGGGGAGGCGTGGAATGGGCGACGGCGCCGGTCTCGTCGAACGCGCGCGGTCCGCCGCGGATCGGACCGATTGGCAACAGGCCTTCGACCTGCTCAGTGCGGCGGACGACGAGGGTCGCCTCGCTCCTGCCGATCTGCCTCAACTCGGCGAGGTCGCCTACGCGGCCGGTCACCTGGACGTGACCATCGCGGCGTGGGAGCGAGCCCACGCTGCCTACCTGCAGGCCGGCGACCGGGTCGCAGCCGCGGGGGCAGCCGTCCGCGTCGCGATGCACCTGCTCTTCGACACGGCACTCACGGCGCCGGTGCGGGGCTGGTTGGCCCGCGCCGACCGTTTGCTCGAGGGTCATGTCGGGACGCCGGCCCATGCGTGGCTGGGCGTCGTCCGCGCGTACGAACGGTTGCTGGCCGGGGACCTCCCGGAGGCCGAACGGTGGGCGGGGCAGGCCGTCGAGGTGGGGAGAACGTGTGATCCCGCGGCCGCCGCCATCGGCCGGGTCGCCCAGGCCCGGCTGCTCATCCTGGACGGGAAGGTAGAAGAGGGGCTGACTCTGCTCGACCAGGCAGGAGTGGCGGCGGTCTCCGGCGGTCTCGATCCCCTGTCGACGGGCGTCGTCTACTGCGAGCTGGTCTGCGCGCTCCAGGGCCTGGGCCAGTACGACGTCGCCGAGCAGTGGACGGAGGCGATGGAGCGGTGGTGCGCGACGAGCGCCGTCGGGAGCCTGCACGGGCGCTGCCGCGTCCACCGCGCCGAGATCCTCCGGCTCCGCGGGTCCTGTCACGAGGCCGAGACCCAGGCCCTGATGGCCTGCCAGGAACTCGCCCCCTACCTGGGACGCGAGCTCGGGTGGCCGCTGAACGAGCTCGGCCGGATCCGCCGGCACAGGGGGGATCTCGCCGGCGCGGAGGAAGCCCTGCTGGCCAGCCACCGTGCCGGCTGGGATCCCCAACCGGGCCTCGCGCTGGTGCGCCTCGCCCAAGGTGACGTGGCGACCGCAGCCGCCTGGATCCGGGACGCCCTGGAGCGCCCCGTATCAGTGCCGTCGAAAGAGCGACCGCCGCACACCGGCCTGCAGCGAGCGCCGCTGCTCGAGGCCCGGGTCGAGATCGAGATCGCGGCCGGGAACCTCGTCCGGGCGCGGGCTGCGGCCGACGAACTGGAAGTCGTCGCGGCTCGCTTCGCGAACAAGCCGTTGACCGCCGGCGCCGCCCTCGCCCGTGGACGGGTGCGACTTGCCGACGGTGATGCGGCGGGAGCGGAGCAGTCGTCGACCGAGGCGGTCCGGCTGTGGAACGAGGTCGGGGCCCCGTACGAGGTGGCGCACGCGCGGATGGTGCTGGCTGACGCCCACGCCGCTCGCGGAAGCGAGGACCGGGCCGAGCTGGAGCGACGAACAGCCCGGGCGATCCTGGAGGCGATCGAAGCACCACCGCGTGCGGCTCCTGCGCCGGCCGAAGAACCCGGCGGCCGGACGGCGGAGGTCTTCCGCCGCGAGGGTGATTACTGGTCGGTGGTCTTCGACGGGTGCACGGTGCGCGTGCGCGACCTCAAGGGCATGCGCTATCTCGCGCGGTTGCTCGCGGATCCTGGCCGGGAGTTCCACGTGCTGGACCTCGTCGCTGCCGAGACCGGCGCAGGCGCTCCGACGGGTGTCGGCCGGACGGCGGATCCACCGCTCGTGAGGCTGGGTGACGCCGGCGAGGTGATCGATGCGCGCGCCCGGGACGCCTACCGCCGGCGGCTGGCCGAGATCGACGACGACCTCGCCGAGGCACGCGCCACGGGGAACGCCGAAAGGGCCGCGCAGTCCGACGCCGAGCGAGACTTTCTCGTGCGAGAGCTCGCCGCCGCATTCGGTTTGAGTGGTCGTGCCCGTCGAGCCGGGTCGACCTCCGAGCGCGCCCGGGCCGGGGTGACCCGGGCGGTCCGGCAGGCGATCGCGCGGATCACTACGCACCATCCCGCGCTCGGCGAGCACCTGGACCGGACCATCCGCACCGGCACGTATTGCAGCTACAGCCCTGATCCCCGCACACCTGCCGACTGGAGTTTGTGACCGCCCTCAGCGGGCTCCGAGAGACGGCGACATCGTCTCGCGGAAGCTGTTGCTCCTGCTGGTCGCCACGGGAGCAGGAAGCCGCTCAGCACCACGCTCGCCAGGGGGCGCGCTCTCCTGCGCGGACCGATCGAACGCCCGGAGGCGGTTACGAAACCTTCTCGTCCGGTCGGATGATCCCTGCCACGTGGACGGGCGGCGCACAGGAAACGCCGTCGGGGACTTTCGCCCCGGCGACCTCCGTGGTTGTCTGCGGTCCTCCGCCGGTGTGGGCGGCGTCACCAGCGAGCTGGAGGCACGGATGACGTTCGGGCAGGACGGGGGAACGGCCGCTCCGGCCGTCGAGAGCGGGGACGACAGCCCGAGCGATCGGACGCGGCGGTGACCGCCACCGCGCCCCGCCGGACGAGAGCGGCCCGGCGCACCGGAGCGGTGAGTCCGGGACACGGCAACGGCATGCCGGCACCACGCCGTGCCGAGATCAGCGACCGCACGCTGCGCACCGACCAGTGGTGGGTGCAGCCGCTGCTGACCGTCGTCGCGCTCGGGCTGTTCATCGTCTACGCGACGTTCCGGGCGTTCCAGAACGCCTACTACTTCTCCGAGCCCTACATCTCGCCGTTCTACTCGCCGTGCATCACGACCGCGTGCGAGGGCGACTCGTTCCCGGAGCTCTTCACGGGGCCGACCTGGATCTCCCCGGCCCTGTACATCCTGATCTTCCCGCTCGGGATCCGGATGACCTGCTACTACTACCGCAAGGCCTACTACCGGTCGTTCTGGCTCTCCCCGCCCGCCTGCGCGGTCGCCGAACCGCACCGGCGCTACACCGGTGAGACGCGGCTGCCGCTGCTCGGGCAGAACATCCACCGGTACGCGCTCTACGCCGCCCTGGTCATCAACGTCATCCTGTTCTACGACGTCGTCCTGGCGTTCCGCGACGAGACCGGCGCGTGGGGCCACATGGGGCTGGGCACGCTGATCCTGCTGGTCAACGCCGTGCTGCTCTTCCTGTACTCGCTGTCGTGCCACTCGTGCCGGCACATCGTCGGCGGCCGGATCAACAACTTCTCCAAGCACCCGCTGCGCTACAAGGCCTGGGGAAGGGTGTCCCAGCTCAACGGCCGGCACATGCAACTGGCATGGGCCTCGCTGTTCAGCGTCGCGTTCGCCGACTTCTACGTCTTCCTGCTCGCGACCGAGACGATCAACGACCTGAGGTTCTTCTGATGGAGCTGGAGCGGCACTCCTACGACGTCGTCGTCGTCGGGGCGGGAGGTGCGGGCCTGCGGGCCGCGATCGAAGCCCACGAGGCCGGCGCCCGGACGGCGGTGGTGTGCAAGTCGCTGCTCGGCAAGGCGCACACCGTCATGGCCGAGGGCGGCATCGCCGCGGCGATGGCCAACCTCTACCCGGAGGACAACTGGCGGGTGCACTTCCGCGACACCATGCGCGGCGGGAAGATGCTCAACCACTGGCGCATGGCGCAGCTGCACGCGCAGGAGGCGCCGGACCGGGTGCGCGAGCTCGAGGACTGGGGCGCACTGTTCGACCGCACCGCGGACGGGCTGATCAGCCAGCGCGACTTCGGCGGCCACCGCTACGCGCGGCTGGCCCACGTGGGTGACCGCACCGGCCTGGAGCTCATCCGCACCCTGCAGCAGCGCACGGTCGCGCTCGGCATCGACGTCTACATGGAGTGCACCGTCACCCGGCTGCTGACCGGCCCCGACGGGATCACCGGCGCGTTCGGCTACTGGCGGGAGTCGGGGCGGTTCGTCGCCTGGCAGGCCCCCTCGGTGGTGCTGGCGACCGGCGGCATCGGCAAGTCCTACAAGGTGACGTCGAACAGCTGGGAGTACACCGGCGACGGGCACTCGCTGGCGCTGCAGGCCGGCGCGACCCTGGTGAACATGGAGTTCGTCCAGTTCCACCCGACCGGCATGGTATGGCCGCCGTCGGTGCGCGGCATCCTGGTCACCGAGAGCGTCCGCGGCGACGGCGGCATCCTGAAGAACTCGGCCGGCAACCGGTTCATGTTCGACTACATCCCCGACTTCTTCCGCAAGGAGACGGCCGAGACCGAGGCCGAGGCCGACCGCTGGTACGACGACAAGAAGAACAACCGGCGCCCACCCGAGCTGCTGCCCCGCGACGAGGTCGCCCGCGCGATCAACAGCGAGGTCAAGGCCGGCCGCGGCACCCCGCACGGCGGCGTCTTCCTCGACATCGCATCGCGCCGCTCCGCGGAGTACATCCGCAAGCGGCTGCCCTCGATGTACCACCAGTTCAAGGAGCTGGCCGAGGTCGACATCACCGCGGAGCCGATGGAGGTCGGGCCCACCTGCCACTACGTCATGGGCGGCGTGGAAGTCGACCCCGACACCGAGGCCGCGCGGGTGCCGGGGCTGTTCGCTGCCGGCGAGGTCGCCGGTGGGATGCACGGCTCCAACCGGCTCGGCGGCAACTCCCTGTCCGACCTGCTCGTCTTCGGACGGCGGGCCGGCGCGGCCGCGGCGGCGCACGCGTCGGGACGCCCCCGGGCGGACCTGCCCGACGAGGCGCTGGCCGACGCCGGGCGGGCGGCGCTGGCGCCGTTCGAGCGCGAGGGCGGCGAGAACCCGTACACCGTGCAGCACGACCTGCAGCAGACGATGCACGACCTGGTCGGGATCATCCGCACCCGCGGGGAGATGGAGCAGGCGCTCGAGCGCATCGCCGCGCTCAAGGAGCGGGTGGCGAACCTGTCGGTCGAGGGCCACCGGCAGTACAACCCCGGCTGGCACCTCGCGCTCGACCTGCCGCACATGCTGCTGGTCAGCGAGTGCATCGCCCGGGCCGCGCTGGAGCGCGAGGAGAGCCGGGGCGGCCACACCCGCGACGACTTCCCGGCGACCGACGCGGAGTGGGCGAAGACCAACCTCATCTGCTCGAGAGCGCCGGACGGGTCGGTGGAGCTGAGGCGGCAACCGCTCCCCCAGATGCCGGCGGAGCTGGCCGAGATCTTCGAGGAGGCGTCGGCATGAGCTACCAGGCGACGTTCCGGGTGTGGCGCGGCGACGCGACCGGCGGCGACCTCCAGACGTTCACGGTCGAGGTGAACGAGGGCGAGGTCGTGCTCGACGTCATCCACCGGCTCCAGGCGACCCAGGCCGGCGACCTCGCCGTCCGGTGGAACTGCAAGGCCGGCAAGTGCGGGTCGTGCAGCGCCGAGATCAACGGGCGGCCGCGGCTCATGTGCATGACGCGGATGAGCACGTTCACCGAGACCGAGACGGTGACCGTCACGCCGATGCGCACCTTCCCCGTCATCCGCGACCTCGTCACCGACGTGTCCTACAACTACGACAAGGCCGCCCAGATCCCCGCGTTCACCCCCCGCCCCCGGGACGCCGACGGCAACCACCGGATGCAGCAGATCGACGTCGAGCGCTCGCAGGAGTTCCGCAAGTGCATCGAGTGCTACCTCTGCCAGAACACCTGCCACGTGATCCGTGACCACGAGGAGAACAAGGCGGCCTTCGCCGGACCACGGTTCCTCATCCGGCTGGCCGAGCTGGACATGCACCCGCTCGACGTGGTCGACCGCAAGCACGCGGCGCAGGACGAGTTCGGGCTGGGCTACTGCAACATCACCAAGTGCTGCAGCGAGGTCTGCCCCGAGGGCATCCACCTCACCGACAACGGGATCATCCCGCTGAAGGAGCGGGTGGTGGACCGCAAGTTCGACCCGATCACGTTCCTCGGCGCCAAGATCCGGCGCCGCCCCAAGGACTGACCAGCCGGCCGTCCACTCGCGCCGTCTCCGCCGCCGGGTCGCCCTCGCGGACGACCTCGTCCCACAGCTCCTCGGTCTGCAGGGTCCAGAACAGGAGGAAGAGCGCGAGCAGCGCGGCCTCCACCGCGAAGACCCAGTGGGGCCATCCGCCGCTGATCCGGTGGTAGCCGTAGAGCACGACGAAGCTGACGACCATCGCGACCGCGATGACCGTGTAGCGGTTGGCGTACGCCTTCCACCCCGAGCTCCGCCCCTCGGCGATCTCCTTGCGGCCCAGGCTGATGCCGTTGAGTGCCACGACGCCGACGATGAAGGCGAACATCAGCAGTGCGGCGACGCCGTGGCCGTACTCGAGGAACCAGTCCCGCTGGAACGCGAACAGCAGCAGGGCCACGGCCCACAGGACGCCGACCGGCACCAGCAGACCCCACTGCGGTCGCTCCGTCGGCTTCCCCTGCCTGCGCGCCAGCCGCCGGAGCAGCAGGACGTAGAGCAGCCCGAGCGGCGCCATCCAGAACAGCGCCGTCATGTTGTTGAACACGGCGTCCGGTCCGGCGGCCTTCAGCGCGGGGTCCGAGGTGCAGTTCCCGGTTCCCGGCGTCGGCACGAAGGCCACGACCGGGGCGAGCATCCCGGCCAGGTTGAGGAACGTCTCCTCCCACCACCCCACACCGCGGATCGCCACCAGTCCGACGCCCAAGCCCACCAGCGCGCTCACCAGGAAGGCGCGGACCGGTGTGTAGTAGTAGGCGCTGATCGACCCCTGCAGGCAGGTGGCCCCGTTGTGCAGGAACTCGACGACGACCGCCACCGCGATCCCGCCGAGCAGGGCCACCAGGGCGATCCGGAGGTAGCGGTAGGTCTTGACGGCGTCGCTGGCGGACTTCTTCCCGGTCTCCTTCGAGCCCGTGACCGTCGTGCCGGCCGCGTCCGTCGTCATGTGGCGCCCCCGCCCCGGGGTCCGGTCAGTCGGCCTGCTCCTCGGCCCGGCGTTCGGCACCCGTCTCGCCGGCGTAGCCGGCGTCCTGGCCGGCGACCCGGCCGACGAAGGTCTCGGACTCCCCGGTGCCCGTCGTGGCGTCCGCGTCGGGCCCGTCGCTCGGGCCGCCGCCCGTGGCGCGGGAGAGTGCCTGGGCGTCGTCGGGGTCGACGTCGTCCTCGTGCGGCCGGGTCACGGCATGCCGTCGTCGAAGTACTGGCCCGCCGGGGGCAGCGGACGGCGGATGACCGGGCGGACCTTTCGCGCGGCGGGCAGCCGCTGCGTGTAGCTCTCGGCGTTGCCGCGGATGTGGAGGAGGTCGTCCTCGGTCGCCTGGCGGACCACCTTCGCCGGGACGCCGGCCACCACCGACCCGGGCGGCACGGTGGTGTTCGGGGGGACCACCGCGCCGGCGGCCACGATGGACCCGGTGCCGATGTGCGAGCCGTTCATCACGACGCTGCCCATGCCGAGCAGGACGTCGTCGTCGACCCGGGCGCCGTGCAGCACCACCCGGTGGCCGATCGTGACCCCCCGGCCGACGAGCAGGGGCGAGCCGGGGTCGGAGTGGAGGGTGCAGCCGTCCTGGATGTTGGTGTCGGGGCCGATGACGATGACCTCCTCGTCGGCGCGGGCCACGGCGCCGTACCAGATGCTCGACCGGGCGCCGAGCGTCACGGCGCCGACGACCACCGCGGTCGGCGCGACGAAGGCCTCCTCGTCGATCTTCGGCGCCCCGAACTGCAGCTCCGCGATGTAGTTGTCCGCCATCCCGCGTCTCCTGTCCCGGTGGGCACCTGCCGCGCCGTCGTCCTGTTGGCTCCGGAGTCTGTCGGAACATCGGACGTCAGGCGAGGGGACGTCTAGCGGCCCGGGAACAGTTCGCGGACGGCGGTCATGTCCAGCTCGCGGACCATGTCGAGCAGCACGTCCAGGGAGTCCTCCGCGAGCAACCCGGGCTCGGCGAACACGAGGACGCCGTCCCGGTAGACCGTCAGCGTCGGGATCTTCCGGACGCCGACGGCGAGGGGAAGGTCCGGGTCCGCCTCCGCGTCCACCCGGGCGAACACGATGTCCGGGTGGCGCTCCGCGGCGGCCTCCAGCACGGCGGTGAACGCCCGGCAGCCGGCGCGCGCCGGGCTCCAGAAGTCCACGAGGACGATGCCTGGTGCCAGGACCGCCGCGGCGAAGTCGTCCACCGACAGGCTCACGGTGCCCATCCCGTGCTCCTCCCCCTCCGCGGCAGCGTCAGCCCAGTGGACGCCTCCGCCGGCGGATGCGGCAAGGACTCGGGGGGGTCAGGTGGTCGGCGGCGTCGTCCCCGTGCCGGTGAGCCGGGCGTTGAGGCGCTGGACCTGCTGCTCGAGCGGGCTCGGCGGCGCGTCCGGGCGGGCTGGGCCGGCGGGCACGAGCACCCACAGGAGCAGGTAGAGGAGGACGCCCGCGCCCCCGGCGAGGGTGAGGGCGACGAAGCCGACCCGCCAGAGCACCGGGTCGATGCCGCTGTAGTCGGCGAGGCCGCCGGAGACCCCGCCGAGCATCTTCTCGGTGCTGCTGCGGCGAAGCTGGGGACGGGAGGGTTGCTGCCAGGTCGGCTGGTCGGCGGGCGGGGTGGGTGGGACTGCGTTGGTCATGGCACGAGCGTGCCGGGTGCCGGGGGCTGCGGACATCCGGCAACCCCCGGACCCGACCCTGGTTCTCCGGTCCGGATGTCCCCCTACTGGGAGATCGCCTCGACCAGGTCGCCGACCTTCTCCTCCGGCACGTTCCGCGCGACGTCGCCCTGACTGACCATGCCGACGAGGTCGTGGCCGTCGATCACGGGCAGCCGCCGCACCTTGTACTGGGTCATGGTCCGGAGGATCTCCTCGACCGGGTCGTCGGCGCCGACGGTCACGGGCTTGCCCTCGGCCAGCTCACCGGCCTTCATCGAGTTCGGGTCTCCGCCCTGCGCCAGGCACTTCACCACGATGTCGCGGTCGGTGACCATGCCCTTGAGGCGGTTGTCCTCCCCGCAGATCGGCAGCGACCCGACGTCCAGGTCGCGCATCTTGCGGGCCGCCTCGACCAGCGTCTCGTTCTCGCCCACGCACTCCGCGCCGCCGGTCATGATGTCGCGTGCAGTGGCCATCTCAGCCTCCTGGGATCCGGGCCCTGGCCACGGCCGGTCCGGGCAGGTGCACCGGTGGACCCACCGTGCTCCGAGCCGCCGACCTGCGCAACCGCGCGCCGGGCCGGCCCGCCCGGCGACCGACCGGCCCACAATGACCCGTACCGATCGAGCGCGACGAGGGGTGCCCATGTCCGCAGGCGAGTCCCCAACCCCCGACCGGCTGACGGTCGGCCAACTCATGCGGTCGCCGGCGACGACGGTGGAGGCGGACTCCCACGTCGCCTCGGCGGCCTACCTGATGAAGCGGTCGCAGGTGAGCGCCCTGGTCATCACCGCCGACGACGAGGGGCACATCCCCATCGCGGTGATCACCGATGCCGACGTCAGCCATGCCGTGGCCGACGGGAAGGATCTGAACGACACGCGGATCAACCAGCTGCACCTTCCCCGCCCGGAGGCGCTGGGCACGGGCACGTCGGTTCCCGAGGCCGCCGAGCGGATGCTGGCGCTCGGCGTCGAGCACCTCCCGGTGGTCAGCGACGGGCGCCTGGTCGGCGTCGCCGACCTGGTGGAGGTGTGCCGGGCGCTCCTGCGGGAGCGGCCGGCGAGCTGATCGTCACGGGCCCCGTCCGCGGCGTCACGGTCGCCGCGGGAGCACGACCCGCGCGCGGGTGACGCCGTCCGCGGAGGTGAGGGTGAGCCGGCCCTTGTGCCGCTGGGCCACCACGGCGAGGGAGGTGGCCAGGCCCAGCCCGGTGCCCGTGCCGACCGGCTTGCTCGTGTAGAACGCGTCGAACACACGGGCCAGGACCTCCGGCGGCACCGTCGGCCCGGTGTTCTCCACCTCGACGACGACCTCGTCCTGCGTGCCCGTCGTCCGCACGGTCACCGTGCCCTCGGGTCCCACGGCCGCCAGGGCGTTGTCGAGCAGGTTGGTCCAGACCATGGCGAGGTCGGCGGCCCACCCCTGCAGGCTGCCCGTGGAGGGGTCGTAGTCGGTCACGACCCGCACGCCGGGCGGCGTCTTGTGCCGGAGCAGCACCAGTGCCTGGTCCAGGGCGGCGGGCAGGTCGATCTCCGTCACCGCCTGGTCGGCCGAGTAGGCCAGCGGCCGCACACCCGACACGATCCGCGACAGGTACTCGGCGCCGGTGGACACCTCGTCCAGCAGCGACCGGATCTCCGTGGCCCGGGTCAGCTCGCGGACGGCGGTGGTGCGCTGCTCCACCGGCAGGTCCGCGAGCGTCCGCGACAGGGACGCCGGGTCGATCCCCAGCCGGACGAGGGCGGCAGGGGCGTCCCAGCCCGGTTCGACGGCGCTCGCGCGCAGGGCGGCCGCGACGGCGGCCTCGGCGTCCGACCGGTCCAGCGGATCGTCCGGCACCGGCACCGCACCCACGAGCGGATGCAGTGGTCCGGCGTCCGCCGTCTCCTCGGCGAGCAGGGCACGGAGCCGGGAGGCGCCCCGCTGGACCGCCGCGGCCGGGTTGTTGAGCTCGTGCAGTAGACCGGCGGAGAGCGCACCGAGGGCCGCCATCCGCTGGTGCTGGCGCAGCAGGCCGGCCTCCCGGTCCAGCCGCCCGGACGTCGCCCGGAGCAGTGCCTTCGCCGCGCGGGGGTGGGCCAGCAGGCGGTCGAGCACCTCGGCGTCGATCCGCTGCACGCGCACGTCCGTGCGGGCCGTGACGGTCGCCGAGCGGGGCCGGCCGTGTGCCACCCCCAGCTCGCCGACGAGGTCGCCGGGGCCCAACGCGTTGAGCAGCACGTCGGCGCCCTCGGTCCGCCGGCTGACCTCCAGCTCCCCGTCAAGCACGACGTAGAACGCGTCCGGCGGCGATCCCTCGGCCATGAGCACCTCACCGGCCGGGACCTCGACCCCGTGGCTGGCGGCGGCCAGCTCGGCGACGTCCTCCTCCGGCAGCTCCGCGAACAGGTCCGACCGGCGCAGCGCGGCCACGAGGTCGCGGTCCGGCGCCGCGGTCACCGCCCGCTCAGGCGCTCGTGGGCGAACCGCACCGCCATCGCGCCCTCCCCCACGGCCGAGGCGATCCGCTTCACCGAACTGCTGCGGACGTCGCCGGCGGCGAAGACGCCCGGCACGGACGTCTCGAGCGGCAGCGGCGGCACGGCGAGCGGCCAGTCCGGCGGAGGCTGGCCCAGGTCGGCGCCGGTCAGCACGAACCCGTGGTCGTCGCGGCGGACGACGCCCTCCAGCCAGCTCGTGCGGGGAGCCTGGCCGACGAACACGAACAGCGCGTCGGCGGGGACCTCGCGTTCGTCGGTACCCCCGGTGCGCAGCCGCAGCGCCTCCAGCCGCCGCGACCCGATGACGCCGGCGACCTCGGTCCGGTACTCGATGCCGACCTTCTCCGAGGCCTCGAGCCGGTCGACGAGGTAGCGGGACATCGTGCTGGTCAGGTCGCCGCCGCGGATCAGCATCGTCACCGACGCCGCGAACTGCGTCATGAACAGCGCTGCCTGGCCGGCGGAGTTCCCGCCGCCGACGACGAACACCCGCCCGCCGGAGTGGTCGACGCCCTCGGCCCGCCCGGCGCCGTAGTAGAGGCCGATGCCGGTGAACTCGGCCGCACCCGGCACGTCGAGCGTCCGGTAGTTCACGCCCGAGGCCACCAGGAGCACCGAGGCGCTGACCTCGGTGCCGTCGGCCAGCCGGACGACGGTGTACGGGTCCTCCCGGCGCAGCCCGGCCACCTCGGCCGGCACCAGGATCTCCGCCCCGAACCGGATCGCCTGCTCGCGGGCCCGCAGCGTGAGGTCGGCGCCGGAGAGGCCCACCGGGAAGCCCAGGTAGTTCTCGATCCGGCTGGTGGTGCCGGCCTGGCCGCCCGGCGCGTTGCACTCCAGGACCAGCGTGCTCAGCCCCTCGGACGCCCCGTACACGCCGGCCGCCAGCCCCGCCGGGCCCGCGCCCACCACCACGAGGTCGTAGGCGGTGCGCTCGGCGCGGACCTGCAGCCCGATCCGCTCGGCGACCACGTGCAGGTCGGGGGTGACCAGCACCTCGCCGTCGTCGAGCACGAGGACCGGCAGCGAGCCGGCGTCGGTGCGCGCGACGTCGAGCAGTAGCCGCGCCTGCGGGTCGGACTCCACGTCGAGCCACTTGTAGGGCACCAGGTTGCGGGCCAGGAACTCGCGCAGGTCGTGGGTCGTGCTCGACCACCGGTCGCCGACGACGCGCAGGTTGGCCACCGGCAGCGGCCGGCGCCAGGTCTCGAGGAGGTCGTCGATCACCGGGTAGAGCCGCTCCTCCGGCGGGTCCCACGGCTTGAGCAGGTAGTGCTGCACCTCGGCGTCGTTGATGGCCCGGATGGCGGCGTCGGTGTCGGCGTACGCGGTGAGCAGCACCCGCCGGGCGTCCGGGTAGAGCTCCCGGGAGGCGGCGAGCAGCTCGGTGCCGCTCATGCCCGGCATCCGCTGGTCGACCAGCAGCAGCGCGACGGCGTCCTCCCGCAGCCGCAGCCTGCGCAGGAGGTCGAGGGCCTGCTCGCCGGACGAGGCCGCCATCACGCGGTAGTGCTCGGAGTACCGCTCGCGCAGATCCCGTTCGATCGAGGCGAGGACGGGTTCGTCGTCGTCCACCGCGAGCAGGACCGGTGGGGTCATGTCGCTCCTCCCCTGGGCGGCCGGCCGCACGCGGGATCCGCGGTGCCGGCTGCGGTGCGGCCAGCCTGCCGGGGGCAGCGACGGCGGACAAGGGATTCGGCGGCGGGCGGATCAGCCCCGAGACGCCGGCGGGCGGACGTCCCGCCGCGCCTCGAGCGCCACCCGGAGCGCCGCCCGCGCCAGTGCGACCGGCGCGTCGCCGTCGGCCGACCCCTCGCGGAGCGCGTGCAGGAGCGCCTCGTCCCGCGCGGGGCCGTGGACACCCGCCACCGCGTCGCCGAGGGCGGTGAGGGCGTGTGCCAGCCGCTGCGAGGGCTCCGGGAGGTCGAGATCCCGGCGCCACCCGGCTTCCGGCCGCACCTCCGCGACGAGCTCGTCCACGTGCTCCGGGGAGTGCTCCAGCGCCTCGGCGACCGCGTCTGCCCACGACGTGACGATGGTGAGGTCGACCGCGTCGAGTGCCGACCCGCTGACCGTGCGCTCGACGCCCGCGTGCGGCACCACCTCCTGGGCGGGGACGACGTCGTGGACGCCGGCCACGACCAGGCCGGTGGCGTTGTCGAGCGGAGTCCGCCCGTCGGCGCAGCGCCGGCGGGCCCGGGTGACGGCCATGCTCATGAGGACGGCGGGGGCGCCGCTGCCGAGCGAGATCTCCCGCAGCCCCCGCGTCGGGTCCTTCCACAGGGCGACGACGTTCGACGGCGGCGCGCCCACCGGCCGGCTGCGCTGCACCATCCCGTGCGAGGTCAGCGTGAGCACCGCGGTGCCGGGGTCGTCGGCGAGCACGCTGGCGTACCGGGCGGTCCACCGCGAGGCGAGCTGCGGGCCGTCGAGCAGGATCGTCACCACGAGGGTCGGCCCGACGTCGCGGATCAGCTCGGCCACCTCGTCGAGGCGCGCCAGGTCCTCGCAGACGACGGCGACGACGGTCAGCCCCTCGCTCAGCTCGAGGAACTGCAACGACCGGCGGGGGACGGCCATGGCCTCCCACCAGCGCACAGAGGGGTGCAGCGCGCCGGCCAGGTGGTAGTTGTTGATCTGGCTGTCGTCGAGGAACCACCGGTGGTGCTTGTTCTGCCGGTAGTGGGCCCAGCCCCCACCGATGTGCACGCCGAGGTGGACCCAGTTGGCCGGCGGCTGGTCGGTCGCCGTCGTCGTCTCCCGCGCCCCCGCGAGCAGCACGCCCACGCCGTACCGCCCGAGCAGCGACTCCACGGCCCCCAGCTCGCCGACGGGGACGCAGCTCTCCGGGAAGACGACGGCGTCGACGCGGTCGACCTCGTCGAGGGCACCGCGGAGGATCCGTTCGACCAGGCCCAGGTCGAACTGCTCGGCGGGGGCGAACTCGAAGGTGCCGAACGGCTCGTCCTGGGTCCGCTGCACCGACCCGGGCAGCGGACGGAAGTCGCGCTGGCGCACCCGGAGCGGCCAGGGCATGAGCAGGACGTTGGACCGCTGCTGCGCCACCCCGGACCGACGCGCCGGCACCTTGCGCCAGGCGACGTCCACCTCGGGGCCGCGCAGGCACGCGTAGCGGGACAGCGACCGGAACGAGATCCCGCCCGGCGGCGTGCGCACCTTCGGCAGCACCCGCAGCCGGTGGGTGGGCACGCGGGACAGCGACCCGGTGCGTGCCAGCAGCTCGCCGGCCCGGCCCCGGTAGCGGTAGCCCGCCGTCCGCACCGGGTCGACGGCGCCGGCGATGCCCGCGCAGGTCTCGTCGCTGAGGGCCAGCAGCGTCAGCAGCGCCTCGCAGACCGACCATGCCCGCCCGTCGGCGATGTCCTCGAGGGTCGCGTCGGCCCCGTCCAGCAGCGCCTGCCACGCCCCGGCGACCAGGGCGGGTGGCGGACCGTCCGGCGCCTCCGCCCAGGCGGCCCACTGCTCGGCGGCGCCGCAGACCGAGGAGTTCCAGCGCTCGCTGCCGTTCGGCGGCCATGCGCGGCCGGGCGGCGGGGAGACGGCGAACCGGTAGGCGTGCGTGCGGCGGAGCACCGTGCCGACGCCGGCGAAGACGTCCGGCGGCCACTGGAGGTCCTGGTCGTGCAGGTCGTGGTCGGTCACCTCCGCCCACAGCGAGGCGACCGTCGGACCGGCGCTGCCGACCGCCTCGCGCGCGCCATCCATCGGCGATGAGTCCTTCCGCCCGGAGAGGGAACGGAACGTACATCGATCGGGTCGCCGTCGGGAGCGCTACGGAACCGCGCTCTCGGCTTCCGCGAGTGCCTCGTCGACCGTGTAGCGGCTGCCCGCCTCGACGTCGCCGTCCCACCCGCTGCGCTCGCTCGGGCGGACCCGGTCCATCGCCCGCTCCAGCCGCGCGCCGTCGGCGCGGTCGATGGGCAGCTCCGCCCGGCGACGCATCTCCTGGGAGGCCCCGAGCAGGTGGGCCGCTCGCCGGGCGTCGTCCTCCGCGGCGAAGACCATCGCGTAGAGCTCGATCGCGGTGATCGTCAGCTCGACGTCGCCGAGCGCGACGGTCGACCGCGCGCAGGCACTGAGCGTCCGGTGGGCCTCCGCCGTCCGGTCGTCCTGGGCGAGGACCCCCACCATGTTCATGCGGTCGGCAGCCACGCCCCAGACGTCGCCGAGCTCCTCGTCGATCAGGAGGGCCTCGTCCAGCCGGGCCATCGCGTCGTCGCAGCGACCCTCGTCCAGGTCGACGAGGGCCAGGTTGGTCAACGGGGCCGGTAGCCGCTCCCGGTCCCCGGCAGCGCGGGCGAGCTCGATGCTCTCCTCCAGCACGGCCCGTGCCGACTCCCGTTCGCCCAGCGCTCGGTAGGCGGCGCCCAGACTGCTCAGCTCCTTCGCGATCCGGCTCGGATCGCCCTCTCGCCGCCAGTAGTCCAGGCACCGGAGCAGCGCGTCGCGGGCGGGCTCGGCGTCGCCGTGCTGCAGGAGCAGGACCGCCAGGCCGTGCAGCGATGTCATCAGGTCCGGCCCCTCCCGGCCGGCGGCTCCCTCGACCGCCCGCGACAGCCAGCGTCGCGCCTCGGCCTGGTAGCGGTAGCCCGACGCGTACCAGAACCAGCTCATCTCCGTGGCCAGCCGGAGCCCGATCGCGGTGCGGTCCGACGACGCGCCGCCGTCCGCGGTGGTCTCGGCGAACGCCCAGGCCAGCGCGGCCCGGATGTTGTCCAGCTCCGCCTCCATGCGGTCCCGGGCGGTGACGTAGCTGCCGCGCAGCTGGGGCGCCACCTGCTCGACGAGCGACGCGTAGTGCTCCGCGTGCCGCTGCAGGACCGCCTCGAGCTCGCCGGCCTCGTCGAGCCAGCGCCGTGCGAACGCCGCGATGGTGCGCAGCAGGTGGACCCGCGGCTCGCCGTCGGGACCGGCGCGGACGCTGACCAGGCTGCCGTCGGCGAGCTCACCGACCGCGTCGAGAGCATCGACGTCGTCCCCGGCGACCGCGGCCGCCGCCTCCAGGCCGAACTCCCCGGCGAAGGCCCCCAGCCGGCGGAGGAAGGACTGGAGGTCCGCCGGGAGCAGCTCGTAGCTCCAGGTGACCGCGTTGCGGAGCGTCTGCTGCCGGGTGGGCCGCTCGGGCTGGCGCACCGCCAGCAGCTCCAGGTCGCCGGTGAGCCGGGCACGCAGTGCGGCGGCGCCCAGCAGCTTCACCCGCGCCGCGGCGAGTTCGACGGCCAGGGGCAGCCCGTCGAGGAGACGGCAGATCTCGGCGACGTCGTCGGCGTTGCCGTCGTCGAGGCGGAAGTCCGGCCGGACCAGCTGGGCCCGCTCCACGAACAGCTGCACGGCACCGGACCGGCGCAGCTCCTCGGTCCCGCGGGCGTCCACCGGGGGGAGGGTCAGCGGCGGGACGGCGTGCTCGACCTCGCCGTAGAGGTGCAGCGGCCGGCGCGACGTGGCCACGATCGTCAGCCGCGGCGCCATGAGCAGTTCGTGCACCACCTTCGACGCGGCGTCCAGCTGCTCGAGGTTGTCGAGCACGAGCAGCACCTGCCGCCGGGACAGGTGGTCGACGAGGGCCTCGGGAGCCCGCTCCTCGCCGGTGACGCCGAGGCCGTCGGCGATCGCGGTCCACATCACGTCGGCGCTCGTCACCGACTCGAGCGGCACGAAGAAGACGCCGTCAGGGAACTCGTGCATCAGCGCATCGGCGACCGAGACGGCCAGGCGCGTCTTGCCCGAGCCGCCGGGGCCGGTGAGCGTCACCAGTCGCGTGCCCCCGCCGACGAGCAGCTCGCGGAGCTCCCGCAGCTCACCGTCGCGGCCGACCGTGGAGGTCGGGAGCGCGGGCAGCCGGGTGCGCCCACCGAGGCTCCGCACCGGCGGGAAGTCCCGATCGAGCCCGTCGGCGGTCAGCTGGTGGAGGCGCACCGGTGCGGGCAGGTCCTTGAGCCGGTGCCAGCCGAGGTCGAGCGTCGACGCCCCCGGTGGGAGGTGCCCGCTCGCGACGCGCTCGGTCGCCTCGGTCAGCACGACCTGGCCGCCGTGCGCGGCGGCGGCCACCCGCGCGGCCAGGTGCACGTCGAGCCCCACGTAGCCGTCCTCGTGCCGCACCGGCTCACCCGTGTGCAGGCCCATCCGCACCCGCACCCGCTCGCCGCCCGGCCAGTCGTGCGCGGCCAGGGCGCGCTGGCCGTCCAGCGCGGCGCGAACGGCGTCGGCGGCCGAGGTGAACACGACGAAGAAGCTGTCGCCCTCCGTGCCCATCTCGTGGCCGTGCCACTGCGCGAAGGCAGCCCGGAGCAGCGAGCGCTGCGCCGAGAGCGCATCGGCCCAGTCCTCGCCCAGGCGTCTCAGCAGCGTCGTCGAGCCCTCGATGTCGCTGAACAAGAGGGTCAGCGTCCCCGTGGGCAACGGGTCCACGCCGGGAGGGTAGCCGCGGGCGCGCCGGAGTCAGCGATCGATCGACGCCGCGACGTCGGCCAGGTCCGCGTTGACCGGCAGGGTCAGGAACCGTGCCCGCAGGTCGTCGTCCTGGATGCGCGCCGACTGCTCGACGAGGTAGGCCGCCGCCCGGCGGGCCACCTCCGCGGCGCGGTCGTCCCCGGCGGCCACGAGGACGCGGTGGACGTCGACGAGCACCCGGCCCGGCTGCACCACGCCAGGGGCCACCGGGCGGTCGAGCTCGGGCAGGATCTGCTCGGCCACCTCCACGGCTGCGGGGAGGTCCCCGGAGTCGAGCAGCGCGACCGACAGGACCGACAGGCTCTCCAGCCGGTCGGCCGGGATGTCGAGCTCGGCGCACCGGGCGGCCGCGGCGCGCAGGAGGCGGACGGCGGCCGGGTCGCCGGCGGCGTAGCGGGCCATGCCGGCGACGAGGTCGGCGCGCGCACCGGCGTGCGGGACGTCCGATCCGGAGGCCTCCTCCTGCGCCTGCCGGGCGTGCGCCACGGCCGCCTCGACGTCGCCCTCCGCCAGGTCCACCACCGCCAGGGAGGCCAGCATGTGGGCGGTGAAGTAGGGCAGCGCGTGCTGCCGGCTCTGCTCCAGCCCGCGGTCGAGGTACTCCCGCGCCCCGGTCAGGTCGCCGATCAGCCGGTGGCTGTCCCCGAGGCTGTGCATCGACGCCGCGATCCCCTCGGCGTCGTCGATCTCCTCCGTCAGGCGCAGCGCCTCGCGGCCACCCTCGAGGGCGTCGTCCAGGCGGCCGCTCTCCATGGCGATCCGCGCCAGGTTGGTGAGCATGACGCCCTCGCGGTAGCGGTGGCCGCTGGACCGGAACTCGGCGAGCGCCTGCTCCGAGGCCACCCGCGCCTCGGCCAGCCGGCCCATGTTCATCAGCAGGGCGCCGACCTGTCCGGTGACCATGGCCTCGCCCTCGCGGTCGTGGACGAGCCGGTGCTCCGCACGGGCCTCCTCGAGCAGCCGGAGGCCCTCGTCGTTCTCGCCCTGGTTCGTGGCGACGACGCCGAGCAGCCGCTGTGCCTCCCCCGCCCGCCGGTGCTCGCCGATCGCGGCCGCTTCGGCCAGCGACCGGCGCAGCAGCTCCTTCGCCGCGGCGTGCTCGTTGAGGTAGGCCAGGCTGCGGCCGCCCTGCATGAGCGCGTCGGCCTCGAGGTCGGCGCGACCCGCCTGCCGGGCCAGACCGGCCGCCTCCTCGGCGACGGCCGGGACGGCCTGGTACTCCCCGCGGAAGAACAGCCACCGCCCCTCGGCGAGGCGGACGCGTGCACGCTGGGTGGGACCGAGGTCGGTGGCCGCGGCCAGTTCGTCGAGGACGACCCGCTGCTCCTCGCGCCGGCCCAGCCGGTCGAGCACGGTCTCGCGGGCGAGCAGCACGTCGCACCAGAGGGCCCGGTCCCCGGCGCGCACGAGCGCCGCCGCCCGGTCGAGGAGCCGCAGCGCGTCGTCCGAGGCGAAGGTGCTCGCTGCGTGCTGACCGGCCCGCAGGTACCACCGGGCGGCGGCCGCCGGAGAGCCGGCCTCCTCGTGGTGGTGGGCGAGCGTCGCGGCGTGCTCGTCAGGCCGCTGGCTCCGCTCGATGACCTCCTCCAGCCACTGGGCGGCCAAGGCGTGGTGCGCCCGGCGGACGGTGCGCAGCACGCCCTCGTAGGCGACGTCGCGCATGAGCGCGTGCCGGAAGGAGAACTCGTGACTGCCGGAGAAGGAGGACTGCGGGCGCTCGAAGATCAGGTCGCGGTCGGCGAGGCGGTCGAGCGCGGCGTCCCGGGCGTCGGGCGGGATGGACGGGGCCAGCCGCGCCACTGCCTGGTCCCAGAACACCCGGCCGACGACGGCCGCGCCGCCCACGACACCGCGCTCTGGGACCTCCAGGGAGTCCAGCCGCGCCTGCAGGAGGCCGCGGAGGGTGGCCGGCACGCGGACCTTGCGCACGGCCTGCGCGGTCACCCGCCAGCGGTCGGCGGTCGTGTCCACGACCCCCTCCTCGACGAGCCACTTGACCAGTTCCTCGACGTAGAACGGGTTCCCGTCGGCGGTGTCCGCGATCAGGTCCACGAGGTTG
>DATHAK010000175.1:0-18415 GCA_035296685.1 Blastococcus sp.
ATCCGGTTGGCCGCGCGCACCAGCATCGCGGTGCGGTCGAGCACACCCTCGGCGCCCAGAGCGTGCAGGTCGTCGGCCTCGAGAGCGTCCAGGGCGGACTCCAGCTCGCCCATACCGACCCTCCCCGCGCTACTCGATCACTTGTTCGAATACTACCCCGATGCGCGACGGTCAGCGAGGTGAATTCCCAGGTCAGAGCCGTATCCACAATCCGGCCGAGGGGCTGGCGCCAGTCTGAGAGCTGTGCATGGCGGGCGCAGGTGCCGGTCACATGACAAGCGTCGGCGGGAATCTCATCCGCCCGCGGATCGCTGCCACGTAGCGTGGGAAGCGTGAAGAAGGTCGCCGTCCTCGATTACGGGTCGGGGAACCTGCGCTCCGCCGAGCGCGCCCTCGCCCGGGTCGGTGCCGACGTCACCGTGACCGCCGACCCGCAGGTCGCGCTGGACGCCGACGGGCTCGTCGTCCCCGGGGTCGGCGCCTTCGCGGCGTGCATGGCGGGTCTGCGTGCCGTCGACGGGCCGCGGATCATCGGCCGCCGGCTGGCCGGCGGCCGCCCCGTGCTCGGCATCTGCGTCGGCATGCAGATCCTCTTCGAGCGGGGCGTCGAGCACGGGCACGACGCCGACGGCTGCGGCGAGTGGCCTGGTGTGGTGGAGCAGCTGAAGGCCCCGGTCCTGCCGCACATGGGCTGGAACACGGTCGAGGCGCCCGAGGGCAGCGTGCTGTTCGACGGTCTCGCCGGCCAGCGCTTCTACTTCGTGCACTCCTACGGCGTCCGTGACTTCCCGCTCGCGCACCCGGCCGGTCCGCCCTCCCCGCTGGCCCCGCCGATGGTGACCTGGGCCGAGCACGGCGACCGCTTCGTGGCCGGGGTCGAGAACGGACCGCTGTCGGCGGCCCAGTTCCACCCCGAGAAGAGCGGGGACGCCGGCGCCCAGCTGCTGACGAACTGGCTGGACACGCTCGACTGACCTGAACGGCTGTGCCCGAGCCCACACCTAGGGTCACGGCGTGGCCGCACAGCGTTCGTCCCGCGTGCGCCGGCGCGCCGGGTCCGATGCCCGGCCGGCCGGGCTCCTCCTGGTCGCGCTGCTCCTGGGCCTCGTCGTCTGGAGCGTGGCGGCGCTGCAGCCACCGGATCCCCGCCCCGCGGATGCCTCCGCCGCCGAGTTCAGCGCGGAGCGCGCGTTCGCCCATGTCCAGCAGATCGCCGCACAGACTCACGTGGCCGGCAGTGCGGCGAACGACCGGGTGGTCGACCGGCTCGTCGAGACGCTGACCGGCCTGGGCCTGGACACCCGGGTGCAGAACTCCGTCGGCGCGTGGCAGTACGGGCCCGGGTCGACCGAGATGGCCCGCGTGCGCAACGTCGTCGCCGTCCTGCCCGGGAGCGAACCCACCGGACGGCTGTTCCTCACCGCCCACCACGACTCCGTCGAGACCGGTCCGGGCGCCGCCGACGACGGCGCCGGGGTCGCTGCCCTCCTGGAGACGGTCCGCGCGCTCCGCGAGGGGCCGCAGCCGCGCAACGACGTCGTCGTGGTCCTGACCGACGCCGAGGAGGCCTGCCTGTGCGGGGCCGAGGCCTTCGCCGACTCGCACCCGCTGGCCTCCGCCGGGGGAGTGGTGCTCAACTTCGAGGCCCGCGGCACCAGCGGCCCACCGATCATGTTCGAGACCTCGCTGGGCAACGCCGGCCTGGCCGAGGCCTTCGCCGCGGCCGCGCCGCACCCCGTGGCCAGCAGCTTCGCGGTCGAGGTCTACCGCACCCTGCCCAACGACACCGACTTCAGCGTCCTGCTCGCCGACGGCGACTTCACCGGGCTGAACACGGCCTTCATCGACGGGGCCGCCGCCTACCACACGCCCCAGGACGTCCCGGAGCGCCTCGACGGGGGCACGCTGCAGGCGCTCGGCGACAACGCCCTCGCCCTCGCCCGGGAGCTGGGCGACCGCGACCTGACGTCGCTGGCCGAGCCGGCCGACGGTGACGCGACCTACTTCCCGCTGCTCGGGGCGCTGGTCCGCTACCCCGGAACCCTGGTGTGGCCGCTGGCGGGAGCCGCCCTGGTGGGCGCGGGCGTCCTCGCCGTCGCGCTGCGCCGTCGGGACGTCAACGGCGTCGGCCGGACCCTCGGCGCCGCCGCGCTGGCCGTCCTCCCGCTGGTGCTGGCACCCCTGGCCGCCCAGGGCCTCTGGTCGCTGCTCGTGCTCGTCCGGCCCGACTACGGCTCGATGCTCGACCCCTGGCGCCCCGGCTGGTTCCGGCTGGCCGCCGTCGCGGTCGTCGCCGCGGTGGTGCTGGTCTGGTACGCGCTCCTGCGCAGGCGGATCGGACCGGCGGCGCTGGCCGCGGGTGCGCTGATCGTGCTCGCTGTCCTCGCCGCGGTCCTGGCGGCCTACGCACCGGGCGGCTCCTACCTCGCCGCCTGGCCCGCGCTGGGCGGTGCGCTCGCCGGGATCGTCACCACGCTCACCGGCAACCGGGTGGTGGCGATGCTGGCCGCGCTGGTCGGAGGGGCCGTCGCCGTCGTCGTGCTCGCGCCCACGGTCGTGCTCTTCTTCCCGGCGCTGGGCCTCCGGACGGGGGCCGCTCCGGCCGCGGTCGCCACGATGCTGATGCTGGCGCTGCTGCCCGCGGTGGAGTGGCTCTTCGCCGATCCGGAGGAGGGCGGTTCCCGCCTGGCCGCGACGGCGGTGCCCGGGACGGCGATTCTTATCGCCGTGGCCTGCGTGGCGGCCGGCCTCTCGGTGGACCGGTTCGACGCGGAGCACCCGGTGCCCAGCCAGCTCGTGTACGCCCTGGACGCCGACGCGGGCCGCGCCTGGTGGGCCAGCACCGAGGACGACCCCGGGACGTACACGGCGCGGTACGTGGACGGCCGCGAACCGCTGCCCGTGGACTATCCCTATTTGACCGGCGAGGACGTCGCCACGGGGGAGGCCGAGGTCGCCGACCTCCCCGCGCCCCGGGTCGACCTCGAGTCCGACCGGGTCGTGGGCGCGGACCGCCAGCTCACGGTGCGGGTGACCCCGCAGCGGGAGGACGTGCGGCTCCTGGTCCTCGAGTTGAGCGTCGACGGCGGCACGGTGGTGCGGGCGCAGGCCGCCGGCCGCGCCGTGCCCGACGATGCCCTGGGCGAGGACCGGCTGTGGATCACCTTCCATGCCCCGCCGGCCGGCGGGCTGCAGGCGACCTTCGCCGTGGCCGGCGACGGGCCGGTGAGTCTGCGCGTGATCGACGGCAGCGACGGGCTCGACGGCCTGCCCGGATTCGAGCCGCGGCCGGACGACGTCGACGCGGCGGGCACGCACAGCTCCGACCTGGTGCTCGTCTCGGCCACGACGTCCCTCGGCTGACCCGGCAGGGCCCTGCTGTCACATTTCGGTCAACGGCAGTTCCTCATCCTCCCCGTGGCGCCGCACGTGGCCCTACGCTGGATGAGGGCGCCTCCTCGCGCCCCTGCGCGTCGGAGGAACCGATGATCGAGCGCCTGCGTCCCCACCGATCCGGCGCGCAGGCGGCGCGCCGGAGAGCACCGCGTCCGCAGGGCGCTCGCCGCCGATCCGGGTCCCCACCGCCGCTGCCGCCGCCGCCCGCCGCCTACGGCGTGGACGAGGCGACCATCCTGGGACTCCCGGCCGAGACCGGACCCGATACAGCGGACGACGTCGGCACCGGCGAGCCGACAGGCGAGGTCGAGCGGGGCCCCGCCGTCCCGCTCGTCGTGCTCCGCCGCTCCGACTTCCTCGCCGGGTCCCTGCTGGTGCTCGCGGGCGTCGCCGCGAACGTGAGCCTGTGGCTGCCCTGGGTCGACGGGGACACCCGGACCGGCATCTCGCTGGTCCGCCGGGGGTTCGGGGCCCTCCGCTCCGGGTGGACCGACCTGCTGCTCGGCGGGGTCTGGCAGCCGGTCGCGATCGTGGTCGGCGGCGGCGCCCTGGTGCTGCTCGGGGCACTGATGTTCGTCCCGGCGCACTCGCACCGGCTGGTCGGCGTCCTGGCCCTGCTCGTCGCGCTGGCGGCCGCGGCCGCGGTGCTGTCCCTCATCGCCGGCGCGGACTGGATCGCCGAGCGGTTCGGCCCGGGCATGTGGGCCGGCGTCGCCGTGGCCGCGCTCGGGCTGCTCGGGGCGCTCAAGGCCATGTTGACGCTGCCGCGGGTCACGGCGCGGGAGGACGACGGCTAGCTGCGCAGGTAGGACGCGCCGTTGACGTCGACGATGGTGCCGGCGGAGAACCGCGCCTCGGGCGAGGCCAGCCAGAGGACGGCCGCCGCGACCTCCTCGGGGCGGCCCACCCGGCCGAACGGCGACTGGGCGCGCACCGCGTCGCCGCCCGGCCCGTCGAGCACCTCGCGGGCCATCTCGGTCTGGATGAACCCCGGCGCCACGCAGGTGACGGAGATGCCGTGCGGCGCGAGGGCCAGGGCCATGGACTGGG
This sequence comes from Blastococcus sp., assembly GCA_035296685.1. GTDB lineage: Bacteria > Actinomycetota > Actinomycetes > Mycobacteriales > Geodermatophilaceae > Blastococcus_B. Next base: position 4,447 of record DATHAK010000175.1, read on the forward strand.
CGAAGGAGTTGAGCCCGGCCTTGGAGGCGCCGTAGGCCGGGTTGTCCGGTTCGCCGCGGAAGGCGCCGCGACTGGAGACGTTCACGACCGCGCCGCCACCGGCGGCGACCAGGTGCGGGACCGCGCGGAAGGTGGCGTTGGCGGCGCCCACCAGGTTGACGGCCAGGGTGCGCGACCAGACCGACTGCCACTGCTCCCAGGACGCCGTCAGCGGCGGCGACGCGGTGAAGACGCCGGCGTTGTTGACCAGCACGTCGAGTCCGCCCAGTTCGCCGGCCGCCCGGTCCACCATCGCGCCGACGTCCTCGGCGTCGCCCATGTCCGCCTGCACGAGGACGTGCCCGGACCCGGGCAGCTCGGCGAGGGTCTGTTCGGCGCGGTCGCGCGAGCTGCCCCAGTGCACGGCCACCCGGTCGCCCCGGGCCGCGAAGGCCGACACGATGGCCCGCCCGATGCCGCGCGACCCTCCGGTGACGAGCACCGCCCGTCCCTCACCACGAGCCACGATGGACGACCTCCTCGACGGGGCGCCGGCCACGGCGCAGCGACGGGGAGCGACGGTCGTCGTCCCCGGGGTAGCCGACGGACACGCAGCCGACCGGACGGAAGCGCTCGGGCACGCCGAACGCGGCCCGGAAGGCACCGGTGCGCTCGGGCGGGATGCCGAAGAAGCAGGCGCCCAGCCCCTCGTCGACGGCGGTGAGCAGCAGAAGCAGCGCGGCCATGCCGGCGTCGACGTCCCAGTAGGGCACCGCCCAGCGGGACTCGTCGCGGTCGGTCCAGCCCTTGTCGGGCTCGGCGTACCGGTCCAGGTAGGCGGTCTTGTCCGACATCGGCACGACCAGCAGCGGCGCCCGACGCATCCGGGTCAGCCAGCCGTCGGGGGCGGCGTCGGAGGTGGTCGCCGCCCAGAACCGCTCCCGCTCCTCCGCCGTCTCCAGCACCAGGAACGCCCAGCCCTGGCTGAACCCCGCGGACGGCGCCCGGATCGCGTGCTCGAGCAGCCGCTCGCGCACCTCGGGCGGCACGGCCCGGTCCGGGTCGTAGTCGCGGACCATGCGGCGACGGCGGACGACCTCCCGGAACTCCATGCCGTCACTGTGCCCGACGGGCGAGGACGGCTAGGTTGCGGCCCACAACCACCCGGAATCAGGAGGACAACGATGTCAGGACGCCTGGACGGCAAGGTCGCCTTCATCACCGGGGCCGGGCGCGGCATGGGCCGCAGCCACGCGGTCCGGATGGCACGCGAGGGCGCCGACGTCGTCGTCCTGGACACCGCGGGGCCGCTGCCGGGGATCGCCTACGACCAGCCGGCACCGGAGAACCTCGACGAGACCGTGCGGCTGGTGGAGGCGGAGGGCCGCCGGGCCGTGCCGGTGCTCGGGGACGTCCGGGACCTCGAGGGCACGCGCACCGCGGTCGATGGTGCCGTTGCGGAGCTCGGGCGGCTGGACGTCGTCGTCGCCAACGCGGGCATCTGCACGCCGACGGCCTGGGACCTGGTCGGCCCCCAGCAGTTCCAGGACACGATCGACATCAACGTGACCGGCGTCTGGAACACGGTCATGGTGGGCGCGCCGCACCTGGTCCGGGCCGGGGGCGGCTCGATCATCCTCATCAGCTCCGCGGCGGGGCTGAAGGTGCAGCCGTTCATGGTCCACTACACGACGAGCAAGTTCGCCGTCCGCGGGATGGCCAAGGCGTTCGCCACCGAGCTGGCGCGGCACAACATCCGGGTCAACAGCGTGCACCCGACCGGCGTGGTCACCCCGATGGGCTCCGGTGACATGCAGGCAGTTCTGGGCAAGGCCATGGCCGACGACCAGCGGCTCGGCGTCATGTTCATGAACATGCTGCCCGTCGAGACCACCGAGCCGGACGACGTCTCCGACGTGGTCGTGTTCCTGGCGTCCGACGAGTCGAGGATGATGACCGCGCACGAGCTGGCGCCGGACGCGGGCAACACCGAGATGTAGTGCAGGGGTGCCCGCCGGCGGAACCTAGGCTGTCCGGCGTGCCGAAGCTGCAGCTGCTGCCCGCCGTCGACGTCGCCGACGGCCAGGCCGTCCGCCTCGTGCAGGGGGAGGCCGGGAGCGAGACGTCCTACGGCGACCCGCTCGAGGCCGCCATGCAGTGGCAGGCCGACGGGGCCGAGTGGGTGCACCTGGTCGATCTCGACGCCGCGTTCGGCCGGGGCAGCAACCGCGAACTGCTCGCCCGGGTGGTCGGCGAGCTGGACGTCGACGTCGAGCTGTCCGGCGGCATCCGGGACGACGAGTCGCTGGCAGCCGCGCTGGCCACCGGCTGCCGCCGGGTGAATCTGGGCACCGCGGCGCTGGAGTCGCCCGAGTGGTGCGCGCGGGCCATCGCCGAGTACGGCGACCGCATCGCGGTGGGCCTGGACGTGCGCGGCACCCGGCTGGCCGCCCGCGGCTGGACCCGCGAGGGCGGCGAGCTGTACGAGACCCTGGCCCGGCTGGACGCCGAGGGGTGCGCCCGCTATGTCGTCACCGACATCACCAAGGACGGCACGCTGCGCGGGCCCAACCTGGAGCTGCTGCGCGAGGTGTGCGCCGCGACGCCGAGGCCGGTCGTCGCCTCGGGCGGGGTCAGCTCCCTCGACGACATCCGGGCCCTCGCGGGGCTGACCCCTGTCGGCGTGGAGGGTGCGATCGTGGGCAAGGCCCTCTACGCCGGGGCGTTCACGCTCCCGGAGGCGCTGCAGGTCACCGAGGAGGTCGCGTGAAGGTTGTCCGGCTCGGCTCCGGCGCCCCCTGGGAGGGCCTCGTCGGCTATAGCCGCGTGGTCGTCCGGGGCGACGCCGCCTGGGTCAGCGGCACCACATCCGTCGTGGACGGCGTCGTGGCGCATCCCGGCGACATGGGGGCGCAGGCGCGGCGCGCGCTGCAGACGATCCGCGAGTCGCTCGAGCGGGCCGGGTTCACCCTCGCCGACGTCGTCCGCACGCGGATGTTCGTCACCGACATCTCCCGGTGGGAGGAGGTCGGCCGGGCGCACGGGGAGTTCTTCGGCGACGTCCGGCCGGCGACCACGATGGTGCAGGTCGCGGCCCTGATCGACCCGGCGATGCTGGTGGAGATCGAGGCCGACGCGGTGCGCGGGACCGGGGCATGAGCCTGGCCGTGCGGGTCATCCCGTGCCTCGACGTCGACGCCGGCCGGGTGGTCAAGGGCGTCAACTTCGTCGACCTGCGCGATGCCGGCGACCCGGTCGAGATGGCCCGGGTGTACGACGCCGAGGGCGCCGACGAGCTCACCTTCCTCGACATCACCGCGAGCTCCGGCGACCGCGCGACCACCTACGACGTGGTCAGCCGGACGGCGGAGAGCGTGTTCATCCCGCTCACCGTCGGCGGGGGCGTGCGCAGCGTCGAGGACGTCGACCGGCTGCTGCGGGCCGGCGCCGACAAGGTCGCGGTCAACACCGCGGCCGTGGCCCGCCCGGAGCTGATCGCCGAGATCGCCGACCGGTTCGGCAACCAGGTGCTCGTGCTGTCGCTGGACGCGCGGCGCTGCCGGGACGGCGCGGCCACCGACTCGGGCTTCGAGATCACCACGCACGGCGGACGCCGGGGCACCGGTCAGGACGCCGTCGAGTGGTGCGTGCGGGCCGCCGAGCTGGGGGTGGGCGAGATCCTGCTCAACTCCATGGACGCCGACGGCACCCGCGCCGGCTTCGACACCGAGCTGATCGGCCTGGTCCGGCGCGAGGTGTCGGTGCCGCTGATCGCCAGCGGGGGAGCGGGCGAGGCCGGGCACTTCCCGCCCGCGGTGGAGGCCGGTGCCGACGCCGTCCTCGCGGCGAGCGTCTTCCACTTCGGTGTCCTGCGGATCGGCGACGTGAAGGCAGCGCTCGCCGACGCCGGCGTCCCGGTGCGCCGAGAGGCCGACCAGCCGCTCTAGGAGACCTGCACCCGGGCGACGTCCCGGCGGCCGGCCGCCCAGAGCAGCAGCTCCAGCGGCTCGCCCTCGACGACGCGGCCGCCCGCGCCGAGCCGCCGCTCCTCGCCCTCGCCGTCGGTGCGGCGCAGCACCACCCCGCGCCGGCCGGCGGCCCGGCGGGCGTAGAGACCGGACGCCGACCAGATCGCGTCCTGGTCCTCCCGCGCGAGGGTCCGGGGCTCCCAGCCGGGCTGGGCGCGGCGGACGTCCTCGTCGTGGATCGCGAACTCGGACAGATTGATCAGCCGGGCGACCGGCGGCCAGGACATCGGCAGCCAGCCCGGGGGACCGGACCGCACCCGGGTGACCAGCTCCGCGTAGCCGGTCGAGGTGCGCAGCCGGTCCTCCGCCCGGTGCGTCCACGCGACGGCGGGCCCGCCCAGCCCGGCGCCCTCGAGGCCGTATCCCAGCATCGCGTCGGGCCGGCGGTCACGGACGACGAGGTGGGCGGCGAGGTGGGCGGTGGTCCAGCCCGCGCAGCAGGTCGGTGCGTCCGGACCGAGCTGCCGGAGGAGGTCGGCCAGCTCCCGGCGCTCGCGGTCGACGAGCGGCGGGGAAGAGGCGGTCACCGCCGGAGGTTACCCACGCGACAAGCCTGCGCGCCCTCCGCGAAATCGGTTAGCCGGACTAACGACAACGCGTAGCATCGCCAGGCCGCCCCCGCCCGACCCCGAGGAGCACCGTGACACCCCGCCGAGACGCCGTCGTCCGGCGCGGCCTCCGTCACGTGTGGCGGGGGATCGTCGAGCAACCGGGCATGTTCACCCTCGCCGTCCTCGCCAGCAGCCTGTACGGCGCGATGACCGTCGCCAGCGCGTGGGTCATCGGCGAGATCACCGACCGGGTGCTCCTGCCGTCGTTCGCCGACGGCGCCACCACCGCGGCCGCGCTGTCCCTCGCCGCCGCCGCGATCGTCGCCGTCGCGCTGCTGAAGATCGTCGGCATCCTGGGCCGCCGGCTGTTCGCCGGGATCATGAGTTACCGCCTGCAGGCCGACTACCGGCGCCGCGTCACCCGGCAGTACCTGCGCCTGCCGCTGTCCTGGCACCAGCGCCACCCGACGGGGCAGCTGCTGTCCAACGCCAACTCCGACGTCGAGGCGTCCTGGTTCTTCGTCGCACCGCTGCCCTTCGCGGTGGGCGCGCTGGTGATGATCGCGATCACCGTGGTGGCGCTGTTCCTCACCGACCCGCTCATCGCCCTGGTCGGGCTGGTCGTCTTCCCGGCGGTGTTCGCCGTGAACGTCTTCTACTCGCAGGTGATGAGCCCGCGGATGCAGCGGGCCCAGCAGCTGCGGGCCGAGGTCAGCGAGATCGCGCACGAGAGCTTCGACGCCGCGCTCGTGGTGAAGACGCTGGGCCGCGAGGAGAGCGAGACCGACCGCTTCCGTGCCCGCGCCGAGGAGCTGCGCGACTCCCTGGTCGCCGTCGGCCGGGTGCGCGGCCTGTTCGACCCGCTGATGGAGGCCCTCCCCAGCCTCGGCACGCTCGCCGTCCTGCTGATCGGGGCAGCCCGCGTCGCCGACGGCAGCACCGCCGCCGGCGAGCTGGTGTCCATCGCCTACCTGTTCACCCTGCTGGCGCTGCCGATCCGCGCCATCGGCTGGGTGCTGGCCGACCTGCCGCGGGCGCTGGCCGGGTTCGACCGCGTCACCCCCGTCCTCGAGGCCACCGGCGAGACGCCCTACGGCAGCGAGCGCGCGCCCGCCGGCACCGGGGGCGCCGCCGTCGGCGTCGAGGACGTCGGATTCGCCTTCGACGGCAGCACCCGGCCCACGCTCGACGGCGTCACCTTCGACGTGCCGGCCGGGCGCACCGTCGCGATCGTGGGGCCGACCGGCTCCGGCAAGTCGACCCTGGCCGGCCTGCTGGTGCGGCTGGTCGATCCGTCCGACGGGCACGTGCTGCTCGACGGCGTCGACCTGCGCCGCCTCCGGGAGGGCGAGGTCAGCGACCGGGTCGCCTTCGTCGCCCAGGGCACCTTCCTCTTCGACGACACGGTGCGCGGCAACGTCACCCTCGGCGCCGACATCGGGGACGACGAGGTGTGGGCGGCGCTGCGGGTCGCCGCGGCCGCCGGCTTCGTGCCCGCCCTGCCCGAGGGCCTCGACACCCGGGTCGGCGAGCGCGGCGCCACCCTCTCCGGCGGTCAGCGGCAGCGGCTGGCCCTGGCCCGCGCGATCGTCCGCCGCCCCCGGCTGCTCGTGCTCGACGACGCCACGAGCGCCGTCGACCCGTCGGTCGAGTCGCGCATCCTCGATGCCCTGCGCTCCAGCGACGACCCGGTCACCGTCGTCGTCGTCGCCTACCGCCAGGCCACGATCGCGCTCGCCGACGAGGTCGTGTGGCTCGAGCACGGGCAGGTGCTGGCCCGCGGGACGCACGACCAGCTGCTCGCCGAGGTGCCCGGCTACGCGGCCCTCGTCCGGGCCTACTCGCAGGCGGAGGTTGCCGCGTGACCGCCGACGAGCCGCTGCTGGCCGCCGACACCCGGGCCGAGGGTGCGTTCGCCACGCTGCGCCGTGGCCTGCGGATGATGCCGGAGTTCCGGCGCGGACTGCCCGTCACCTTCGCGCTCGCGCTGGTCGCCACCGCGGGCCGCGTGGTCGTGCCGATCGCCGTCCAGCAGGTCATCGACCGCGGGCTGGCCGGAGGGAGTCCCGACCCGTCGCTGGTCACCCGGCTGGTGCTCCTGTGCGCCCTGGTCGTCCTTCTCACCGCGTTCGCGGTCTTCCGCATGAACGTGCGGTTGTTCCGCACCACCGAGACCGCGCTTGCGGGGCTGCGGGTCCGGGCCTTCCGCCACGTGCACGACCTCTCCGTGCTGCACCAGCAGGGCGAGCGGCGCGGGTCCCTGGTCTCCCGCGTCACCAGCGACGTCGACCAGCTGTCGGTGTTCATGCAGTGGGGCGGCGTGCTCGGCCTGATCAGCGTCGGCCAGCTGGTCGTGGCCACCGTCGTCATGGCGTTCTACTCCTGGCAGCTGACCCTGCTGGTGCTGATCTGCTTCGTGCCGCTGGGGATCGCCGTCCGGTGGTTCGCGAAGCGGCTCGCGGCCGCCTACGCCATCGTCCGCGAACGGGTCGGCGACGTGCTCGGGGCGGTCGCGGAGTCCGTCGTCGGCGCCCCGACGGTGCGCGCCTACGGCGTGGGCAACCGGACGGCGGCCCGCCTCGACGCCGCGATCGGCCGGCACTACCGCGCCCAGGTGGACGCGCAGAAGGTCACCGCCGCGGTCTTCGTCAGCGGCGAGTTCGTCGCCGCGCTGGCCAACGCCGCGGTCGTCGTCGTCGGCGTGCTGCTCGGCCTGGGCGGCGAGATCTCGGCCGGCACGCTGGTGGCCTTCCTGTTCCTGGTCACGCTGTTCGTGGCCCCTGTGCAGACGGCCAGCGAGGTGCTCAACGAGGCGCAGAACGCCATCGCCGGTTTCCGTCGCGTGCTCGACGTGATCGACACCGAGCCCGACGTCCGCGACCCGGCGGTCGCCGACCCCGGGAGCGTGCGGGAGCTCCCGTTCGGCCCACTGGGCGTCCGGTTCGACGAGGTGTCCTTCCGGTACGCGCCGGGCGCCCCGAAGGCCCTGGACGGCGTGACGCTCACCATCGAGCCGCGGCGGCGGGTGGCGATCGTGGGGGAGACCGGCTCGGGGAAGACCACGTTCGCCAAGCTGGTCACCCGGCTCATGGACCCCGTGGAGGGGCGGGTGCTGCTGGGTTCCGACGCGGCCGGCTGGGTGCCGCTGGACGAGGTGGCCTTCGCGTCGCTGCGGTCGCGGGTGGTCATGGTTCCCCAGGACGGCTTCCTGTTCGACGCCACGATCGCCGAGAACGTCCGCTACGGCAGGCCCGGGATGACCGACGCCCAGGTCGCAGTGGCCTTCGAGGAGCTGGGTCTGGGCGCGTGGGTCGAGGGCCTGTCCGAGGGCGTGGGGACGGCAGTCGGCCAGCGGGGCGAGTCGCTGTCGGCGGGGGAGCGGCAGCTGGTCGCGGTGGCCCGCGCCTACGTCGCCGATCCCGATCTCCTGGTGCTCGACGAGGCGACGAGCGCGGTCGACCCGGCCACCGAGCGGCGGCTCACCCGGGCGCTGGACACCCTCACCGACGGGCGGACGACGCTGACGATCGCCCACCGGCTGTCCACCGCGGAGCGCGCCGACGAGGTGCTCGTGGTCGACGGCGGCCGCGTCGTGCAGCGCGGCACGCACGCCGAGCTGGTCGACGCCGACGGCCCCTACGCGGGCCTGCACGCCTCCTGGCGCCGGTCGTCTGCAGGCGAGCCCGAGCCGGCGATCGGCTGAGCGCTCACGCCAGCAGGAGAGACCAGGCCGGTCGCCGCTGCCACGACGAGGGCCAGGACGGCGAGCATGCGCACCGCGCGCGCCGTCGCCTGGGTTCTGGACGCGTTCCACCGCGACGGGCCGGCCGACCCGGCGGCGCCCATCGGCCGCGCCGGCTGACCCAGGCCGGCGTTCTACCCTCGGCGCCGTGCCGTCGTCCTCGTCCCGCTCCCGCGTGCCGGCGCGACGGTCGCCGCGACCGGCACCCCGCCTCCCCGCGGCCGCGGTGACCGGGGGCCGTCCCTCCGTCGTGCCGTTCGCCGCCGCCTTCGGGCTGATCGTGGCGGCCGAGGACGCCTACCTGGCCTGGCTGCTGTGGACGCCGGAGACCGGATGGGACTGGTTCATGCTCGTCCCCGGGGCGCTGGCCGTTCTCGCGGTCGCGGCGTCGGTGGCGGTGTTCCTGGGGCGGGCGCGCGGCTGGCTGCTGCTGGCGGTGGCTGCGGCGCTGCCGCTCGTCGGGGTGCTGGGCCTCGTGGTGCTGTTCGCCGCGCTCGGCGGCGGGTCGGCGATGTGGGCCGCCGTCCTGCTGCTGGTGGGCCCGATCGGCGCGCTGGTGCTGGCGCTGCGGCGTCCGGTCCGGGAGTGGACGGGGACGGCCCCCGCGCGTCGCTCCCCAGGGGGACGGCGCGGAACGGCCGGGGCCCGCTAGCGTCGGGCCCGTGAGCACCGATCCCAGCAGCACGGAGGCCGACGTCGTCGTCGTGGGGGCGGGTCTGGCCGGCTTGGTCGCCACCGCCGAGCTGGCCGACGCCGGCAAGCGGGTGGTGCTGCTCGAGCAGGAACCCGAGGCGTCCTTCGGCGGGCAGGCCTGGTGGTCGTTCGGCGGCCTGTTCCTGATCGACAGCCCTGAGCAGCGGCGCCTGCGGGTGCACGACTCGCTCGAGCTCGCGCGGCAGGACTGGCTCGGCACCGCCGGATTCGACCGCGACTCGGACCACTGGCCGCGGCAGTGGGCCGAGGCCTACCTGCAGTTCGCGGCAGGGGAGAAGCGGGCCTGGCTCAAGGAGCAGGGCATCGGCTTCTTCCCGGTCGTCGGCTGGGCCGAGCGCGGGGGCTACACGGCCACCGGCCACGGCAACTCGGTGCCGCGCTTCCACATCGTCTGGGGCACCGGGCCGGGCATCGTCGAGCCGTTCGCCCGTCGCGTGCGCGCGGCCGTCGACGAGGGCCGGGTGGAGCTGCGCTTCCGGCACCGGGTGCACGAGCTGGCGGTCACCGGGGGAGCGGTGACCGGCGTGCGCGGCGGGGTCCTCGAGGAGAGCGGGGTGGCCCGGGGCGAGGCCAGCTCCCGCACCGAGGTCGGCTCCTTCGAGATCACCGCGCAGGCCGTCGTCGTCACGGCCGGGGGCATCGGCGGCAACCACGAGCTGGTGCGCAGGAACTGGCCCTCGCGGCTCGGCCCCGCGCCCCAGCGGCTGCTGTCCGGCGTCCCGGCCCACGTCGACGGGCACATGCTGGAGGCGACGCAGGCCGCCGGGGCCAGCGTGGTCAACGGCGACCGGATGTGGCACTACACCGAGGGCATCGCCAACCACTCCCCGGTGTGGGCCGACCACGGCATCCGGATCCTGCCCGGTCCGTCGTCGATGTGGTTCGACGCGACCGGTCAGCGGCTCCCGGTGCCGCTGTTCCCCGGCTTCGACACCCTGGGCACGCTGGCCCACATCGGGCGGACCGGCCACGAGCACACCTGGTTCGTCGCCACGCACAAGATCGTCGAGAAGGAGTTCGCGCTGTCGGGCTCCGAGCAGAACCCCGACCTCACCGGCAAGGACCTCAAGCTGCTCGCCGGCCGGGTCAAGGCCGGGGTGGCCGGACCGGTGCAGGCCTTCCTCGACCGCGGCGAGGACTTCGTCGTCGCAACGACCCTGCCCGAGCTCGTGGCCGGGATGAACCGGATCACCGGCGGCACCCCCGAACTGGACCTGGCCCAGATCGAGCGCGAGATCGTGGCCCGCGACCGCGAGATCGCGCACCCGTTCACCAAGGACCTGCAGATCACCGCGATCCGCGGGGCGCGCAACTACCTCGGCGACAAGCTCATCCGCGTGGCGCCGCCGCACCGGATCCTCGACCCGGAGGCGGGGCCGCTGATCGCCGTGCGGCTCAACCTGCTCACCCGCAAGACGCTGGGCGGGCTGGAGACCGACCTGTCCGGGCGCGTGTTGCGCCCCGGCGGCGAGGTCTTCCCCGGCCTCTACGCGGCCGGCGAGATCGCCGGCTTCGGCGGCGGGGGCATGCACGGCTACCGGTCCCTGGAGGGGACGTTCCTCGGCGGCTGCCTGTTCTCGGGGCGGGTGGCGGGCCGGGCCGCGGCGGCGGCGCTGTGACGAACCCCTGGGCCGACCCGGCGACGCCGACCGAACCCGGCCCGCCGTACGCGGGGCCGCCGGCGACCGCGCCGGTGCCGGGCCCGTACGGGTACCCGTCGCCCTACGGCCAGCCGCCCGGATACGGCTGGCCACCGCAGTACGGGCCGCCCTACGGATGGCCGCCGCAGTACGGCTATCCGATGCCCTGGGTGCCCCAGCCGCCGCGGCGGCCGGGCCAGGTCATCACCTCCGCCGTGCTGGCCTTCGTGCAGGCGGGCCTCGTGCTGTTCGCCACGCTGTACGTCTGGATGATCGCCTCGCTGGCCGACTTCGCCGCGAACGACCCGGACGTCCCTGCGGCGTTCCGGGGACTGGCCACCGAGGCGACGGTGCTCGCGGTGGTCCAGGTGTTCTCGGTCGTCCTGCTGGTCGTGGCGGGCATCCGCGCGCTCACCCGGCGGACGCGCGCGGCGTGGATCCTGCTCCTCGTCGCCCACGGGGCGCAGGTGGCACTCGCCCTGTACTGGGCCGTCCGGGTGATGTCGCTGTTCGGCGACCTCCCGGACCCCGGGCCCGATCCCGGCGGGATCTTCGCGGCGTACTCGCTGTTCTTCGCGGCGGCGCCCCTCGTGGGGCTGGGGCTCGTGCTCGTCGGTGCCGGCCGCCGCTGGTTCGACGGCACCGCACCGGCCTGAGGGCAGCACACGGCAGACTGGCTGCATGTCCGCCGTTCCACCGCTCGATCCCGAGGTCGCCGCGCTGCTGCGCGCTGACCCGTCCGGCCTGGTCGCGGCCGTCGTCCAGCAGCACGACACCGGTGAGGTGCTGATGCTCGGCTGGATGGACGACGAGGCGCTGCGCCGCACCCTCACCACCGGACGGGCCACCTACTGGTCCCGCAGCCGCGGCGAGTACTGGGTGAAGGGGGAGACGTCGGGCAACCGCCAGTGGGTGCGTGGGGTGCGGCTCGACTGCGACGGCGACGCGCTGCTGGTGCTCGTCGACCAGGAGGGCGTGGCGTGCCACACCGGGGAGCGCAGCTGCTTCCACCGGCCGCTGCCGGCGGTCGAGGGGACGGCGGCATGAGGTTCGGCGTCACCACGCCCACCCGCGAGGAGTTCGCCCGGCTCGACCAGCCGGTCGTCCCGGTGATGCGCAAGCTGCTGGCCGACAGCGAGACCGCCGTCGGCGTCTACCGCAAGCTGGCCCGCAACCGTGCGGGCACGGTGCTGCTCGAGTCGGCCGAGCAGGGGAAGCGGTGGGCCCGGTACAGCTTCGTGGGCGTGCGCAGCGCCGGTGTGCTCACCGAGCGGGGCGGGGTCACCGAGTGGCTGGGCGAGCCCGTGCCCGGCCTCACCGACGACCTGCCGTCGGATCCGCTGGCCGCCGTCCGCACGCTGGCCCGCCGGCTGCGGTCGCCGCGCGCCGCCGACCTGCCCCCGCTGACCGGCGGCCTGGTGGGGTACCTCGGCTACGACGTCGTCCGGCGGCTGGAGCGCCTGCCGGTGTGCAGCGCCGACGACCTCGGCATGCCGGAGCTGGCGATGATGCTGGTGACCGACCTCGCCGTGCTCGACCACACCGACGGCACGGTGCTGCTGATCGCCAACGCCCTGCCCGGTGCGGGCGGGTACGACGACGCGGTCGCCCGGCTCGACGCGATGGCGGCCGACCTGGTCACCGCCGCCCCCGCGTCGGTCGCCGTGTTCGAGACCGCCGCCCCGCCGCCGGTGGACAGCAACATGGCGCCCGGCGTCTTCGAGGAGGGCGTGGAGCGCATCCGCGAGCACATCCGGGCGGGGGACGCCTTCCAGGTGGTGCTGGCGCAGCGGTTCGAGCTGGCCACCGATGTCGACGCCCTCGACCTCTACCGGGTGCTGCGGGTCAGCAACCCGTCGCCGTACATGTACCTGCTGCGCTTCTCCGGCCGGGAGACGCCGTTCGACGTCGTCGGCTCCTCGCCCGAGGCGCTGGTCACCGTCACCGGCAGCTCGGCCGTGGTGCACCCGCCGGCGGGCACCCGCCCACGCGGGGCGACCCCCGAGGAGGACGTGCGGCTCGCGGAGGGACTGCTGGCCGACCCCAAGGAGCGCGCCGAGCACGTGATGCTGGTGGACCTCGCGCGCAACGACCTCGGCCGGGTGTGCGTGCCGGGCACGGTCGAGGTGCCCGACTTCATGCGGGTCGAGCACTACAGCCACGTCATGCACCTGGTGTCCACCGTCTCGGGCGACGTGGGGGAGGCGTACGACGCGCTCGACGTCTTCGACGCCACCTTCCCGGCCGGCACGGTCTCCGGTGCGCCCAAGCCGCGGGCGATGGAAATCATCGAGTCGCTGGAGCCGACCCGCCGGGCGCTCTACGCCGGCACCGTCGGCTACGTCGACGCCGGTGGCGACATGGACATGGCGATCGCCATCCGAACCGCCGTGCTCCACCAGGGACGGGCGTACGTGCAGGCCGGCGCCGGGATCGTGGCCGACAGCGACCCGGCCACCGAGGAGGCCGAGACCAGGCACAAGGCCCGGGCGGTCCTCTCGGCGATCGCCACGGCCGAAGGGTTGCGCGAACTGACGTGAGCGGACAGGCGTGAGCATCGCAGCGAGCGCCGGCGAGCGAGGAGCGGAGCGACCGCGGAGGCGACCGTGACGGAACGAGCGAGCAGCGGAGCGACCCGCGGGAGCGGACCGGGGGCACGGAGCGGACGGCGGGAGCTCACGGCGGCGGTGGCCGGGGCCGTGCTGGCCGGCGCCCTCGCGCTGTCCTCGGGCGGGCAGGGATGGGCGACGGTGACCGCCGAGCGCGGCGCCCCGCTGCCCCCGGTCAGCGGCGTGCTCACCGGTTCCGACGCCGCCCCGCTCGTCCCGGCCACCGGTCTGGTGCTGCTCGCGGCGGCGGTCGCGCTGCTCGCCGTCCGGGGCGCCGGCCGGGTCGCCGTCGGCCTCCTGATGGCGGTGGCCGGCGGGGTGCTCGGCTGGTCGGGCGTGCGCGCGCTCGCGGGCGGCCTGGCCGACGCGTCGGCGGAGGTCCCGGGGATCGGGCGCGGCACCGGGCCGGTCACCGTTGACGTCGCGGTCGCCTGGCCGGTTCTGGCCGTGGTCGCCGGGTTGCTCGGCGCCGCCGCGGGACTGCTCGCCGTCCTGCGGGGGCGCGGCTGGCCGGCGATGGGTCGGCGCTACGAGCGACCGGGGGCGGAGGCGCCCGCGTCGGCGGGGCCGGTGACCGACGAGGACCGGGCGCAGGCCGCGTGGAAGGCGCTCGACCGGGGCGAGGACCCGACCGACCCGGCGCCCGCCACGGACCGGCCATAGCGGAACGGAATCGGCCCACTGGCCCGCCCCGCGGACGGGGGGC
>DATHAK010000176.1:0-16698 GCA_035296685.1 Blastococcus sp.
TCGCAGCCATTCCCCGTAGGCGAGCTGCGTCCGGGCCAGCTCCGTGACCACCTCGGTCCGGGTCAGCTGGGCCACGGACTCCCGGAACAACGCCTCCGTCTCGTCGCCCGTCGCCAGCAGCGCCCGCGCGCGGGCCAGGACCCCCAGCGCCCAGGGCGTTCCGCTGGCCTCGGCCCGCTCGGACAGACGGGCCAGTGCGGCCTCACCGGCGTCGCGGTTCCCCACGTGGACAGCCGCCTCCACCAGGTCGCCGAGGCTGCGGTTGGCGTATCCGGCCGCGTCCTCACCGAAGACACTCACCGCGTGCTCCAGGGCCTCGGGATAGTTGCCGAGGCCGAGCTCGAGCACGCAGAGGGCCTGACGACTCACCGTCGTCATCACCCCGAAGCCGACCTTGCCGGCCCAGACCGAGACGAGCGTCTCTGCCGCTGCCCGTGCCTCCGCCTGTCGGCCCTGCCAGGCCAGGAGCTCGGCGAGGTCCACGTCACCCGTCGCCGGCATCCCCATGGCGATCGTGAACTCCAGGGCCTCCTCGTGGCGAGCGAGGGCTTCCCGGAACCGTCCGGCCCGCAGCCCACCGGCGACGGCGCAGCGCTGCGCGAGGCACAGCTCGTTGAGGTCACCGTGCTCCCTGTCGAACGCGGACACCCGCTCCAGCAACGACCTGCGGCCCCGGTCGTCCCAGAGCTCGTCGGCGGCGAGGACGGCGAACAGCACGCGCCCCCCGGCGTCGGCACGCACCGGTGCGTCGCCGGTCATCGCGGTCACCGCTTCCCGGAGCAGCCCAGCGGCGGCGGAGTACCCCCTGGCGATCCGGACGGCGAAGGCCCGCAGCAGCCGGTCGCTGTCGTCGGGGCCGGGCCCCCACCGCTCCAGGGCGCTGAGCGCGGCCCCGGCCACGTCCGCCAGCGTGGCGCCCACCATCGCCTGCCGCGCCAGCAGAGCCGTGCGCATGGCCTCCCACAGGAGGTCCCGGGTGAGCTGCTCGTCGACCGGCCCGGCCTCGGCGAGCGCGCGGAGCAGCATCGCCGGCACCTCGGCCATCCGGTACTGGTAGGAGTAGATCGCGGCCCGCGCCTGCTCGGCCCGCGCGCGCACGATCACCCCCTCCAGACCGGGAGCCGCCTGGTCCAGCATCACCTGGGCCTGCACCGGGTTGCCGGAGTAGAGATGGGCGCGCGCGGCGCTGACCAGTCGACCGGCCCGCCGTACCGGGTCCGAGGTGAGCTCGGCCGAACGCCCGAGGAAGGCCGCCCACGCCGCGTAGCCGCCTCGGCTCCGGAGCAGCTCCCCGGACTCCTCGAGGTCCTGGGCCACCTCGTCGTCCGTGCCCTCGGTCGCTGCCGCCAGGTGCCAGGCACGCCGCTCCGGGGCGGTGTCCCGCGGGCTGGCGGACGCCAGGGCGGCGTGGACCCGCCGCCGGTCACCCTCGGAGGCGGCGGTGTGGACCGCTGATCGCATCAGCGGGTGCCGGAAGGTGATCTCGGGTCCGACGATCAGGATGCCCTCGCTGACCGCCGCCTCGGCGTCGGCCGGCGCCAGGCCCAGCCGGGCCGCGGCGCGCCAGAGGGTGGGCGGGTCGTCGGGTGGAGCGAGCGCCGCGACCAGCAGCAACAGCCGCGTCACCGTCGGCAGGGCGCTGACCTGGCTGAGGAACCACCGGTCCACCTGGGCATCGACAGGAAGCGGGGTGGGGAGCTCGGCATGCCCCGCCAGCTGCTCTCCGCTGAGCTGCTCGGCCAGGGCGAGCAGCGCCAGGGGGTTGCCACCGGTGTCGGCAGCGACCCGCGCGGCCACCTGATCGTCGAGCCGACCGGGAACGGCGCGGGTGAGCAGCGCCCGGCTCTCCGCAGGAGAGAGCCCGTCCAGGGTCCGCGTGGGGAGTCCGCGCAGCACCGTCGTGCCGGCCGACTCCTCGAGCCGGAGCGCGACGAGCAGGCCGATCCCGTCGGCGTGCAGCCGGCGTCCGACGAAGGCGAGCGTCTCCAGCGATTCGACGTCGAGCCAGTGGGCGTCATCGACGATGCAGAGCAGGGGCCGTGCCGCCGCGACGTCGGCCAGCAGGGTCAGCGTGCCCAGGGCGACCAGGAAGCGGTCCGGCGCCGGACCGTCGACGAGCCCGAACGCCCCGCTCAGGGCGGCACGCTGGGGCGCCGGCAGGTGGTCGAGCCGGTCGAGATGGGGCAGCAGCAGTCGGTGCAGGCCGGCATAACCCATCTGCTGTTCCGACTCGGCGCCGACGACGTCGAAGGTGTGCAGGTCCCCGGCCGCCCGGACGGCGTAGCGCAGCAGGCTGGTCTTGCCGATGCCCGGTTCGCCCTGGACGACCAGGGCGGCACTGCGGCCGTCGCGTACCGCGGCGATCAGGCCGTCGACCGTCCGGAGTTCAACGGCGCGGCCCAGCAGCACGCTCCGGTCGTCCGTCGGACCGGCGGCGCGGAGGTTGTGTCCGGGCCTGTTCATGCATGACCCCTTGCCGCTCGAGGTCGCACTCGCCAACAGGCTTGCTCACGGTACTCAGCGCAGGCCGGATCCGGCAGTTTCCGCGTCCTTCCTCAGGGTCGTCCCGACAGCTCCTCGCGACGGAGGCGGACCGTCTCGACGAGGTTCGTCGCCGTCGACCGGTGTTCAGGCGACTCGGTCCGTCCGAGCAGCTCGTTGAGCCACCGATCAGCGCCTTCATGAGGTCGCTCCGGGACGGGAAGTACGCACCCGACCGTGGTGCCCGGCGAGGCTCACCTCGACGCGACGTCGTGCTCCGCTGGTGTCGCGACGAGGGCGAAGATCCGCCGCTGATCGGGAATGCCCTTCAGGGCGTGGGTACCGCGGTCGTCGTAGGTCAGGCCTGAGCCGGCGGACAGCTCCCGCGTCGTACTGCTGACCAGGACGTCGCCGGGGTTCCCGAGGGCCATGATCCGGGCGGTCTCGTGGACGGCCAACCCGCGGATGCCGCCGGGCACGAGCTCGACTTCGCCGGTGTGGATACCGGCGCGCATCTCCAGGCCGATGCTCCGAACCGTGGCGCGGATCTCCAGCGCTGCCTGCACGGCGCGGGCGGCGCCGTCGAACATCGTGAGGAACCCGTCGCCGGCCGTGTCGATCTCGGTGCCGCGGTAGCGCTCGAGCACCTCCCGGACGAGTGCCCGGTGCCGGTCCAGCAGCTTGTCCCAGGCTGCGTCACCGACCGCGTACAGGTGATCCGTGGACTCCACGATGTCGGTCATCAGCATCGTCGTGAGGATCCGCTCGCCGACGGGCGGCTTGCCCCAGCCGCGCCAGCCACCCCAGATGATCGCGACCATCGGCTCCTCGCCGACGACCCAGTTGTCGTGTCCTGGTGGCACGTCGAAGACATCGCCAGGAGCGACGGAGAACTCCGTACCGTCGTCCATCCGGCCTTCCATGAGGCCGCTCAGCGCGACGCCCACGTGGTGGAACCGGCAGCTCGTCGTCCCGGCGACCGGCCGCACGTGCGTGGACCAGCGCCAGCCGGGTTCCAGCGTGAGCCGGCCGACCACCAGTTCGCCGATCCGTACCGTGGTCGCGGCCCCCTTCGTGAGCGCGAGGGTCTCGTCAGGAGTCTCGAGGTTCTTCGTCCGCGGACGTTCTGTGTCCACCCGGGTCTCCCTCGGCATGCCGCTGGTGTCGCGGCGACGATCGTCCCGTCCCCGTCCTGACGCGTCCAGGGGACGGGCCGCCTCCGGACCTCCCGCGTGCGCTCTGCCGCCGTCAGCGTCGTCCCAGCAGGTCCGCGCACCGGCCGCGGACCGCGCCGACGAGTTCGGCGTCGTCGGCGAGGTCGGGGCCGAGCGCGGCGAGCACGGCGGGGACGGCGTCCACTCGGGCGGCGAGGGCGCCGAGCTCGTCAGCTCGGACGTCGCGGACCGGGGCACCCGACCCCCGCAAGTGCAGCAGCCAGGCGGCGAGCACGGTGACCGCGGCGTCGGGCAGCCGGTCCGCGGAGCGCTCACGCCTCAGGACGGGTAGCAGCCGGACCGGCAGCTTCTGCGAGCCGTCGGTGGCGATCTGGGCGAGGGCGTGGCGTGTGCGCGGGTTGGCGAACCGCTCGAGCAGCGCGGTGCAGTACGCCTCCGCGTCGGCGCCCCCGAGCGTCAGGTGCGGGGCGCAGACCGACCACCACTGCTGCAGCAAGCCCCGGCAGGACCCGTCGTCCACCGCTTCCGCGACGGTCGCGTGGCCGCGCAGCGAGCCGACGTAGGCCAGCAGCGAGTGGCCGCCGTTGAGCAGCCACAGCTTGCGCTGCTCGTAGGGCGTGACGTCGTCGGTCAGCGTGGCGCCGGCCCGCTCCCAGGCCGGCCGGCCACTCGTGAAGTCACCGGCGAGGACCCACTCCGTGAACCGCTCGGTCACCACGGGGGCGGCATCTTCAACACCGGTGGCCGCGAGCACGGTCGCCCGGTCGGCGTCCGTCGGCGCCGGGGTGATCCGGTCGACCATGGTCGTCGCCGTCGCGACCTGGCCGCGGATCCAGTCGGGCAGCGTGGGATCGACGGCCGCCGCGAGGTCGTCGACGACGCGGGCCAGGACGGCGCCGTTGTCGGGCAGGTTGTCGCACGGGACGAGGGTCAGCGGGCCGGCGTCGGCGGCCCGGCGGGCGAGCAGGCCAGCGACGATCCGCGCCGGAGCCGAACCCACGGACGCCCGGGGGTCGTCGCGCAGCGCCGCGACGTCGCGGGCGACGGCGGGGGCGGTGAGGTCCAGCCCGCCGGACGCGGCCCGCAGGTAACCTGCCTCGGTCAACGTCGTCGTGAGCACCCGGACGTCAGGAGAGGCGAGCAGCCGCAGCCACTCATCGTGCTCGCCAGCAGCGTGCGCGCGGGACACGGCCCCGACGACCTCGAACTCGTCGCCGGACGCGGCGCGGGTCACGAGCGTGTACAGCCCGTCCTGCCCCGCGAGCGCCTGGGCGAGGTCGGGGCGGCGGCCGGTGAACGCCGCGATGCCCCATGCGTCGCCATCGGACGCCGCCCGGTCGGTGTACCAGGCCTGGTGCGCGCGGAAGAAGCTGCCCAGCCCCAGATGCACCGCGCGGACGGGGGGCGCCGGGGCGGGGCGGCGGAGCCGGCTCACAGCTTGAAGACCTCGCGTGGTCGGCCGGCGACGAGATCGACGATCGTCTCCAGGGCCTCGTCCTCGTCCAGCTGGTGCTCGGCCATGAGGCGGGCCAGGTAGCCGGCGTCGAGCCGCCGGGACATGTCGTGCCGGGCGGGGATGGAGCAGAAGGCCCGGGTGTCGTCGATGAACCCGGAGGTCCGGGAGAAGCCGGCGGTCTCGGTGACGGCGGACCGGAACCGGCGCACGGCGTCCGGAGCGTCGAGGAACCACCACGGCGCGCCGACGTAGACCGACGGATAGAAGCCGGCCAACGGGGCCAGCTCGCGGGAGAAGGTCGTCTCGTCGAGGGTGAACAGCACCAGGTGCAGGTTCGGATGCGTGCCGAACCGCTCCAGCAGCGGGCGCAGCGGGTCGGTGAAGTCCGTGCGCAGCGGGATGTCGTGCCCGGTGTCGGGGCCGAAGGCGTCCGAGGTAGGCCGGTGGTGGTTGCGCCGGACGCCCGGGTGCAGCGTCATCACCAGCCCGTCATCGCACGACATGCGGGCCATCTCGAGCAGCATGTGCCGGCGGAGCGCGACGGCGTCCGACGCATCGACCGTGCCGGACAGCGCCTCGCGGTAGATGCGGTCCGCCTCGGCGGTGGTCAACGGCTCGGTGCCGACGTCCTCGTGGCTGTGGTCGGCCGAGACGGCGCCGTGGGCGCGGAAGAACGCCCGGCGCTCCTCCATGGCGACGACCCAGCCCGCGTAGCCGCCGGTGTCGGCGCCGCTGACCTCCGCGAGGCGGGCGACCGCGTCGGGCCATCCCGGGTCGGCGACCTCGAGGTAGCGGTCCGTACGGAACGTGGGCAGGACGCGGCCGGCGAAGCCCGGGTCCGCGGCGAGCGCGGCATGGGCCGTCAGGTCGTCGCACGGGTCGTCGGTGGTCGCCAGCACCTCGATGCCGAACCGCTCGAACAGCGCGCGTGGCCGATAGGCGTCCTTGGCCAGGCGCTCGGCGACCTGGTCGTAGATGACGTCCGCCGTCTGCGCCGAGGGGCGCACGGCGACGTCGAAGACCTCCACCAGCGCCGACTCCAGCCAGTAGCGGGACGGCGTGCCGCGGAAGAGGTGCCAGTTCTCACAGAGCCGGCGCCATGCCTGCCGCGACTCGCCGTCGGACAGGTCGCCGCGACCGACGCCGAGGTCGGCGAGGGGGTCGCCGCCGGCGTGCAGCAGTCGGGTGACGTAGTGGTCGGGCGTCACGAAGAGGGTGGCCGGATCGGCGAACGGCACGTCCTCGGCGAGCAGCCGGGCGTCCACGTGACCGTGCGGCGACAGGATCGGCAGATCGCGCACCGCCTCGTACAGCCGCCGGGCGACCGCCCGCGTGCCGGGGTCGGCCGGGAGCAGCCGGTCGGGGGAGAGGACGAGCGGAGGCGGCACCGGCATGGCGGAATCCTCCGGCGGTGTCGCTTCCCACGGCAATCGGTTGCCAGCATTTGCCCCCGCCCCCGCAGCGGGACGCGGCCGCCCGGTTGCCAGGTGTTGCCACCGTCCCTTGTGGTGCCGGTCGCGACCCCGGATCGTCGACGCGGTGACCCGGACCCTGGATCCTCCGCCCGACCTCGCCCGGAAGGCGGCGGCCATCGGCGGCCCCGACGGCGTGCTGGCGGAGGACCGCGTCACCGCCTTCGTCGCCGAGCAGCTCGGCGCGGTCGACCTCGAGGGCCGGAGCGTCTGCGTCGTCATCCCGGACGCGACGCGCAGCTGCCCGCTGCCCCTGCTGCTCTGCGCCGTGCACGGTGCGCTCGTCGGCCGGGTGAGCCGGCTGACCGTCCTCGTCGCCCTCGGCACGCACGCGCCCATGACCGAGGCGCACCTCGCCCGTCACCTCGGCTATCCGGCGGGGGACCTGGCCGCCCACTATCCGGGGATGGAGGTGCGCAACCACGAGTGGGCGGACCCGGCGACGTTCGTGTCGCTCGGGGTGATCCCCGGCAGCCGGGTCGCGGAGCTGTCGGGCGGCCTGCTCGCCGAGAGCGTCGACGTCCGGCTGAACCGGGCCGTGGTCGAGCACGACGTCGCGCTCGTCGTGGGGCCGGTCTTCCCGCACGAGGTGGTGGGCTTCTCCGGCGGCAACAAGTACTTCTTCCCGGGCGTGGCCGGCCAGGAGATCATCGACCTCTCGCACTGGCTCGGCGCCCTGATCACCAGCGCCGACATCATCGGAACCCGCGGCATCACGGCGGTGCGGGCGCTCATCGACGAAGCGGCGGCCCTCATCCCGGCCGAGACCCTGGCGCTGTGCGTCGTCGCGCAGTCGGGGAGCGGAGCCCTGCACGCGGCCACGTTCGGCGAACCCCGAGCGGCGTGGGCAGCCGCGGCGGACGTCTCGGCGCAGACGCACGTCCGCTACCTCGACGCTCCCGTGCGGCGCGTGCTCTCGGTCATGCCCGAGAAGTACGACGACATCTGGACCGCCGCCAAGGGCTTCTACAAGCTCGAGCCGGTCGTGGCCGACGGCGGTGAGGTCATCCTCTACGCGCCGCACATCACCGAGATCTCGGCGATGCACCCGGAGATCGACGATATCGGCTACCACTGCCGCGACTACTTCGTGAAGCAGTGGGACCGGTTCCGGCACCTGCACTGGGGCGTGCTCGCCCACTCGACGCACCTGCGCGGCGCCGGCACCTACGACGAGGAGAACGGGGAGCGGTGCCGGCTCACGGTGACGCTGGCGACCGGCATCCCGGAGGACGTCGTCCGGGCGGCCAACCTGAACTACCTCGACCCGGCGGAGGTCGATCTCGAGGCCTTCCGGGGCGACGGCGAGACGCTCGTGGTGCCGGAGGCGGGGGAGGTCCTCTTCCGCCTGCGCTGAGCGGTCGAACCCCGCTCGACCAGCCGGACGGGCAGGACCATCGGCGACCCGGTGCGGCTCTGCGCGCCCTCGATCATCGCGAGCAGGTGCTTGGTCGCCGTCGCCCCCTCGAGGTGCAGCGGTGCGGCAACGGTCGTCAGCCCGGGGGTGATGAGCTCCGCGGCCCCGATGTTGTCGAAGCCGATCACGCTGACGTGGTCCGGCACACGGATGCCGCGGGTGCCCAGCCCCCGGATCAGCCCGATGGCCAGCTGGTCGTTGTAGGCGCTCACCGCCGTCGGCGGCGCCGCGGCCAGCTCCTCGGCCGCCCGCACGCCGCCGGGCACGTCCGGGGAGAAGGGGCCGATCCGGCGCACCTTGAGCTGCAGGTCGGCGGCGGCGTCCTGGAGGGAGCGCCATCGCATGCCGTCGGCCCAGGAGGCCTCGGGGCCGGCGACGTAGGTGAGGGAGTCGTGCCCCAGCCGCGACAGGTGCTCCACCGCCCGCCGGGTCCCTCCGGCGTTGTCGGGGACCACGCAGGGCACGTCGACGACGGCCCGGTTGAGGACGACGACCGGCTTCTGCTTGGCGATCATGCGGATCGCCGAGTCCGACATGCGTGAACCGCCGAGGACGACGCCGTCGACCACCGGCAGCGCCCGCTCGAGCGCCGACCGTTCCAGCCGGTCGGACTCCTGGGCGTCGGCCAGCAGGATCGTGTACCCGGCCTGCGCCGCGGTGGCCTGCGCGCCGCGGATGATCTCGGAGTAGAAGGGGTTGGCCACGTCGGAGACGACGAGCGCGATCATCCGGCTGCGGGCGGTGGAGAGCGCACGGGCCAGTGGGTTGGCCCGATACCCGAGCTCGTCGGCGACCGTGCGGATCCGCTCGGCGGTGGCGGCGTTGACCCGGCCGGGGCGGGAGAACGCCCGCGACACCGTCGAGGGCGCGACGGCGGCCGCCCGTGCGACGTCGTAGATGGTGACGGCGCGGGCGTCCGCCGGCCGCGATTCCTCGCTCATGGCCCTGCCCCCTCGGGTCCGCCCCGCCCAGTGACAACTGGTGGCAACCGATTGCCTGGCCGGTCAGGGTATGCCGTACTGGCTTCTCTCGACTGCCGCCCGGGTTCATCTCTCCTCCTGCCGGGCGAGAACCGGAAGGACGCCATGCTCCGCCCCCAGGACGGCCCCACCCGTGAGCTCAAGAACCTGAACGGGCTGTGGCGATTCCGGCTCGACCCGGCCGGTGCGGGGCGGGCGGCCGGCTGGTGGCGGGGGCCCCTGGCCGGGGCCCGCGACATGCCGGTGCCGGCCAGCTACAACGACATCCCGGCCGACGCCGCCGTCCGCGACCACGTCGGCGACACCTGGTACCAGACGGTCGTGCGCGTGCCGCGCGGCTGGGCCGGGCAGCGCGTCGTCCTGCGGTTCGACGCGGCGACCCACCGCGCCGTCGTCTGGGTGGACGACGCCGCGGTCGCCGCCCACGAGGGCGGGTACACGCCGTTCGAGGCCGACGTCACCGCGCACGTGCGCCCGGGCGAGGAGGCGCGGGTCACCGTCGTCGTCGACAACCGGCTGACCTGGCACTCTCTGCCACCGGGCATCGTCGAGGACGGCCGGCAGACCTACTTCCACGACTTCTTCAACTACGCCGGCCTGCACCGGTCGGTGTGGCTGTACAGCACCCCGCCGGCGTACGTCGACGACATCACCGTCGTCCCCTGCCTGGAGGGGACGACGGGAACCGTCGGCTACCGCGTCGGGACGACGGGCGGCGGCACAGTGCGGGCCGTGCTGCTCGACGCCGAGGGCATCGAGGTCGCCTCCGCTGACGGCGTCGAGGGTTCGCTGACGGTTCCCGACGTGCATCCGTGGCGGCCGGGGGAGGGCTACCTGTACGACCTCCGCGTAGAGCTGACCGACGGCGGGGACGTCGTCGACAGCTACACGCTGCCCGTCGGCGTCCGCACCGTCGAGGTGCGCGGCACGCAGTTCCTGATCAACGGCGAGCCCTTCTCCTTCACCGGCTTCGGCAAGCACGAGGACGCCGACGTCCGGGGCAAGGCCCACGACGACGCGCTGATGGTGCACGACTTCGCGCTGATGGAGTGGATCGGCGCCAACTCGTTCCGGACGTCGCACTACCCCTACGCCGAGGAGGTCCTGGACTACGCCGACCGGCACGGGATCGTCGTCATCGACGAGACGGCCGCAGTGGGGCAGAACCTCGGCATGATGGCCGGCATCCTGCGCCGGGAGTTCCCGCCGACGTTCTCGCCGGACACGATCGACGACGCCGCCCGCGAGGTGCACGCGCAGGCGATCCGCGAGCTGGTGGCCCGCGACAAGAACCACCCGTGCGTGGTGCTGTGGAGCATCGCCAACGAACCCGAGGCCGACACCGACGCGGCAGTCGCCTACTTCACGCCGCTGCTCGACCTGGCGCGCGAGCTGGACCCCACCCGGCCGGTCGGCACGGTCAACATGGCCTTCGCGCCGTACGGCCGGGACCGGCTCCAGGCGCTGGGGGACGTCGTCATGATCAACCGCTACTACGGCTGGTACGTGCACACCGGCGACCTCGAGGCCGCCGAGAAGGCGCTGCA
The DNA here is from genome assembly GCA_035296685.1 of Blastococcus sp. Lineage (GTDB taxonomy): Bacteria > Actinomycetota > Actinomycetes > Mycobacteriales > Geodermatophilaceae > Blastococcus_B. Next base: position 10,529 of record DATHAK010000176.1, read on the forward strand.
GGCCGAGCTCGAGGCGTGGGCCGCCGAGGGCAAGCCGATCCTGGTCACCGAGTACGGCGCCGACACGGTCGCCGGGCTCCACTCGGTGGTGACGCAGCCGTGGTCGGAGGAGTACCAGACCGACTTCCTGGAGATGCACCACCGGGTGTTCGACCGGGTGGACGCCGTCGTGGGGGAGCACGTTTGGAACTTTGCCGACTTCGCGACGGCGTCGAGCGTCGGCCGGGTGGGCGGCAACAAGAAGGGCGTGTTCACCCGCGACCGGCATCCCAAGGCGGCCGCGTTCGCCCTCCGCCGCCGCTGGCGCGGCGACGCCTGACGCTTCTGACGGCCAGGCGGACGGCGGCCGCGAGCGCCAGCAGGCCGGTTACCCAGCCGGCTGCCTCGGCCCACGGGGCGAGCGACGTCCCGAGGGCGGAGTCGGCCGAGCCGGCGAACCATGCCCACAGGCCGTGGCCGACGACGTAGCCGAGGAGGACGACGAGTAACGCCGGCACCGCGAGCACGAGGACGAACACCGACGGTTCTTCGGCGCCGGGGCAGTCGGCGGATGCAGAGGAACGACGTGCGCTGCGGCCCCGTTCCGGGGCTCGGAACGGGGCCTGCGCGCACACGGCTCTCCGGAGACATGACGGCGCTACGCTCGCCGGGCTCCAACCGCTCGCCATCAGGAGATGGTCTGGATGAGCACCGAGCTGCGGACCGCGATTGACATCGACGCACCGGCAGGGGCGGTGTGGAGCGTGCTCGCCGACCTGGCCGCATACCCCGACTGGAACCCGTTCATCGTCCGTGCGGAGGGCGAGGTGGCCGTGGGCGGGAAGCTGACCCTCTCGATGCAACCGGTCGGCGCCCGCCGCACGACGGTCCGCCCCACCGTCCTCGAGGTCGATCCCGGCCGGCGGCTGCGCTGGCGAGGGACGCTCGGCTTCGCCACGGTTTTCGATGCGGACCACACCATCACGCTCGAGGAGCGGCCCGGCGGCGTGCGCCTCACGCAGGCGGAGCGGTTCCGCGGCCTGCTCGTCCCACTCCTGGCGCGCTCGTTGAGGAACCACACGCTCCCGGCTTTCGACGCGATGAACCTGGCGCTCAAGCGCCGCGTGGAGCGGGCACCGGCAACGCAGCCCGGATGACCGGCGTTCCGTCGATCCTGGTGGTCTCGCCGCTGGACCACATCAGGGCGGATCTGGCCGCGGACCTCCACCGCCGCTTCGGCAACGACTACCAGGTGCGGGCGGTGGGCCCGTCCGACGTGCTGGGTCTCCTGGCCGACCTCGCCGACGGGTCGGCGGTCGTGGCCGTCCTCGTCGTGGACGAACGGATCACCGAGCCCTCCGCCGAGGAGGTCTTCCGGCGCGGCCGCCAGCTGCACCCCGGTGCCAAGCGGGTCCAGCTCGTCCAGCGGGGGAACTGGTCGTCGGAGCACCCGATGATCACGGCCATGGCGCTCGGTCAGGTCGACCATCACCTCTACGCCCCCTGGGCACCGCTGGAACGCATCCTCTATCCGGCGATGAGCGACATCCTCGCCTCGTGGGACACGTCGCAGGACCCGCATGCGGTCGCACTGGAGATCGTGGGCCGGCAGAACGATCCCCGTTCCCACGACATGCGCGACAAGCTATCCCGGGCGGCCGTGCCGTACCGGTTCCACGACTCGGACAGCGCGGACGGCCGGCGGGTCCTGCAGGAGACCGGCCGGGACGGGTCGCGATCACCCGTGCTCGCCTTCTACACGGGCGCCGTCCTCGAGGACCCCACCGACGCCGAGCTGATGCGAGCGCTGGGCATCAAGACCCGTCCGACGTCCACCTCGTGCGACGTCGCGGTGGTCGGGGCCGGGCCGGCCGGCCTCGCCGCGGCCGTCTATGCCTCGTCGGAAGGGCTGGAGACCATGGTTCTCGAGCCGGAAATCCCGGGGGGACAGGCGGGCACGAGTTCGCTCATCCGCAACTACCTGGGTTTCCAGCGCGGGATCAGTGGCGAGGACCTCGCCGGCCGGGCGGTCGAGCAGGCGTGGCTGTTCGGCGCAGACTTCGTGCTCAGCCAGTGGGTGACGCGGCTGTCCTCGAGCGGGGGCGGGTCGGTGCTCCGTACGTCTGACGGCACCGAGGTGGAAGCGCGGGCGGTGGTCATCGCCACGGGTATCACCTGGCGACGGCTCGGCGTCCCTGCGCTGGAGGCGCTGGTCGGCTCCGGCGTCTTCTACGGCGCCGCTGGTGCGGAGGCCCGCGCCCTGGTCGGACGCGACGTCTTCGTCATCGGCGCGGGCAACTCGGCCGGCCAGGCTGCGCTGCACCTGGCCCGGTACGCGCGCTCGGTGACGATGGTCGTCCGCGGGCCGGCGCTCGGCGCGACCATGTCGGAGTACCTCGTCACCGTTCTCTCCGCCAGCCCGAACATCAAGGTGCTGTTCGGCACCGAGGTGGTCGACGGATCGGGCACGTCGGGCCTGGACTCCCTGACCCTCCTGGACCGCGCGACCGGAAACCGCTGGCAGGTGCCCGCGGCGGCGCTGTTCGTGCTCATCGGCGGCGAGCCCCGTACCGAGTGGTTGGAGGGCTCGGTCGATCGCGACGTCCGTGGGTACGTGCTGACCGGGACCGACGTGGCGCCCGGGGACGGTCTGCCGGGTGCCTGGCCACTGGACCGGCGACCGCTGTTCCTCGAGACCAGCATGCCGGGCGTCTTCGCGGCGGGCGACGTCCGTTCGCGCTCGGTCAAGCGGGTCGCTGCCGCGGCCGGGGAAGGTGCCACGGCGATCCATCTCGTCCACGAGTACCTGGCCGGGGCCGCGGGCCGACCCGTGAACCACTGAGGCCCGGAATCGGCTGGATCCCGGGCCTCAGCGGTTCAACGGTCCGTGGCTACACGCGGACGGCGGCCTCGCGCGGGTCGTCGTCCCTGTCGGCGTCGAGGATGACCATCTTCTGGACAGGGGCCGGTGCCGACAGCGCGGCGAGCTCCTCCTCGGAGTTGACCGCCTCCCCTCGGGCGACCATGCCCGCGTGCTCGGACAGCGGGATCTCCTTGAGCACCAGTGACAGGAGGAACGCCACCGCGAGGATCGGCACGAGGTACCAGAACACCGGCGCCAGGCTGTTCGCGTAGGCGTCGACGATCGCCGACCTCAGCGGCTCCCCGGCGGCCTTCACCGCGGCGGGCACCAGCGTGTCCGGCGAGGTGATACCGGCCCGGACCGCCTGATCCGCGTTCGACGACAGCGCGCCGACGAGGTTGTCGGCCAGCCGGCTCGTGAACAGGGTGCCGAAGACGGCGACGCCGAGGGTGGCGCCCACCTCGCGGAAGTAGTTGTTCGTCGAGGTCGCCGTTCCGATCTGCGTGGCCGGCACCGCGTTCTGCGCCGCGAGGACGACGTTCTGCATGATCAGGCCGAGGCCGGCGCCCAGGACGAAGAACATCGCGCCGATCGTCCAGAGCGAGGTGGCGCCCGACAGCGTGGTCATCCACATCATCGCGGCCATGATCACGGCGACGCCGGCGACGGTGAAGATCTTGTACCGGCCGCTCTTCGCGATGTAGGAGGCCGAGCTCTGGATGGTGAGGATGATGCCGGCCGTCATGGGCAGCATCAGCAGGCCGGAGTTCGCCGCCGACAGGCCCGAGCTCATCTGCAGGAACGTGGGCATGAAGGCGATCGCCGAGAACATGCCCAGACCGACCGCCATGCCCAGCGCCGTGGCGACGAGGAAGGTGCGGTTGCGGAACAGGGTCATCGGGATGATCGGCTCCGCGGCCCGCAGCTCCACCGCGACGAAGACGGCCGCCGAGATCACGAGGGCCGCGAGCAGCGACACCGCCTGCCACGAGCCCCAGCCGTCCCGTCCGCCGACATCGGTGAACAGGACCAGCGACGTCGTGGTGGCCGACAGCGCGACGATGCCGGCGACGTCGATGGGTGACGTGCTGCGCTTGCGCGGCAGGGTGAGGGCGAACCAGCCGATGGCGAGCACGGCGACGCCGACCGGGACGTTGATCCAGAACGCCCACTCCCAGCCGAGGGCGGCGGAGTCGGTGAAGAAGCCACCGACGAGCGGCCCGACGATCGCCGAGAGCCCGAACAGCGCGCCGATGGGGGCCATGTACTTGGCCCGCTCACGAGCAGGCACGACGTCGGCGATGATCGCCTGCGACAGGATCATCAGCCCGCCGCCGCCGAGGCCCTGCACCCCGCGCCAGACGACGAGCCAGGTGAAGTCGGGGGCGAGGGCCGCGCCGATGCTCGCGACCGTGAACAGGCCGATCGCCGTGAGGAACAGATTCCGGCGGCCCCACAGGTCGCCGAACTTGCCGTAGATCGGCATGACGAGGGTGGTCGCCAGCAGGTAGGCGGTGGTCATCCACGCCATGTGGGACACGCCGCCCAGGTCGCCGACTATCGTCGGCATCGCGGTCGAGACGATGGTCTGGTCGAGGGCCGCCATGAGCATGCCGGCGAGCAGCGCCGAGAAGATGAGGTTGATCCGGCGCCGGGTGAGCACGATGGGCGGCGCGGACTGGTCGAGGGCGGGGGCCTGCAAGGAATCTCCTCAGGTCGAGCTGCGGCGCCGCGGATGCGCGGCGCCGGGGGAGCGGACGGCGGTGTCCGCGACGGTCAGGGGGTCAGCGGGGCGCCGGCAGGCCGGCCACCAGCAAGCCCCACGCCTCGTCGACGAGGGCAGGGAGGGACGCGGTGAAGTCGCTGGCGAGCCAACGGTGCAGCGAGGTCCGCATGGCGACACCGGCGACGCCGGCCAGCAGGGTGGGGTAGGGGTCGACCCCTGCTCGGTTGCCGGTGCGCGTCGCGACGGCCTCGGCCAGAACGCGCTCGCCCTCGCCGAAAACGGCGGCGAGCCGGGCGAGCAGCGCCGGCTCCGCGTCGATGACCTTGAGGCGCAGGGGCCAGAGTTCGGTGTCGGTCGCCATCTCCTCGGCCTGGGCCCGGGCGACTGCCCGCAGCGCCTGCACCGGCGTCTCGTCGGCCGGCCGCGCCAGGAAGGCGGCGACCTGGTTCGGGGAGGCGTCCGGGTCCAGGCCCAGGACGGCGTCGTCCTTGCAGGAGAAGTAGTTGAAGAACGTCCGGGGGGAGACCTCGGCACGGTCGGCGATGTCGTCCACCGAGACGCTGGCCAGGCCGCGCTCTGCGACCAGGCGCAGGGCCGCCTCGTGCAGCGCGGACCTCGTCGCCAGCTTCTTGCGCTCGCGCAGGCCTGTCGTCACTCGTCCATGATCGCCGATTCTTGCAGTCGATGCAAGTTTGCACGCGCTGCACGGCGTGTTCCGCTCCCTCAGGTTGTTCGGGAACCTGCGCGTATACCGCCGCTCTCGGGGCACCCATGCTGGCGATGCCAGTCACGTGGGTCGACAGCGGTCCGGGACGAGCGAGCCTCGCTCCCGCGGGTCGCTGCCTCTCCGCGGTTCGCGGGACGGCGGTCCGCCGCCTTCTGCTCCTGGTCGGCCTGATCGTCGGCCTGTACGGAGTGCTCGTCCTCCTGTCGTCCGGCGCCCGGGCCGCGGACGGGCTACTCGGTTCCGCTGTGGCCTCCACCGGCGACGTGGTGGACACAGGGGTCTCGGCGGTCGAACCGGTGGCCGCAACCGCCGTCTCCACCGACGCGGGAGACGTGACGCCGATCGAGCAGTCCGTCGAATCAGTCGTCGCCGTCACCGAGCCGGTGGTCGCGACCGTCCCGCCGGTGGTCGAGCAGGTCGCCGAGCCGGTCGCCGCGGTCACCGAGCCGGTGGTCGAAACCGTCACGCCGGTGGTCGAACAGGTCGCCGAACCGGTCGCTGCTGTCACCGAGCCCGTGATCGAGAGCGTGGCCCCGGTGGTCGAGCAGGTCACCGAACCGGTGGTGGCCGTCACCGAGCCGGTGGTCGAGCAGGTCACGGAACCGGTCCTGGCCGTCCTTGAGCCGGTGGTGGAGGTTGCTGAGCCGGTCGTCGAGGTGATCGAGCAGGTCACCGAGCCGGTCGTCGCTGTCACCGAGCCGGTGGTCGAGACCATCACGCCGGTGATCGAGCAGGTCACCGAGCCGGTCGCCGCTGTCACCGAGCCGGTGGTCGAGGCCGTCACGCCGGTGGTCGAGGTGATCGCCGAACCGGTCGTGGTCGCCGCCGAGCCGGTGGTCGAGACCGTCACGCCGGTGGTCGAGCAGGTCGCCAAG
>DATHAK010000177.1:0-25802 GCA_035296685.1 Blastococcus sp.
GGTGTGGCCGGTGCGGCCGGTTCTGTGGTGGTCACGGATTCGTCTCCTTCGCATCGAGCGGGGAGACATTCCGTAGCCTCAACCCGCCCCTTCAGTCGCATCCTAGCGAAGAATCGCGCAATAGGTTAGCTGATTCCTGAAATTGAACGGCCTGTTTATGCGGGCGGCGGCCCGCCGGCTCCACGCCTCAGGTGAAGAGGTCGACGACCGGTTTGGTCTTCATGCCGTCGCGCAGCATGATGCGACCGGCGACCTCCATGTGCTCACGCCAGTGCGCCTCGGCCCCGGGGCCGTCCTCCGCCTCCACCAGGTCGACGAGCTTGGTATAGCTGCGCACCGTACGGCGGAACGCCCGGAGGCTGTCGGGATTACCGGACCCGCGGGCCACGGAGATCCTGAAGTGGGTCGCGATGATGTCGTCGAGCACGCCACCCTGCACCGCCATGGTCCTGTTGCCCGACCGCTCCATGATCAGTTCGTGGAAGCGTCTGGACAGCTCTGCCCAGGCCTCCGGCTTCGGCAGAGGGCTGCCGCCGTTCTTCACCAGGTCGTCCAGGTCCGCGACGGACGCGCGCAGGTCAGCGACGTCCTGCTCGGTCCGCCGCTCGGCGAGCAGCCGCGCGCACACGGGCTCGAGCTCCGTCCGGGCCTCGTACACGTCGGTGATCGTCACGCCCTGCACCTGCAGGAGCAGACCGACGTAACGCGCGGCCACCGACAGATGGGGCGCGGTCACCTGGGCCCCGCCCCGCGCGCCGCGTCGCACCGTGATGAGGGATTCGGTCTCCAGGATGCGGAAGGCCTCCCGCAGCGTCGGCCGGGACACCCCGAACTGCTCCATGAGCGTCAGCTCGGGAGCGAGCGTGTCACCCTCGCGCAAGTCGCCACGGACGATCTCCCGCCGGATGTGCCCGGCGATGAGTTCCGCGGTCTTCGGCGCCCGGACCACGTGTCCGATGCTCTTTGTCGCACCCTGCGTCAATGTGTCTCCTAGGACGATCGTGGATCGACCCAGTCTATGAGCACAGCGAATGATAAGAGCCAACTGATCGACCGCTCTCCCCCGGCCGGGGAGGGAGGTGCCCCGGCCCGGCCGCCTCATTCGACAGCCGGAGCGGGTTGTCGGCCGGCTAGGCGGCCGGACCGTCGAACAGCGCGAGCAGGTCGGGCCGGCTGACCTTCATCGACGGGCCGCGGGGCAGCTCGCCGACGACGAGCACCTCGGCGGGGACCTCGTAGGGGGTCAGCACTTCACGGCACAGCGCGACGAGTTCTGCGGGGGTGGGAGCCTCGACACCCGACCGCAGCTCGACGGCGGCGACGGGCACCTGGCCGAGCCGTTCGTCCGGGCGACCGGCGACGGCCGCCTCCAGGACGGCAGGATGCCGCTCGAGCGCCTTTTTGACGGTGTCGGGCTGGACCTTGAACCCACCCCGGATGATCGCGTCGTCGGCGCGCCCGCGGATCCAGAGAAAGCCGTCCTCGTCGATCTCTGCGAGGTCGCTGGTGCGCAACCAGTTGTCGCCGCCTTCCGGGGACTGCGCCGTGCGGATCTCCAGGTAGCCCACCGTACCGGCGGGCAGCGCGTCACCCTCCGGCGAGACCACTCGCAGCTCGGCGCCGGGGAACGCCCGGCCGGCGGCGCCCATCTTCCGGTCCCACCACTCCAGGTTCAGCGGAAGGGTCCAACCGGCGACGGCGCCGGCGAACTCGGTGGCGCCGTAGGTGGTCAGCACGCGCGCCCCGTAGCGGCGCTGGAAGGCGTCCGCCAGGTCCGGCGGACAGGGCGCCGTCCCGCTCGTGACGGCGACGAGACTGGCGAGGCGCTCCTTCGGCACATCGGCGTCCAAGACCGTGCGCATGGCCGCGGGCACCAGGCCCGCAGCCTTGGGGCGGTGCCGCTCGACCGCGTCCACCCAGTCGTCGAGCCGGAACCGGTCCATGAGCACCATGCGGCGGCCGGTGTAGACGCCGGCCAGCGCCCCCCACAGCCCGCCGATGTGCACCAGCGGGGTGGCCACGAGACCGACGCCGCTGCCCAGCAGCCTGCCCTTGGGGATCTTCATGCCGCCGGAGCGCATACCGGCGTCGAGCTGACGGTCGGTGAGCAGCACGCGCTTGGGCGGACCGGTGGTGCCCGAGGTCAGCATCTCCACGCCCACGCCGGGGCTCGTCCGCGGCGCCTCCGGCACGGCGCCGGCGACCGGGCCGACGTTCCCGTCAGCGCCCAGGCCCAGCACCAGCCCGGCGGCGCCGGCGGCGTCCAGGACCCCGGGCCGGTCGAGCACCGAGGGCGAAGCGATGAACACCGGCACCTCGCTGAGGGTGATGTCCGCCGCGAGCCGGTCGGGCGGCATCAGCGGGCTCATCGTCACCAGGCACCGGTCGGTGCTCAGGATCGCCAGGATCGCCGCCACCAGCTCGGGACGGCTCTCCACCACGACGCCCACCCGGCCGCCGGCACCGATGCCGGCCTCCGTGAGCGCGGCGTCGACCGCGGCAGCGATGCGCTGGACCTGACCGTAGGTCCACCAGGACTTCTCGAACTCGATCACCTCGGCATCCGCAGGCGCCTCGCGGAGCAGCTGCGCCAGCCGGGCGCGGACCGTCGTCTCTACGTCAAGCGTCGTCACCGTTCCAGTCAAGCACAGATTCAGTGCACTCATAAGAGGGCGACGAGAGGTGCCGGCCACGTGTTTCCGGGTTCCGACCGGAACGCGGGCAGTCAGCGGCGGAAACGCTCGGTGGCCGCCCGGAACGCCTCGCTCGTGAGGAGCGCCCCCTGCGTGGCCCCCATGATCGAGAGCTCGGCGGCGAACCCGTCAGCGAGCACGCGCCGCAGCGAGGCCTTGCTGCGCTCGACCGCCGGCGCCGACAGGGTCGCCAGGTGCCTGCCGACCTCGTCGACCCGGGCCTCGAGCGCCTCAGTCCCCTCGACCACCTCGTTGACCAGCCCCCAGTCCAGTGCCCGGGCGGCGTCGACCTGTCCGCCCATCAGCACCATCTCGGCGGCGCGGGTGCTGCCCACCGCACGGGAGAGCAGGTGGGCCCCTCCCATCCCGGGCACCAGCCCGACGGAGATCCAGGACGAAGCGAAGACCGCCTCCGACGTGGCGATGCGCAGATCGCATGACAACGCGAGGTCGAGGCCCGCGCCCAGTGCCGGCCCGCCGACCGCCGCCACGACCGGCACCGGGACGTCCGCGAGGGCGCGAACCAGCCGGTGGAACCGCCCGTAGACCATGTCGGACACGGCGAGAGCACCGCGCTCGGCGACCCTGCCCAGGTCGGCCAGGTCGCCGCCGGCGCAGAACGCCGGCGGCGAGCCCGTGAGCGCGATGGCCCGTACCTCCGGGTCGCTCCCCGCGTCGAGCACGGCGTCCCCGAGCCGGGAGACGAGCTCGACGGTCAGCGCGTTGCGCCGCTCCGGCCGGTCCAGCCGTAACCAGCGCACCGGACCGCGCTGTTCGACGACGAGCATCGCGGCGTCAGCGACCCTTCCAGACCGGCGTGCGCTTCTCGGCGAAGGCCGTCGCACCCTCGCGCGCGTCCTCGCTGCCGAAGACAGGCGACATGATCTCGCTCTGCCGCCCCCAGCCCTCCTCGAAGGTCCAGTCGATGCTCGCCCGGGCGATGGCCTTGGTCGCCGCGACGGCCAGCGGCCCGTTCTCGGCGATCGTCGCCGCCAGCTCGAGCGCACCGGCCAGCGCCTCGCCCTCACCGGTGAGCCGGTTGACCAGGCCGATCTCCGCCGCGCGCGGCGCCCCCAGCGGATCACCGGTGAGCAACAGCTCCAGCGCCAGGGCGAAGGGAACGCGACCCGGCAGCAGCATCGCCGCACCACCTCCCGCGACGAGGGAGCGCTTCACCTCCGGAACGCCGAACCGGGCCGTCTCCGCGGCGACGACCAGGTCGCAGGCGAGCAGCAGTTCGAAACCGCCGGCCAGGGCCCAGCCCTCGACGGCGCCGATCAGCGGCTTGCGCGGCGGCGTCTGGGTGATCCCGCACAGCCCGCGCCCCTCGATCGCGGGGCTCTCACCACGAAGGAACCCCTTGAGGTCCATGCCGGCCGAGAACACCCCGCCGGCTCCGGTGAGCACGCCGACGCGCAGGTCGTCGGAGGCGTCCAGCTCGTCGACAGCGGCCGCGATCCCCTCACCGACAGCTTGGTTGAGCGCGTTCTTCGCCTCCGGCCGGTTGATCGTGATGATCTGGACGCCGTTGCGCCGCTCGACCAGTACCTCGTCCGCCACGGGATCTCCTCGGAGTAGTGGTGCACCACCGGCCCGGCGGCCGGCGGCAGGATCAGTGCGCGTCGGGCCCTGCCTGGACGACGGCCCCGTCGGCGAGCAGCGCCTCGATGTCGGCGGCCGGGAAGCCCCAGGCCGCCAGCGCGGCCCGGGTGTCCTCGCCGGGCAGCCGCGGTGCACCACGCACAGCACCCGGGGTGCGGGAGAACCGGGGCGCGGGCCCGGGCTGCGGCCGCCCCTCCTCCCCCACGTGGACCCGTCGGGCTGCCATGTGCGGGTGCTCGGGGGCCTCCGTCAGCGACAGGACCGGGGTGAGGCACGCGTCGGTGTCGGCGAACACGGCCGCCCACTCGTCCCGGGTGCGGGCGACCAGGGCCTCGGCGATCAGCCGGCGGTGCTCCGGCCAGCAGGCACGGTCGTGCTGCCCGCCGGAGAGCTTCCCGGTGAGCCCCAGACCGGCAAGCAACTGGGCGTAGAACTGCGGCTCGAGGGCGCCGACGGCCACGTAGCGGCCGTCGGCACAGGAATAGGTGTCGTAGAAGGGCGCACCGCCGTCGAGCAGGTTGGCCGCACGCTCGTCCTGCCAGGTGCCGGCGCCGAGCATCCCGTAGATCATCGTGATCAGCGAGCTGGCGCCGTCGACCATCGCGACGTCCACGACCTGCCCCTGGCCGCTGGACGCCCGCTCCAGCAGGGCGGCCAGGACGCCGACGATGAGGAACATGGACCCGCCCCCGAAGTCGGCCCCGATGTTCAGCGGGGGCACGGGCTTGTCCGCGGTGCCGATCGCGTGCAGGGCACCGGTGAGACCCAGATAGTTGATGTCGTGCCCGGCCCGCTCGGCCAGTGGCCCGTCCTGCCCCCAGCCGGTCATGCGGGCGTAGACCAGGCGCGGGTTGCGCGCCAGGCACTCGTCGGGCCCGAGGCCGAGCCGCTCGGCGACCCCGGGGCGCAGCGGGTCGACGAGGACGTCGGCGCCGTCGATCAGCCGGAGGACCGCCTCGCGACCGGCCGGGTTCTTGAGGTCCACGGCAACCGACGGGCGGCTGCGGTTGAGCACGTCCTCGGCCGGCGCCACCAGCTGCGCACCACCGCCGGGACGGTCGACGCGGACGACGTCCGCCCCCAGCTCGGCCAGCAGCATGCAGGCGTACGGCGCCGGACCCAGCCCACTCAGCTCGACGACGCGAATGCCAGTGAGGGGTCCCGTCTGCGGCTGCACGCCCGGCATGCTAGCAACGATTGAGGATGAGGATTCCGCAGCGGCCGCCGTGCACCACGCCCGCGCCTGGCACGATGCGCGCGTAGCGACCGGACTCCAGCACATCCTCTACCACGCCGTGTGGCTACTACGACCAGGAGAGCACCTGGTCGGGCAGTTCCCGGGCGCTGTGCCGGGGCAGCTTCTTCGACCGGCGCGGCGCGCTCGTCGCGAGCGTGGTCCAGGAAGGCCTGGTCCGGGTCTCCCGGGCGTCGGCCGGCTGAGGCCGCGGGCTGCCGGGCGCAGATGCACCTCCCCAGGGCCTTGACACGGCCCACCCAGCCGCTGTAACTGGGAAGAGTATTCTCATTCGACCCGTCTGGCGGTGACATGACGATCGACCTCGGTCCGCTGCATCCTCGCCACGGCCCCCACGAGCCCACGAGCAGTACTCCCGCCCGCACGCCAGGTTCGCTGCGCCGTACCGCGACCACCGACATGCTGCGGCCCGAGGGCCTCTCCGGGCCGCTGGTGCTGCGCGGGCGGGCGCGCGACCTCCACACCGCCGTCGACGGTTCCGCCCGTGTGCTCGGCGAGAGCAGCACCTACGCCGTCGTCGACTTCGTCGAGGGCCGGCGGCTGCGCGCGGTCACCACCGTGCCGCACCGGCCCGCCCTGTCCTCCCTGCTGGGCCGGAGTGTCTCCGGCGGCTTCCGGTCAGCGGTGCTCGAAGCCGATCCCCGCCTCCCCGAGGACCACAGCCTGCTCAACCTGCTGCTGGACGATTTCCCCGTAGCGACCCTGGTGTCCGGGCACGCCTTCGTCTCCGGCTCGCCCGCCCAGCGGCGGCTGCCGGTCACCACCGGGCGCATGAGCCACGGCCGCGACCAGTGCGCCGGCTTCGCCGACGGCGGGACGGTCATGAACGGCGTCGACCGGGAGGGCGCCGCACCGCTGGTGACCGGTCCCGCGGCGCCGGCCCTTCTCGACCCGGACGATCCCCTGGGGTGGCACGCCACGGACCGGCTGCCTCCGGACGGCATGCGCCGGTCCAGACGGATGGACATCCGCCCGGGCAGCCCCACCGTGGTCGACGTCCTCTTCCGCGACTCGCACGTGCGGCCCGACGGGCTCGAGATCATCGTCCACGAGTACACCGTCGAGGTGCACATCGAGCCGGAGACCGCGACCGTGCTGAGCTGCACCGCCAACCCCCGCGTCCTCCCCTGGGTCGAGTGCCCCGCCGCCGTCGCCAGCGCCACTCGGCTGGCCGGCCGGCCGGTGGCCGGGGTCCGTCGGCACATCCGCGCAACCTTCGGCGGCGTCTCGACGTGCACGCACCTCAACGACACCCTCCGCTCGCTGGAGGACGTCGCCGCACTGCTCCCGCTGCTCCGGTCCGTCGGAGCTCCGCCCACCGGTAGCTGACTTCCCCGTCGGGCCGCGAGCGCCGCCGGCCCGTCACTCCTGGAGCTGGCCGCGGTTGTGTTCCAGCACCTCGCGCCGCCGCTCCTCCAGCCCTTCGTACCCGGTCCGTGTGGCGGCGGCGATCGACTTCTCGATCCCGAGCGCCGCGAGCGTCCCCGTCGCCCCGTCCACGTACATCTGCTTCACGGCCCGCACCGGCGCCGGGTCGATGGCGGCGATGCTCCGAGCGAGCCCGAGCGTGCGGTCCAGCAGCTGCTCGTGCGGCACCACCTCGGTGACCAGCCCCATGCACAGGGCCCGCTCGGCGTCCACCACCTCGCCGGTCAGGGACATGCGCCGGGCGTTGGCCGCACCGACGATCCTGGGAAGCCGAGCGGTCATCCCGCCCCCGGGCGGCACCCCGACGCGGGCATGCGTGTCCGCGAACACCGCCCGGTCGGAGGCCACCAGGAAGTCACAGCCCAGCGCGATCTCGAGGCCACCGGTGAAGGTCGCGCCGTTGATGGCGCCCACGACCGGTGTGACCACCTGCGCCACCTGACCGATGCAGTCGGTCTCCAGGTAGTGCGCGAAGTACGCCTCGCCGTCGCGCGCCGCCTCCTTGAGGTCCACGCCGGCGCAGAAGGCCGGATCGCTCCCGGTCAGGACGACGGCCCGCACCGACTCGTCGGCGTCGACCTCGACCAGCGCCGCGTAGAGGGCGCGGACGAGGTCCCCGCTGAGCGCGTTGCGCGCCTCAGGGCGGTTGAGCGTCAGCATCCGGACGGGTCCGTCGTCCTCGACGATCAGCGGTTCGGGCACGGCGTCTCCTCGCTCGGCCACGGTGCTCCGGTCATGGCCGACGCAGGGCGGCGTTCTTCCGGAAGTCCCAGCTGGTCACCTTCTCCGGCCGGATTCGCAACCAGCCGTGACGACCGTCCGGAGTGAAGGCATCCGTGCCCGAGTACTTGCGGGCGTAGGCAGTCTCGACGTCGGTCAGCAAGGGGTCGGGCTCGGCGCTCCGCGGAACGTCACCGACCGCCTCGGCCCGGCCCTTGATCTCCACCCCGCGCAGCTCGCGGTAGTCGGTGCCCGCGTCCACGACCACGGCGATCCGGGGGTCCCGGCCGAGATCGGTCCAACGCTGGCTGCGCACGATGGAGTTCAGCCAGAGCGCGCCGTCCACCCACACGAACCACAGCGGCGCCACGTGCGGCTCCCCGGTGGCGCTGACCGTCGCGACCCGGCAGGTGTGCTCGCCACCCAGGAACGTGTCGAGTTCCCCGGCGGACATGGCGATGGCCCGGCTGCGCCGCTGCTCACGCGGCTGTCCGGCGGCGGCCGGCTCGTTCGGGGTCATACGGGTCTCCTGGGACGTCTCGTAGGGTCCGCCGGGCCGGCGACTGCCGGTCCGAGTCGAGATGGGGTCGAGGATGACGATCAGCGCGGACACTGCCCGGCGCGTGGCGCTCGTGACCGGGGGCAGCCGGGGAATCGGTGCAGCCATCGCGCTGCGGCTGGCCGCGGACGGCTTCGACGTCGCGATCAACTACCGCCGCCAGGAGGAGGCGGCCAACGGCGTCGCCGCCACAGCTGAGGCTCGCGGCGTCCGTGCCCTCGCCTACCGCGCCGACATCGCCTCCTACGAGGAGGACGCGGCGATGATCGACCGCGTCGTCGCCGACTTCGGCCGGCTCGACGTGCTGGTGTGCAACGCGGGGATCGCCAGTCGTGGCCGGTCGGTGGCCGATACCGACCCCGACGAGCCCGCCCGCCTGCTGGGCGTGCACGCCGTGGGGGCGCACCACCTGGCGTCCCTGGCGCTGCCGCACCTGCGCCGGTACGACCGCAGCGACGTGGTCCTCGTGTCCAGCACCGCCGCCGCGCGGCCGACGCCCAACGGTGCGCCCTACATGATGGCCAAGGTGGCGCTGGAGGCGCTGGGCCGGACGCTCGCACTCGAAGAAGGGGACAACGGCGTCCGGGTCAACATCGTCGCCCCTGGGTTGACGGTCACCGACATGGGCGACCGGCTCGCCCACGCGGTGACCGGCGTGCCAGGCGCCGCCGACCTCGATGCGTCCACCCCGTTCGGCCGGGTGACCCGACCCGAGGACGTCGCCGCCGTCGTGGCGTTCCTCCTCTCCGCCGACGCCGAGATGGTCACCGGCCAGCGGATCGAGGTCACCAGCACCGCGGGCGTGCCCGGCCGTCACTGACCACTCACCGGCCCCGTCCGGAACGGGGCCGGTGACACCTCCGCTCAGGCCGGGGCCTGCTGAGGTCCGCGGATCAGCCGGCCGGGGAGTGCGTCGGTCGGCACGCCGTCCCGGTAGGTCTCCGCTCCCCGGACGACGGTGTGCCGGTAGCCCTCGGCGCGCTGCAGGAGCCGGCGTCCCCCGCCGGGCAGGTCGTGGTGCACCTCGGGACGGCGCAGCCGCAGGCGGTCCAGGTCGATGACGTTGAGGTCGGCCCGGTATCCCGGTGCCAGCACCCCACGGTCGGCGAGCCCGACGGCGACGGCGGTGTCCCGGCACTGACGCTGGATCAGGAACTCCAGATCGAATGTGCCCGTCGGGCGATCGCGCCCCCAGTGCTGGAGGAGGGTGGTCGGGAAGCTTCCGTCGCAGATCGAGCCCACGTGGGCGCCGCCGTCGGACAGGCCGGGGACGGACCACGGATCGGCGAGCATCTCGCGGGTCGGCTCCAGATCGCCGTTGGAGAAGTTCGCCGTCATCACGTAGATCAGACCGTGGCCACCGTCGGCCACCAGCAGGTCGTAGGCGAGTTCGGCAGGTTCGCGGCCCTCGCGGCCGGCGCGCGCGGCGAGCGACTCGCTGGGGTCGGGCTCGTAGTTCGGCGGATCGCTCATCTCGTACATCAGGTGGAACTTGTCGATCAGGCGGCCGCCGATGAGCGCCGTGCTCTTCTCCCGCGTCATGGCGGCCAGCACCGCCGCCTTGGTCTCCGGCTTGGCCAGGTGCCGGGCCTGCTCGTCCACCGGCCGCGAGGCCAGCGCCTGCCACACCGGGTTGTACATGAACGGGTGCAGCGTCAGCTCCAACCCCATGATCAGACCGACTCCCCGCGCCGCCACCTGCGCCTTGATCGGCAGGCCGTCCGCGTTGGCCTCGGCGATCCGGCGCAGCACCGTGCGGTAGCCCTGCGGATCGAAGTGGGCCTGGTTCAGCGACACCGACAACGGCCGGCCCGACGCCTGCACCATGGACCGCATGATGTCCACGTCGACGTCGATGTCGAGGAAGTCGGTGACCAGCTGGAGCACACCTCGGCCGGTCCCGCCCACGGCCGCGGCGATGGCGACCAACTCGTCGAGGCCGGCGTCGTAGGACGGCGTGAGCTCGCCGTCGACGCTCTTGTGGTTCAACGTCCGGGAGGTCGAGAAACCCAGGGCCCCGGCCACGACTGCGCGTGCCGCCAGCTCGGCCATCAGGGCGGTCTCCTCGGCCGTCGAGGTGGCCCCGGCGACGGCGCGCTCCCCCATCACGTGCACGCGCAGGGCCGCGTGCGGCACCTGGGTGCCGATGTCGAGGTCGAACTGCCGGCCCGCGAGGATGTCGAGGTACTCGTCGTAGCTCTCCCAGGTCCAGGGCAGCCCCTCGTGCAGGGCGGTGCCCGGGATGTCCTCGATCCCCTCCATGAGGTCGATCAGCCGCTGGTGGTGCTCGGGCACGACCGGTGCGAAGCCCACGCCGCAGTTGCCGGCGACGACCGAGGTCACCCCGTGCCAGGCCGACGGCTGCAGCTGGCTGTCCCAGGTGGCCTGGCCGTCGTAGTGGGTGTGGATGTCGACGAAGCCCGGCGCCACCAGCGCGCCGTCGGCGTCGATCTCCCGCCGGCCCCGCCCGCCGACCCGGCCGACCTCCACCACCCGGCCGTCCTGAACCGCCACGTCGGCGGTCCGGCGCGGGGCCCCGGTCCCGTCGATGACGGTCCCACCTCGGACCACGAGATCGAGTTCGGCCATGTCCGCTCCGCTCCGTTGGTCGGCGCCCTGGGCGCGTCCGTCGTCGCACCCGTATCGGTGCACTCATTGCACCCTAGCGAGAAAGGTGGCGCCCGTCACCGGGCGAGGAGGATCAGCGGACGTTGAAGCGGAGCGCCCCGTCGAGCCGGATGACCTCGCCGTTGAGGAAGTCGTTCTGGGCGATCTCGAGCGCCAGCCGTGCGTACTCGTCGGGCCGGCCCATGCGCTTGGGGTTGGGCACCATGGGCCCGAAGCGCTCCTCGGCGGCCACCGGGTCGGAGTAGGCGTTGGTGAGGAACGTTCCCGGGGCGATGCACATGACGCGGATGCCGAGCGGCGCAAGGTCGCGCGCAGCGGTGAGGTTCATCCCGATGACGCCGCCCTTGGCCGCGGAATAGTCGGTCTGCCCCGGCGCGCCCTCGAAGCCTGCGATGCTCGCGGTCGTGATGACGACCCCGCGCTGCCCGGAGTCCAGGGGCTCGTTCGTGGCCATCTGCTCGGCGGCCTGCGCGAGCACGTTGAACGTGCCGGTCAGGAAGATGTCCACCGTGCGCTTGAAGACGTCGAGGCCGTAGCTCTTCCCCTCGCGGTTCACCAGGCGGGCACCGGCCGCCGGGCCACCGTGCACGACGACGGCGACGCGCAGGGGACCGAGCCCGGCGGCGGCTGCGACGGCCGCGGCCACCGACTCCTCGCTGGTCACGTCCGTGCGCTGGAAGCGGACGGCGTCGCCGAGCTCCTCGGACAGGGCCTGCGCCCGCTCCTCGGCCAGATCCGCGATGACGACCTTCGCCCCCGCGCCCACCAGCCGGCGCACGGTTGCCGCGCCGAAGCCACCGGCCCCGCCGGTCACGATCGCAGCTGCACCCGTCAGGTCCATCGTCTTCTCCTTCGTCAGGCCCGCGCGTCGCGACAGGCTCACGCACGCCGACGACGGTCGGCGCGAGCAAATGAGGTTACTGATTCCGCGAGCCAGGCTCGTCGGGGCCGGCGACCCGCCTCAGCGACCGGCCTGGCGAGCCCGTTTCCGGGCTTTGTAGTCCTCGCCGCCGAACAAGGCCACCTGGCCGAGCAGCTCGTTGCGCAGGGCGCCGTGCAGCTGCCCGTGCCACATCCCGTCGACGGTCATCTTGATCATCGCCAGCGCCTCAGGGGGTCGGGTCGCCAACTCGGCGGCGAACTGCGCCGCCGTGGCGTCGAGCTCCTCCGGTGCCACCACCTGGTCGACCAGTCCCCAGGCCAGCGCGTGCTCCGCACCGATCGGCCGGCCGGTCATCAGCAGCCACTTGGCCCGGGACGGCCCGGCCAGCATGGTCGCCAGGGCGGCGCCCCCGGTGTCGGTCATCAGCCCGTACCGGATCTCCGGAAACGCCATCCGGAGATCGGATGCCGCAATGCGGACGTCGGCGGCCAGAGCCATCTCCAACCCTCCGCCCAGGGCGTTCCCGCGCACGGCGGCGACCACGGGCTTGGGGCTCTCCAGTTGGTGCACCCGCGTCTGCTGGTGTCGGCGCACGAACGACAGGTCGCTCTCCCCGGCCACCCGCTCGCCGAGCTGCGCGATGTCGCGGCCCGAGCAGAACGACGGCCCGTTACCGCGGATCAGCACTACCCGGATCGCGGGATCGGCCTGCGCCTGGGCCCAGGTCTCGTGCAGCAGTGCATAGAGCTCGTCGTCCACCGCATTGTGCCGATGCGGGCGATTGAGGGAGATCGTGCCCACGCCCTCGTCGACCGCGAGTTCCACCGTTGCCACAGTGCTCCTTCCAGCAGTTGAATGGAGGGTACTCATCTGACTCATATCGGCGTAACCTCGGCAGCGGCCGATCGTCGGCCACCTGTGCTCCGACCGGAAGGTGCAACCATGCCAGAGGCCGTCATCGTCAGCGCGGTCCGGACGCCCATCGGCACGGCCCGGAAGGGCACGCTCGCCGACACCAGCGCCCAGGAGCTCGCGGTCATCGCGATCTCGGAGGCCGCTCGCCGTTCCGGGCTGCCCTACGACCGGTTCGACGACATCATCCTCGCCGAGTCGGGCTGGGGCGGCGGCGACGTGGCCCGCTACGCCGCGGTCGCCGCGGGCATGCTCTCCGTCCCCGGGCAGGCGATCAACCGGCACTGCGCCGGCAGCCTCACCGCGGTGGCGAACGCCGCGGCGACGATCCGTGCCGGCATGGACTCGGCGGTCATCGCCGGTGGTGTGCACTCCACCTCGACCGCGCCGGTGATGCGCTACCGGGTTCCGGGCACCGTCGACCAGTTCGAGGAGAACTGGATGAGCGCGAGCCACCCCGACTCCCCCGAGGCTCCCAACCGGGACATGTCGATCTCCGTCGGCTGGAACACCGCCGTCGAGGCGGGGCTGACCCGCGAGCAGCTCGACGCCTGGGCGTTCCGCTCCCACCAGCGCGCCGTCGCCGCCATCGACGGCGGCCTCTTCGCCGAGGAGATCGTCCCGGTGAAGGCCCTGCAGAAGGACGGCTCGCTGGTCGACTTCGCCGCCGACGAGCACCCCCGCCGGGACACGACCCTCGAGAAGCTGGCCGGCCTCAAGGTGCTGCACCCCGAGATCGAGGGGTTCTCCATCACGGCCGGCAACGCCAGCGGCGTGAACGACGCCGCCTCGGCGCTGACCCTGACCAGTGACGAGCTGGCCCGCAGCGAAGGGCTTACCTCGCTGGCCACCGTGCGCGCGTGGGCGGCGCTCGGCGTCGACCCGCGACGCATGGGCATGGCTGCGGTCGACATCATCCCGAAGCTGCTGGCCCGCGCCGGCGTCAAGCAGGAGGACGTCGCGGTCTGGGAGATCAACGAGGCCTTCGCCTCGGTGCCCGTGGCCGCCTGCAAGCTGCTCGGCATCGACGAGGAGAAGGTGAACCCCTACGGCTCCGGCTGCAGCCTGGGCCACCCGATCGCCGCGTCGGGCGCCCGCATGCTCACCACCTTGGTGCACGAGCTGCGTCGCCGCGGCGGCGGCATCGGCGTCGCCACCATGTGCGCCGGTGGCGGCCAGTCCGGCGGTGTCCTGATCGAGGTCTGATCGCGCGCTCGGCAGAAGGCGATGGAGGGGCGGAACCGGTGGTTCCGCCCCTCCGCTGCGTGCGGCCGGAGTCGGCGACGGCCTCCATCCCGGCGCGCCGCATGGGTGAGCCAGCGGAGATGGCCGCCCTCGTCGCCTACCTCTGCTCCGTGCGGGCCGACCGGGTCACCGATCAGGCCGTCCCCGTGGACGGCGGTTCCTCCCGCCACCTCTGAACCGGCTCGACGGCCGACCCGTCGGCCGGAGCGGACTCAGCGCGTGCACACATCCCCCATCACCGATCCTCGTGGAGGTTTCGTGACCGAGAGCAAGCTCTCCCTGGACGGGCAGGTCGCCGTCGTCACCGGGGGCGGTGGTGGCATCGGGCGGGGCATCGCCCTCGCACTCGCGGCGGCCGGGGCCCACGTGACGGTGGGCGACATCGTCCCCGAACGCTGCGAGGAGACCGCCGGCGCGATCACCGCTCTCGGCCAGGACGCCCTCCCCTATCCGGTCGACGTGATGGACAGCGATCAGGTGCGGGCCATGGTCGCCGCCACCGACGAGCGCTTCGGCCGGCTCGACATCCTGGTGAACAACGCCGGCGGGGTCAGCGGGCGGCCGTTCCTCGAGCAGAGCGAGCGCAGCTGGCGTCGGCACATCGAGATCAACCTGGTGAGCATGCTGGCCGCCACCTCGGCCGCGGTGCCGATCATGATCCGGGGTGGCCGCGGCGGGTCGATCATCAACGTGACCAGCATCGAGGGCAGCCGGGCCGCGCCGAACTTCGCCGTCTATGCCGCCTGCAAGGCCGGCATGATCAGCTTCACCCGGACCATGGCCCTGGAGCTCTCCCAGCACGGCATCCGGTCGAACGCGATCGCGCCCGACCACACCATCACCCCCGGCAACATGGGCAACCGCAGCGGTCCGGTCGACGAGTCGGCCTGGATCCAGCGCCCGCCCGAGACGATCGACGCGATGAACCGGATCATCCCGCTGCTGCGCGAGGGCGATGTCGAGGAGTGCGGCGACGCCGCGGTGTTCCTGGCCTCGCGGATGTCGTCGTACGTGACCGGCACCGTGCTGCCGGTCGACGGCGGCACCTGGGCCTCCAGCGGCTGGGTGCGTGGCCGCGACGGCAAGTGGACGCTCAACGAGGGACTCTCCTTCGGCGGCTGAGCGCTCCGGCGCACCCGGGCGCTACAGCAGCCCGGGTGCGCTGATCGCCAGCAGCCGCTCTCGCCGCTCGGCCGGGCCGATGCCACGGAGGTCGGCGGCGCCGTGCTCGGTGACGACGATCCCCACGTCCGCGCGGCCGACGGTCACCGGGCCGGACAGCTTCTCCACGATCGTGCTGCGGCCGCGGGACGTGGCCGGCAGCGCGATGATGGGCAGGCCGCCCTCGGAGCGCGCCGCGCCACGGAGGAAGTCCAGCGAGCCGCCGATGGCGCCGACGTAGCGGCCGGCGACGACCTCTGCGTTCACCTGCCCGCTCAGGTCGACCTCGAGCGCGGTGTTGATCGCGGTGAACCGCGGCAGCGAGCCGAGCACCTCGACGTCGTGGATCCGGCCGGTCCCGCGCAGGGCCACCGCGGGGTTGTCGTGCAGCCACTCGACGAGCCGGCGCCCGCCCATGGTGATCCCGGCGACGCTCAGACCGGTGTCGTGGGGCTTGGTGCGGTTCGTGATCACCCCCCGCTCGACGAGGTCGATCATGCCGTCGGCGAACAGCCCGGAATGGAAGCCGAGGTCGTTGCGCTCGCCCAGCTCGGCGAGCACTGCACCGGGGAAGGATCCGATACCGATCTGAACGACCGCGCCGTCCGGGACGAGCGCCGCCACCTGCCGGCCCAGCGCTCGGTCGGTGTCGCCGGGCTCGGGCGCCGTCCAGTGCGGCGGGTGCCGGTCGGTGTGCACCAGGACGTCGATCTCGCCTGCGCCGAGGCTGTGCGCCCCCTGGATCCGGGGCACGTGCGGGCTCACCTCGGCGATCACCACACGGGCCGCGGCCAGGGCGGCCGGCAGGTATTCGTCGGCGAGGCCCAGCGGGTACCGGCCGTCCGGCCCGGGCGGCGCGACGGTGACCAGGACGACGTCGGCGCGGAGCACGCCGCGTCGGAAGAGACCAGGCAGCGACGAGTAGTGCACCGGAAGCGTCTCGAGCAGGCCGTCGGCGAGCCACCGCCGGTTGCGCCCGCTCGCCCCGTAGGAGGACAACCGCACGTTCGCCGCGACGGCGGGGTCGAAGGCGTCGGCGTACGTCGTCCCTACGAACGCCGTCAGCGGACCGAGTCCGCCGGACTGCTGGGTGAGGGCGGCGGTCAGCGCCGTCGGCTCGGCACAGGCCTGGCCCCAGACGAGGGCGTCCCCCGGGCGGATCCAGTCGGCGAGCGCGAGGCCGTCCGTCTCGTCGAAGTGCAGAGTCATATTGAGGGAACTGTATCGCCGGGCGTCCGGTTCGCCGTGGTGGCGCTGACCGGCCACAGGTTCCCGGGTGGACGTACGACGGCGCCGCCGGGGCCGCTCGCGCGCGCCCGTCAGGTTTCTGCGGGGCCGCCGTCCGCCGGCGCCTTCTGGATGGCCCGGTCCAATGCGACGATGTCCCCGAGGGACCGAAGCATGTCGTTCAGGTGGGTGCACGTCGTCGTACCCACGAAGGCCTTCCGGACGTGTTGGCGCAGGACGTGCACGGGTTGCCCGACGAGCCGCGCGGCGCTGGACGCCGCAGCGGGGCACTCCTGCCAGGGCAGGACCCGCGGCTCGGCGCTGAGCGCCAGCACCGTGAGGTCTCCGCGCCGCACCTCGGCCTGCAACTCGTACTCGTGGACCACCTTCTCCTCCCCGTCGGTGGTGATATGGCTGTCACGAAACCAGGCGTCGACGAGCAGACGGTCAGCCTCGGCCATGACATCCATCCGGCGCCACCGACGCATGCCGTGAACCGGCAGCGGCGGGCCCTCGTCCGTTCCCGGGACACTGCTGCCGGGCAGGGCGGGGGCGGCTGGGCCGACGAGCACCGGCAGCGCGCCTGCGGCGGTGAGCGTGGTCATCATGGTGCCGCCCGCACGCCAACCCGAGCAGAGGTCGACGTGGGGCTTCCCCCCGTTCGACGGTGGCCGGCGCTCGATCGGCTCGGCCACGATGGCGTACCCCGAGATCACCACGGCTACGGGCAGGTCGTCGAGCAGGAGAGCCAGGAGTGTCGCGTCCTCCACGTCTCCAGGGACCGCCATCGCGACCGCGCGGCGGACGCCCGAGGACGCCGGCCCGCCGATCAGCCGGTCGAGGGCGGGGCGGGGCGGGGCGGTCACCAGACGGCTCAACATCGGTGCATCCGCGAGGGATATGACTGCGTCCAGTTGCGCCCGGTCGAGGAGTTCCCGACGCGCATCCCCTGTCCCGCGCTCGTCCATGGCGATTCCGTGCAGCACCAGGTCGCCTGAGAGACCGTCGGGTCGCAGAATGTCCAACCGGGACGTCCGGCGGACTCCACCGGGTGTCAGCTCCGGCCAGCTCGCCACCGGTCGCCAGGGGCCGTGACCGTCGTGCGGGGCGGTCGCCCGTGTGGCGGGCGGCGCTCCTGATCCTGCCATCGTGACCCTCTCGGATGCCGTCTCCACGGAGCATAGGTCGTCCGGAATCGACGAAGCCGTCTCCAGCGGTCCTCGTCCCCGCAAGGCCGGCGGTTCCTGGCCAGGTGCCGATCCTCGCCTTGAACCGGCCGCCTGCCGCCCGACACCTCCGAGCGCCAGCTATCGGCGAGCCGACTGCGCGGGTACGGCTTCGTGCGCGAACGTGTGCCCCAACGACGCGACGAGGCCACCGGGTGTCAGGTCACCCGTGCCCGTGCGTCGTCGTCACCTGGGGCGGCAGAGTCCCCCAGGGACAATGCTGCTGCGCCCGGAGTGACCTGCCCGGTAGCACACGGGCAGACCCGGCAGCCTTCGACCGTGCCGGGTCCGCCCACTCGGATCAGGTGATCGCGCCGGCGATCTTCAACTCGATCAGCTGCTCGTCGGTGCAACCGAGCTCGCGCACGATGTCGTCCGTGTGCTCGGCGAACTGGGGCGCGCGGGTGAGGCTGACCGGCGTCTCGTCGAACTGCACCGGGTTGGTGATGAGCTCCCGCTGCACTCCCTCCGCGTCTGTGACGGATGCGATGAGGCCGTTGGCCCGGAGCGACACGTCCTGGCCGACCTCCCAGGCGTTCTGGGCCACCGACCACTGGCCCTGCATCCCCTCGAAGGCCACGATCCACTCGGCGAGGGTCCTCGACGACAAGATCTCCGCGACGATGGCCGCAGCCTCGGCGGCATTCGCCATGATCTTGTCGACGTCGCTGAAGCGCTCATCGGTCGCAAGCTCCTCGCGACCCACGACGCGGGTGAATTCCGGCCAGTACCTGCCCGGCTGCAGCATCGACAGCATGAGCCACCTGTCGTCGGCAGTCCGGTAGGTGCCGATCAAGGGGTTGGTCGCGGATCCGTGCTTGGGTGGCTTGGGCTTGGGCAGCGGTCCGCCCTTCATCATGGCCAGGTTGGCCGAGAACTGGGTCGCCCACGCACCGACGCCGAGCAGCGACACGTCGACGACCGAGGTCTCTCCGGTCGCCTTGCGCCGGTACAGCGCCGCGGCGATGCCGCCGGCGATCGTCATGCCGCCCATGGAGTCGCCGTAGGCCCCGGCGGGCATGCCGAGCAAGACGTCTGAATCGGCCGGCGTCACGCCGTCGGCGGAGCCGCCGCGCGCCCAGAAGGCGGTGCTGTCGTAGCCACCTTTGGTGGCCTCCGGGCCGCGGTTGCCGAAGCCACTGCCCCGGACGTAGATGATGTCGGGGTTCGCCGCCCGGATGTCGTCCAGGTCGATGCCCAGCTTGGCCCGGGCTCCGGGCAGAAAGTTGGTGAGGAACACGTCGCTGACCTTGGCCAGCTCCATCAGAAGCTCCCGCGCCCGGGGATGTTCGAGGGCGAGCCCGATGCTCCGCTTCCCCCTGTTGGGCCCTTCCATGATGGGGAAGAAGGAGGATCCCTCGGAGAAAGCGTCCAGGCCGAGCACCTTGACCAGCCCGCGCTGCGCGTCTCCGGTGACCGCGTGCTCCACATGGATGACATCGGCTCCCCAGTCCGCCAGGACGGCCCCGGCGGCTGGGACGAAGGTGAACTGGGCTACTTCGAGGACGCGAACGCCCTCCATGGGTCCGGGCACAGTGCGCTCCTGACGTGTACGGCGGCCACCTGCGCGGCCATCTGTCGAACTGAGGATACGGATTGTCGAGCAGCCCCGGGGATCGGTCCACCACCCTTCGCGCCGCTCAGTACACGGCACGGGGGCCCATCCCGCCGGACGGCGGGATGAGCCCCAGGGAGTGCGTCACCGGTGCCCGTCGAGCCGGCTGCACACCGGGTCGACGGGCACCGGGTCCGAACTAGCCCTGCTTGTCGATGATCTCGCCGCAGATCGGCGAGGCCTCCGGGTCGGGCTTGAAACCGTCTCCCTCGGCGATGGAGACGTAGAAGCAGTTGCCCGGGCCGTGAGCCGAGGCCAGGTTCCCGACCTCGGAGAAGTCAACCGGCTCCGAGTAGAGGCCGCCGGCGTCCCAGGTCTTGCTCTTCTCAAGGGCGTCCATGTAGTCGGCCTGGCTTGCGTCGCAGCCGGCCTGCTCCAGCCCGTACAGGAAGAGGTCGGCCGCTTTCCAACCCACGCCGGCCGAGAACGACGGGTCGTCGAACTCCGCCCCGGCGTACTTCTTCAGCGCCTCCGACTGCGCCTGGGTCGCCTCGGTGTTCAACTCCGTCGGTGCGGTGGTCGTGATGAACCCGACCCCGGCAGCGGCCTGCAGCGCCGGCGGGTTCGCCAGCAGGTCCGCGCCGTAGCCGGTCGGCACCAGGACCGACTTCAGGGTGACCCCGGCCTGCTTCAGGCCACCCACGATCGCGAAGGCGGTCTGCGGCGTCACCGGCATGTACAACACGTCGGCGCCGGAGTCCTTGATGCCCAGCACGATCGCACCCACATCGGTGCTACCGATCGGCAGCGCGACGTTCTGGTAACCCTCGGTCAGCCCGGCGGCCACGCCCGACGCCAGGGCTCCCGTCGCCGCCTGAGCGGAACTCGGTGTGGCGACGCCCACCACGGCGACCTTGGTGCCGCCGATCGCCTTCCAGTACTGGCCGTAGGTGTCGGGGACGTTCCGGTAGTCGGTCGACCCGTCTGCGCTGAAGAAGTTCGTCACCTTCGGGTCGACCCACTGCGGGGCGCCGTCGAACGAGGTCCCCACGACCGGGGTCGACTTCGCCTGGGTGGAGGCGTACTGCGCCGCACCCGAGAAGAACGAGTCGATCGGCATCAGGGCATAGACCTTGTCCTGCTGGACCAGCTTCTGCGTCGCGGTCAACGCACCCTGCGGGCTGGACGCGTCATCACCCATGACCACCTCGACGTCGGTCGAGGCACACTTCCCGTCCCCGTCCTTGTACGCCGACAGGCGCGCCTTCACGCCGCCCTCGACATCGACGAAACCGGCGGCGGTGGAGCCGCTGAGTGAGGTGAGGACACCCAGCTTGATCGTCTGCCCGGCGGACTGGCCACCGCCACTGTCACCCCCGCCACTATCCCCTCCACCGCACGCGGTGAGTGCCAAGGCGGCCGCTGCAAGTGCAGCGATCGCCACGCGGTTGGTCGTGCGCATGGTCGTCCTCCTCCACCAGAGCCGCGTCGCGCGACCCCCGTGCCAGTGATCCGGATCACCCTCGGGATGTGGGCTGGGTAATTAAGGCAGATGAATTAGCGGGGCGGGGCATTCGTTACGCATCCGTGACGCAGCACACACATCCCCTCCGAGCCCACGTCGCGTCAGAGTCGCCGGCCCCTGGGCCGGGCCAGGCTTTGCTCCTCGTGAGCAGACACCGTTGGTCAGAGACCCGTGACCCTGGCCGGATTCGGCAGCCCGCTGGACCCCAGCCTGTTGACGTATCAGACTCTTTGCGGGCACCCTTCTCTGACCGTGACGGACGGCACATGCGCGCTCGTCAGCCCCAGAGCCCCCTGCTCCTGAACCTGGAGGCCATGTGCTCTCCTACGTCCTCGCCGGCCTTTCGCTCGGTGCCATCTACGCCATCGCGGCGTCGTCCCTGGTGGTCACCTACGTCTCGTCTGGCATCTTCAACTTCGCCTTCGGTGCGATGGCCTTCGCGGTGGCTCGCTTCTACTACTGGCTGAACTCCCAGCACGGCTGGTCCATCTGGCCGGCCGCGGCGGTCTCGCTGCTCGTGTTCGCCCCGCTCCTGGGTGCGGCCTTGTACGGCCTGCTCTTCCGCCACCTTCGCCTGCGCTCGCCGGTCGTCAAGATCGTTGCGACGATCGGCGTTTCCGTCGCGCTTCCGGAGTTGGTCAAGCTCATCCTGGGGGATCTTGCGGACGCGACCGCACCGGGTCTGGCCGAGCGCCCGCTGCAGGTGTTCCACCCTTTGAACGCCGCGGTCAACATGGACCAGGTCTTCACGTACGTGGGCCTGCTCGTGGTCCTGGTCGTAGGGGTGTCGGTGCTGCGGTTCACCGACGTGGGTCTGAAGGTCCGCGCGCTCGTCGACTCCGAGGCCCTGACCGCCCTGTCGGGCACCAGTCCCTCCCGCGTCTCACTCGGCGTGTGGGCCGCGAGTGCATCGCTGGCCGGCCTGGCGGGGATCCTCCTCGCGCCCACGACGGGTGTCTCGGTGGAGGGCATGACCCTGCTGATGGCGGCAGCCTTCGCAGCCGTCGTCGCCGCCCGGCTCCGCAGCCTGCCTCTCGCGGTTGGCGTCGCGCTGCTGATGGGCGTCGTCACCACGGTCATCCAGAAGTACCTGGACCCGTCCGACCCGCTGTCCGGACAGATCGTGCCCAGCATCCCCTTCGCCTTCATGCTGCTCTTCCTGCTCTACTACGCGGTGCGTGGCCTGGCAGGTGACAGTGCGCAGGGCGGCGCCCTGGATCGGGCGATCCGCCCCGAGGGAGCCGACACCCCGGTCGTCGTCCGCTCCGAGCAACGCCGGGGATGGCTCTCGCCGTCGGTCGTAGGTCCCATCATCACCGTCGTGATCGCCGCGATCATGCCGCTCGTGTTCGACGAGTACTGGACCGGCCTGGCAGCGGGCGGCATCTGCCTCGGGATCGCGCTGCTCTCGTACACGCTGGTCACGGGCGAGGGCGGGATGATCTGGCTCTGCCAGATCACCTTCGCCGGTTTCGGCGCGATCCTGGCAGCGGAACTCGCAGGAAGCCATGGATGGTCACCGTTGGTCGCCATCGTCGTCGGTGCCGTCTTCGTCGTGCCCATCGGCTTGGTCCTCGGCCTGCTCACCATCCGGCTGGGGAATCTCTACGTGGCCCTTGTCACCCTGACGTTCGGCCTGCTCGCGTCCAACCTCATCTTCACCCGCGACCCGTACTACAACTTCGGGCAGGGCACCTTCATGCCGCGCCCGGACTGGGCGTTCGACAACCAGACCTTCGCGTATGTCGCTCTGGCGGCGTTCGTCATCCTCGCGCTGCTGATCGTCAACCTGCGTCGCTCCACCGCCGGCCTGGCCCTGAACGCCGTCAGATGGAGCGAGACCGGCTCGCGCACGCTGGGTCTCAGCGTGGTGCAGATGAAGGTGCTGGTGTCCGGTCTGGCGACGTACGTCGCCGCCGTGGGCGGCGGCTTCCTGGCGCTGAACTACCAAGCGTCGCTGCCGGACTCGTTCAACCCCTTCATCGGGCTCATCTGGCTGGCCGTGCTGGTCAGCATCGGTTCTCGGTCCGTCGTCGCGGCGCTCGTGGCCGGGTTGGTGTTCGCGCTGTTGCCCGGCGTCTTCGCGGCGTACCTGCCGACCGACTGGTCACACCTGCCGACGATCCTGTTCGGCCTGGGCGCGATCATGCTGGCCCGGAATCCCGAGGGTGCCATCGCGCAGAACGCACGCCAACTCACCGACCTCGCTGTGCGCCTGCGCAACCGCCGGGCGCCTCAGGCAGCGGACCCGCCGTCGGGCCGCGTCGACGATCCGGCCGTCCCGGCCACCGAAAAGGAACAGCTGATCCCCGGAGGTCGGGCGTGAGCACGGCATTGAACCGTCCCGATGCGAGAACGACCGAGTCCCGGATAGAGGCGCACGGTGTGACCATGCGCTTCGGGGGGCTGGTAGCGCTCAGGGAGGTCGACCTCGCCGTGCCCCCGGCGACCATCGTGGGGCTCGTCGGCCCCAACGGAGCGGGCAAGAGCACGTTGTTCGGCGTGATGTCGGGCCTGCTCCGCCCGACGTCCGGGCACGTGTCCATGAACGGCGACGACGTCACCCACCGCAGCCCGCAGAAGCGGGCCGCGCTTGGTCTGGCCCGCACCTTCCAGCATCCAGAGCTCTTCTCCGGGCTCACCGTGCGCGAGCACCTGATGCTGGCCTACCGCGTCCGGCACGCCAAGAGCCGGATCTGGACGGACCTGGTGACCGGCAGGGGACTTCGACGCCCACCGGCGGACGAGCGCGAGCGGGTCGACGGTCTGCTCGAGGCCCTGCACCTGGACCAGATCCAGCACCGGCCCGTGGCAGGACTGCCGCTCGGGATGAGCCGC
Source organism: Blastococcus sp. (assembly GCA_035296685.1). Lineage (GTDB taxonomy): Bacteria > Actinomycetota > Actinomycetes > Mycobacteriales > Geodermatophilaceae > Blastococcus_B. The sequence goes on from DATHAK010000177.1 coordinate 23,458, forward strand.
TTGGTCGAGATCGGGCGAGCCCTCGCCGTCGACCCGACGGTGCTTCTGCTGGACGAGCCCTCGTCCGGGCTGGACACCCGGGAGACCGAGGAGCTCGCCAGGACCCTCGTCCAGGTCGTCGCGGACCACGGCGTGTCCCTGCTCCTCGTCGAGCACGACGTCGACCTGGTCCTCGGGATGTGCCACGAGGTCCACGTCCTGGACTTCGGCGTCAAGATCGCCGCCGGACCTCCCGAGGAGGTCCGGGCCAACGCCGCGGTGCGCGCCGCCTACCTCGGCGCAGAGATCGAGCAGGGAGAACAGACCGCATGACCACGTCCGTAGCACCGGTGTTCCGCGTCAAGGATGTCGCGGTCAGCTATGGCCCGGCGCAGGCACTGTTCGACGTCTCATTCGACATGCCGGCGAACAGCAGTCTGGCCGTGCTGGGCCCGAACGGGGCGGGCAAGAGCACGCTGGCTCGCGTGCTCAGCGGCCTCGTCCCTGCCGCGGCCGGCACGATCGAGTTCGAGGGCAAGAACATCGTCAAGTCCACGCCGACCGCGATCCGCCGGGCCGGGCTGATCCACCTGCCCGAGGGGCGAGGGGTCTTCCCCGGACTCACCGTCGGGGAGAACCTCCGGATGGCGACCAGCCTCGACCGCCGGGAACGGGGGGCCGCCCTCGAGCGGGCCTTCGACACCTTCCCGGTGCTCGGGGAGCGCCGCCGTCAGTCCGCCGGGACGTTGTCAGGTGGTGAGCAGCAGATGCTGTCCCTGGCGCGCGCGCTGATGGTCTCGGCAAAGGTCGTGATCGCCGACGAGATGTCGCTGGGACTGGCCCCGAAGATGGTGGACACCGTCTTCGAAGGCCTGGCCCAGGCTCGTGCGGCAGGCATGTCGGTGATCATGATCGAGCAGTTCGCCAGCCGCGCGCTGGCCTTCGCGGACAACTGCCTCATCATGCAGCGCGGCACCGTGGCCTGGTACGGGACCTCGGCCGCTGCCGGCGACGAGCTGCTGCACCGCTACCTGGGAGCTGCGACGGCGGCATGATCCACGGCGGCGATGCTGGCACGGCAGCGCCTGTTCGGTCCTCCACCGGATCCGCTTGACCTCTCGAGACAGATGGTCGAGCGGCGCCGGCGGCGTGCAAGCGTCTCTGGTCCATCAGCACCCAGCGGTGGACGTCGGCGGTGATGGGCCTTCTCGGTCCAGAGGGTGATCGCCGGCCGACGATCAGCTTGCGGCCGTGGATCGTGGTGCGGGCATGACCGTGGAGCCACACCCCACTCGGCGGTTCTCCGTCGTTCGAGCCCTATCCGCCGCACATGTCCTTGCCGGGCACGACTAGCCACCCGCACCGACAACCCCGACGACGAGACGCCCAAGCCGGCCGAGCTGAACACATGTCGAATGTTCACCCTCTACGTCGAACGAGCTAGTGCCGGCGGATCCAGTCGGTGAGCGCGAGGCCGTCCGCCTCGTCGAGGTGGAGAGTGACATTGAGGGGACTGTATCGCCGGGCGTCCGGTCGACCGGTCCGGTCGCCGTATCGTCGCGCCATGCCCCCCGCCGACCCGTCCGCCGACTGGGCGGCCAGCGGCGTCGTGGCGCTGACCGGCCGGCCGGAGGGACCGCCGCTCGTGCCGCCCGGACATGCCGCGTCCGCGGCGCGCGTGCTCGGCGACCAGCTCGCCCTCGCGAGCGCCGAGGCGGTCGTCCTGGACGGGCGTGGTCTGCTGGCCGAGCGCGCCGCCGTTACAGGAGCCGCCCGCCGTGGGTCGGAGGCGGTCGGGGGCGGCTCCCGGATCCTGCCGACGGCCGACGGATGGGCAGCGGTCTCCTGCGCCCGACCCGACGACCCGGCGCTGCTCGGCGCCCTCGTCGGGGAGCCGATCACCGGGGATCCCTGGCCGGTCGTGGCCGGGTGGCTGCGTGAGCACCCCGGGGCGGAACTGGCCGAGCGCGCCACGCTCCTCGGGCTCGCCGCCGCGCCCCTTCGTCGCCCGGCGCTGCCGCCCCCGTTCCGGGCACTGCCCCCGCGACCCGTCGCCGGCCTGCTGGTGGTCGACTTCAGCGCCCTCTGGGCCGGCCCCCTCTGCGCGCATCTGCTGGGCCTTGCCGGGGCGCGGGTGGTCAAGGTGGAGATCCCCCAACGGCTCGACGGCGCACGCCGCGGGAACGCGGAGTTCTACCGGATGCTGCACGCGGGACACGAGTCCGTCGTTCTCGACCCCGCCGAGCCCGCGGGCCGGCGCGCCCTTCTCGCGTTGGTCGCTGCCGCCGACATCGTGATCGAGGCGTCCCGACCTCGGGCACTGGCCGGGTTCGGCCTGGACGCGGCGGCCGCCGTCGCCCGCGGCA
>DATHAK010000178.1:0-36068 GCA_035296685.1 Blastococcus sp.
GTGCACCACACCTGGCCGGCCTCGTGACCCCCGACGACGCCCCCTGGTGGACCCGCGCCGTCGTCTACCAGGTCTATCCGCGCTCGTTCCAGGACTCCGACGGCGACGGCATCGGTGACCTCGGCGGGATCCTGCAGCGCCTGGACCACCTGGCCGACCTCGGCGTCGACGTCCTGTGGCTCTCGCCGGTCTACCCGTCCCCGCAGGCCGACAACGGCTACGACATCAGCGACTACCAGGGCATCGACCCGTTGTTCGGCACCCTCGACCAGCTCGACGACCTGATCGTGAAGCTGCACGCGCGCGGCATGCGGCTGCTCATGGACCTGGTGGTCAACCACACCAGCGACGAGCACCCGTGGTTCCTGGAGAGCAGAGCGTCCCGGACGTCACCGAAGCGCGACTGGTACTGGTGGCGGCCGCCACGGACCGGCCTGGCCGGAGGCGAACCCGGGGCTGAGCCGACCAACTGGCAGTCGTTCTTCTCCGGCTCCACCTGGGAGTACGACGAGCCCAGCGGCGAGTACTACCTGCACCTGTTCGACCGCCGGCAACCCGACCTCAACTGGGAGAACCCCGAGGTGCGCGAGGCGGTCTACTCGATGATGCGGTGGTGGCTCGACCGCGGGGTCGACGGGTTCCGCATGGACGTCATCAACATGATCAGCAAGGACGTCGCTGCGGACGGGCACCTGCACGACGGTCCGCCGATCCCCGGGACGTCGCTCGGGGACGGGTCGGCGTCCTACCTCTGCGGGCCGCGGATCCACGAGTTCCTGCAGGAGATGCACCGCGAGGTGTTCGCCGGGCGGGATGCGGCCCTGCTCACCGTGGGCGAGATGCCGGGGGTGACGGTGGAGGAGGCGCGGCTGTTCACCGACCCCACGCGGGGCGAGGTGGACATGGTGTTCCAGTTCGAGCACGTGGCACTGGACCAGGGCAGTTCGAAGTGGGACGTCCGGCCGCTGCGGATGCGCGACCTCAAGGCGTCGTTCGGCCGGTGGCAGGCGGGCCTGGCCGACGTCGGGTGGAACTCGCTCTACTGGGACAACCACGACCAGCCGCGCGCCGTCTCGCGCTTCGGCGACGACTCGCCCCGCTACCGCCGCGACTCCGCGACCTGTCTGGCCACGCTGCTGCACCTGCACCGCGGGACGCCGTACGTCTACCAGGGCGAGGAGCTGGGCATGGCGAACTTCCCGTTCGCCGGCCTCGACGACTTCTCCGACATCGAGTCGCTCAACCACCACGTGCAGGCGGTCTCCGCGGGCGAGGACGCCGCGCACGTGCTGGCGGCCCTGCGGCGGATGAGCCGCGACAACGCGCGTACCCCGGTGCAGTGGGACGCCTCGCCGTCGGCCGGGTTCACCACGGGGACGCCGTGGATGCCGGTCAACCCGGACCACGTCGAGTGGAACGCCGACGCGCAGCGGAACGACCCGACCTCGGTGCTCGCCCACCACCGGCGGCTCATCGCGCTGCGACACGAGAACGCCGTCGTCGCGCTGGGCGACTTCCACCTGCTGCTGCCGGAGCACGACCAGGTGTACGCGTTCACCCGGTCGCTGGCCGGCGAGACGCTGGTCGTCGTCTGCAATCTGAGCCGGACGGCGCAGTCACTGCCCGACCTGCTGCCGCAGGCGGTGGACGCCGAGCTCGTGCTGGGCAACCTGCCGGTCGACGACGCCGCGGTGCTCCGCCCCTGGGAGGCCCGGGTGCTCCGCCTGCGCTGACCGACGTGCGCCGTTGTGCGGGAATCCACCGCTGGCGTCGCGCTGGAGGTGGAGTTGCGCACAGTGGTTCAGCCGAGCGGGCTCCTAGGCAGCAGGCGGTCGCTGATGATCCGCTTCTGGATCTCGCTGGTGCCCTCGAAGATCGTGGTGAGCCGCGCATCGCGCCAGTGCCGCTCCACCTGGCGCTCGGTCGTGTAGCCGTTGCCGCCGTGCAGCTGCATCGCCTGGTTGGTCACCCGCACCGACATCTCCGTCGCCTCCAGCTTCACCATCGACGCCTCCTTCGCACACGGCAGGCCGAGGTCGAGCAGGTGGGCGACCTGCCGGTAGAAGGCGCGTGACTGCTCGATCTGGGCCGCCATCTCCGCGACGGTGAACCGCAGCGCCTGGAAGTCGCTGATCGGGTGGCCGAACTGCTCGCGCTCCTGCAGGTAGACGATCGAGTCCTCCAGGGCCGCGCGGGCCAGCCCGACCGCACGGGCGGCGGTGTGCACCCGAGCGGTGTTGAGGAACTTCTGCGCCTCGGCGAAGCCCGCCTGCTCGGCCGCCTCGCCCTCCTCGGGGCTGTCCTCCTTCGCGGCCTTGGCCTGGTCGATGACGTTGTCCTTCGGGATGCGGACACCGTCGAACCGCAGGTCCCAGGTCAGGAAGCCGTGGTAGCCGACCTTGTCGATCGGGTAGCCCGACAACCCCTCGGGGAACTCGCCGCGCTCCTTCTCCAGCAGCAGGTTCACCAGGCCCGCCGACCGTGACTCCCCCTGCTCGGGGTCGCGTTCGCGCACCAGCACCTGGATGAAGTCGGCGGCCTTGGCGTTGCCGCACCACCGCTTGTGCCCCGTGACCACCCACTCGTCGCCGTCCAGCACCGCGCGGGTCGAGACCCCGGCCAGGTCGGAGCCGGCGTCCGGCTCGGACAGCGCGATGGCGCCGATCCACTCGCCGCGGGCGCTACGGGCCAGGAGATCCTGGCGGCGGTCTGCGTCGGCCACCGCCGTCCCCAGCCCCTGGGAGCGGGCCAGGATGCTGGCGGTGGACATCCACGCGCGGGCCAGCTCCTCGCTGACCATGCAGTACTCGAAGACCCCCAGCCCCAGCCCGCCCTGCCCGGCGGGCACGGTGATGCCGAAGTAGCCCAGCTCGGCCAGGCGCGACAGCAGGGACGCCGGGATCTCGCCCTTCTGCGGGTCGAGCTCGTTGGCGACCGGCAGCACCTCGTCCATCGCGAACCGGCGCGCCTGCTCCTGCAGCTTCTCCCGCTCCGGGGTGTGCCACGGGGGCAGCAGCACCGGCGGCTCGGGCTGCCACGTCTCGTTCTCGCTCGACGTCATCGTCGCTCGGTCTCCTCGACAGGCGGGGATGGTTCCGTACACCTTGGCGGGTGGGGATGCCCGCCGCGTGCGGTCGTCATCCGAGAAGGTGACCGAGACCACCGCCGAGGGTTCCGCCTGACGGGATCAGCTTTCTGTACCGAAAGCTGAGGTCACGACGCGCCCCGGGTCCTCGCGAGCCGCACGTAGTGCTCGACGAGCGACGCGTCGTCCACCGCCCCGGTGTTGACCGCCTTCGCCGGGTCGACGCCCTGGAACAGCCGCTTGAGCGGCACCTCCAGCCGCTTGCCGGTCCGGGTGTGCGGCACGCCAGGGACGGCGATGATCTCGTCGGGCACGTGGCGAGGGCTGGCCTGCTCGCGGATCGCCTGCTTCACCTGCGCCTGCAGCTCGTCGGTCAGCTCCTCGCCTGGGGCCAGCTGCACGAACAGCGGCATCCAGTAGCCGCCGTCGGGCTGCTCCACCCCGAGGACGACGCAGTCGAGCACGGCCGGGATCGACTCGACGGCGGCGTAGATGTCGGCGGTGCCCATGCGGACGCCCCCGCGGTTGAGCGTGGAGTCCGAGCGGCCGGTGATCAGGCAGGTGCCGCGCTCGGTGATCTCCAGCCAGTCGCCGTGCCGCCACACACCGGGCCAGGGCTCGAAGTAGGCCTCCCGGTAACGGGCGTCGCCCGGGTCGTTCCAGAAGTGCAGCGGCATCGACGGCATCGGCTCGGTGATCACCAGCTCGCCGAGCTCGCCGACGACCGGCCGTCCCTCCTCGTCCCACGAGGCGGCGGCGACCGCGAGCATCGGGCGCTGCAGCTCTCCCGCCGTCACCGGCAGCAGCGGGCTCGACCCGATGAACCCGGTGGCGACGTCGGTGCCGCCGGACAGCGAGCCCAGTAGGACGTCGGGCTTCACCGTGTCGTAGACCCAGGCGAAGCTGCCGGCCGGGAGGGGGGAGCCGGTGACGCCCATCGTGCGCAGCGTGGACAGGTCGTGCGCCTCGCCCGGGCGGACACCGGCCTTCTCGCAGGCCATGAGGTAGCCGGGGCTGGTGCCGAGGAAGGTCATGCCGGTGCGGGCGGCCAATGCGAACTGCGCGTCGACCGACGGGTACGTCGGTGCGCCGTCGTAGACGATCACGGTGGCGCCGGTCAGCAGCGCCGACGCGGAGATGTTCCACATGATCCAGGCCGTGGAGGCGTACCAGAAGAACCGGTCGCCCGCGCCGATGTCCATGTGCAGGAACGCCTGCTTGCGCTGCTCGAGCACCACGCCGCCGTGCCCGTGCACGATGCCCTTCGGCAGCCCGGTCGTGCCCGAGGAGTAGACGATCCACAGCGGGTGGTCGAAGGGCAGCGCGGTGAACTCGGGCTCGTCGCCGCCGGCCATCGCGTCGGCCCAGGGCAGCGCGCCGTCGGGCACCTCGTCGGGGAACAGCCGGGGGACGGCGATCGTGGTCCGCACGGTGGGGAGCGCCGCGCGCAGCTCGGCGACGACGTCCCGCCGGTCGTACTCCCTGCCGCCCCACCGGTAGCCGTCGACCGCGACCAGCACCGTCGGCTCGATCTGCGCGAACCGGTCCAGGACGGCGCGGGTGCCGAAGTCGGGCGCGCACGAGGCCCAGACCGCGCCGATCGACGCCGCTCCCAGGAAGGCGACCATCGCCTCGGGCACGTTGGGCAGATACCCGGCCACCCGGTCGCCGGGCTGCACGCCGAGCCGGCGCAGCGTCGCGGCGAAGGCACCGACCTGCCCGCGCAGCTCCGCCCAGGAGATCTCCACCGGGTCGCGGTCCTCGGCGACGGCGATCAGCGCGGGGGCGTGGTCGGTGAACCGCCGGAAGACCTCCCCGGCGTAGTTGATGCTCCGGCCGGGGAACCAGACCGCCCCGGGCATCTCCCGCGACGCGAGCACCTCGTCGTCGGTGACGTCGGCGAACGTGTCGGTCCACACGGCGATGTCGGCCCAGAACCGGTCGAGGTGCTCCACCGACCAGCGCCAGATCCGGTCGTACTCGGGCGGGTCGCCGAAGTCGAGGCCGCGCCCCTGGGTCACCCAGGCCGCGAAGGCCGCGATGCGCGTGGCGCGGATGCTCTCGGGCGTCGGGCGCCACAGCTCCTCGGGCGCAGGATCGACGGTCACAGCCGCACGATGCCATCCTGTGCCGACGCCGACCACGGCGCCGCCCCCTCAGCTCCAGGAGCCGCCGTGTCCCCCGAGCACGCGGAGGAGGAGCGCAACGTCCTGGGCGGCCGGCTCGAGCCGTGCAGCAGCGATCCGGTGACCGGCTTCTACCGGGACGGGCACTGCAGCAGCGGTCCGGACGACGTCGGCCTGCACACCGTCTGCTCGGTGGTGTCGGCCGACTTCCTGGAGATGCAGCGGGACCTCGGCAACGACCTGTCCACACCGCGTCCTGAGTACGGCTTCCCCGGACTCAAGCCGGGTGACCGGTGGTGCGTCGTGGCCGTGCGGTGGCTGCAGGCCTACCAGGCGGGCACGGCGGCCGGCGTCGTCCTGGCGGCCACGAACGCCCGCGCGCTGGAGATCGTGCCGCTCGAGGCGCTGCGCCAGCACGCGGTCGACGTCCCCGACGACATCAGCGGCCTGGAATGAACGGCCCCGCGGGCGCGCTGCGGGGGGAATGAGCGATCTCCTCGACGTGCCCGTCAGCACCCTGCGGGGCGAGCCGACCACGGTCGGCGCCCTGACCGGCGGTCGCCCCGCCCTCGTCGTGAACGTGGCCAGCCGCTGCGGCCTCACGCCGCAGTACGAGGGCCTGGAGGGACTGCACCAGGAGTTCTCCCCCCGCGGTTTCACGGTGCTCGGCGTCCCATGCAACCAGTTCAAGGGCCAGGAGCCGGGAACCGCGGAGGAGATCGCCGAGTTCTGCTCCGCCACGTACGGGGTGACCTTCCCGATGACGGAGAAGGTCGACGTCAACGGGCCCGACGCGCATCCGCTGTACCGGCGGCTGACCGAGACGCCGGACGCCGCCGGTCAGGCCGGTGACGTGCTGTGGAACTTCGAGAAGTTCCTGATCGACGGCGCCGGCGCCGTGGTGGCCCGGTTCCGGCCGAAGACCGAGCCCGAGGCACCGGAGGTCCGCGCCGCGATCGAGTCGCTCCTCAGCTGACCTCTCCTCCGCCCAGGCCGCCGTTGCGGCCGCGGACGACGGCCTCCGCGCGGGTGGCCACCCCGAGCTTCCCCATGATGTTGGAGACGTGGTTGCGCACCGTCTTGTCGGACAGGAAGAGGTCGCGGGAGATCCGCCGGTTGTCGTAGCCGCGGGCCACCAGGTCGAGCACCTCCCGCTCCCGCTCGGTGAGCTCCGGAAAGGCGCCCTGGCCGGGCAGTGCGCCGAGGCTGCCGAACATCAGGGCCAGCCGGTCGGCGACGCCCGGGCTGAACACCGCCCCGCCGGCGGCCACCGTCCGGATACCGGTCAGCAGGTCCGCACGACCCGAGCCCTTGACCACGTATCCGCGGGCCCCCGCGCGCATCGCCGTCACCACGGCGTCGTCCTCGTCGGACATGGTCATGACCAGCACCCGCGTACCGGGACTGCCGGCGAGGATCTGCCGCGTCGCCTCGATGCCCGAACCGTCCGGCAGGCCCAGGTCCATGAGGACGACGTCGGGCCGCAGCTCCAGCGCGGCGGCCACCGCCCCGGCGACGTCGTGCGCCTCCCCCACCACCTCGAGGTCCTCGGTGCGGGCCAGCGCCGCCCGCACCCCGTCGAGGAACAGCGGGTGGTCGTCGACCAGCAGGATCCGTGTCATGCCGCCTCCACCGGCAGGGCGGCGCGCACAGACGTCCCGGAGCTCCCCGAGGCGATCTCGAACCGGCCGCCGACCTCCTCGGTCCGCTGCCGCATCGACTCCAGGCCAATTCCGCGACCGCCGCGCTCCTGCGGCAGGCCGACGCCGTCGTCGCTCACCGAGAGCTGCAGCTCCCCGCCGTCCAGGCGGACGCACAGCGCCACCCGCCGGGCCCGGGCGTGCCGGACGGCGTTGGCCAGCGCCTCGGCGGCGATGCGGTAGCAGGCGACGTCGACGGCGGCCGGCAGCGGCGGGAGCGGGGACACGTCGACGCCGACCTCCAGGCCGGGGGTGCGGAGCCGGTCGGCCAGCGTGCGCAGGCTCGCGGCCAGCCCGAGGTCGTCCAGGGCCGGGGGCCGCAGGTCGTCGGTGACCGTGCGCAGGTCGCGCACCGCCTCGGCCAGCCCGTCGGACGCCGCGTCGAGCAGCTTGCCGGCCAGCGGGTCCTCGACCAGGTCGCGGGCCGACTCCATCTGCAGCCGCACCCCCGCCAGCGCGGCGCCCACGCCGTCGTGGAGGTCACGCCGCACCCGCCGGCGCTCCTCCTCGCGCGCCGCCACGAGGCCTTCCCGGGCCTGCTGCAGCGAGTCGGTCAGCTGGAGGGCGGCCACCGCGGGAGCCGCTGAGTCCGCGAGGGCGGCCACCAGCTCGGCGTCGCGCTCGTCGAGCTCGCGCTCACCCGGGCGCGGGGTCACCGTGACCGAGCCCAGTTCGGCGCCCCGGTGCTGCAGCGGCACGCGGGTGCCCGGCCCCCCCGCGACGCCGGCCGACGCGCGCCGCCCCGAGCCGAGGACCAGTTCGGCCGAGCCCAGGCGCAGCGAGGAGACGATCGCGTCGCACACCGCCTGGGGCACCTCGGCCACGTCGAGCCGCTCGCGCAGCGTCGCCGAGAAGGCCGACAGCACCAGGTACCGGTCGGCCCGGTCGCCGTAGAAGAGCCGGTCGACGCCGCGCGCCAGCCGGGTGCCGAGCGGGAGCACGAGCAGCCCGGTCAGCGCGGCGGCCAGGCCGCTGGCGATCGCCGTCCGGTCGGCCAGCGCGGCGCGGAGCACGCCGAACGCGGTCAGGTACACGCCGCTCAGGCAGACGGCGAGGCTCACCCCGGCCAGCGCGCGGCAGACGGCCAGGTCGAGGTCGTAGAGCCGGTGGCGGGTGACCGCGATCCCGATGGCGACCGGCACGAGGGCGACGGCCACCGCCTGGGACAGCACGTCCGCCGGCGAGGGGAGGACGCCCTGCAGGACGACGTCCAGCACGAGCACGGCGACCGCGACCAGCGGGACCACGACCTGGCGGCGCACCAGCCCCGACGCCCGCCGCAGCCGGACCACCAGGGCGGCCAGCCCGCCGGCGACACCCGCCAGGACCAGCGGCACGGCGACCGTGACCAGCACCTGGGCGAGCGGCTCGGACACCACCAGCTTGTCCAGCCGGACCCGGCCCTGGACCTGCTCGGGGTAGAGCGCCATGCCGACGGTGAACAGGGCGATGCCGGCGACGGTGGCCGCCCGCAGCACCCGCCAGAGCCGCCCGGGGAGGAGCCCGTCGGGATAGGCCAGCGGCAGCAGCGCGAACAGGGGCAGGAAGCCGGGCACCCACAGCGCGCTGCTCAGCTGGGCCGCCGTCCGGGCCGCCGCGGTCGGTTCGTCGGCCGCCATCGCCAGGGCGGTGGTCAGTGCGGCCAGCGCCGCGGCGCAGCCGGCGCCGAGCAGCAGCCACCCGACGGGCCGGCTGCCGCGGCCGTGCAGGACGACCAGCGCACCCATGAGCGGATAGGCGAGCCCCACCGCGAGGTCCACCGGCGCCTCCGCGGCCGAGGGCAGCCCCCAGCTGCCGGTGGCGGTGTGCAGAGCGACCGCGGCCAGGCACGCGGCGACGCCGACGACGCCCAGGCCCCCTGCCGCCCAGGACTGGGCGGAGGGGGCCGGCCGACGCATCACGGTCGGGAACGATAAGGCGGGCCGGCGCACCGGGGCGTCAGCCCGCCCGGCGGGCGAGCCGCATGCCGGTGACCGCGGCACCCACGGCGCCGAGCGCGAGGGCCGCCAGCGACCACGTCGTCTCCGGCGTGAGGGCGTACCGGGCACCGCCGACGACGGCGATCCCGAGCATCGCCCACAGCCCCAGCCGGCGGGTGGCCGGGACGGTGGCGGCGGCGACGGCGGCCAGAACCAGCGCGACGCCGATCCAGGTCATGTCGAAGTAGTGGCTGAACTCGGCGTGCTTGTTCCCCATCGCGCGCTGCAGGGCCGACTCGCTGACGACGAACGGCACGAACAGCGCGGCTGCGGCGAGGGCCAGCGGGGCGAGGACGGGGTCGAGGCCGCCCGGCGTGATCCGCGGGCGCAGCGGCAGCGCCGTCCACACGAGCGCGCCGGTGAGGACGACGAACGCGGCGACGAACAGCCCGCCGTTGCCCGGCGAGAGCGCGCCGGCGACCACGGCGGCGGCCATGACGGCCAGGTGCAGCGCAGCGGCCGCCGGGGCGGGCCGGCGCCCGCGCCAGCCGGCGACCAGCAGCGGGAGCAGGCCGCCGAGCCAGAGTGCGCCGAGCAGCAGGCCCTGGCCGGTGACCTGGTGGTACAGGTGGTCGCGCTCGGCGCCGGTCGCCAGTTCGACGACGGTGCCGGCCGTCCACACGGTCGGGAAGAGGCCGGCGAGCACCCCGGTGCCGGCGACGGCGGTGCGCCGCAGGGCGGACGGGCGGGTGGGGGCGGGACGGTCGGTCGGGGCGAGCGTGGTCACGGGAACCTCCAGGAGCGGAATCGGTCGTGATCACCGTGTCCGGCCCGGTGTCCCGGCCGCGTCGGCCCGATGTCCCGACGTTGTCCCGACCTGCCGCGTTCCGTCGGCCGGCGGAACGGTGTCCCGGGACAGGGCATTCGCTCGGCCGGAATGCCCACCTGGGGGACATCGCTCCGCCCCGCCGCTCAGGACGAGAGCGGCGCCGGGGTCTCGGGCAGCGGGGTCGGGACCGGCTCCGCTCGGGCGGTCTGCGCGAGCACGATGCCGGTGAGGACGACGGCGCCGCCGAGCAGCTGCCAGCCGCTGAGCACCTGCTCGAGCCACAGCCAGGCGACGATCGAGGCGAAGACCGGCTCCACGGTGGCCACCAGGCCGGCCGCGGTCGGGTGCAGGTGCCGCAGCGCCGCGATGGACAGGGCGAACGGCACCATCGCCCCGAGCACGACGATCCACGCCACGAGCACCCACAGCGGCAGCTCCAGCGAGCCGAGCGACATCGGCACCCGCTCGCCGAGGACACTCGCGTCGAACGCCCACCACGGGGCTGCTGCGGCCCAGAACACCGCGGCGGCGACGAAGCTCCAGCAGGTCAGCGCCACCGGATCGCGGGTCACGGTGCCCCGCTCCCCCAGCAGGTAGTACGCGGCGAGGCAGAGGGCGGCGACCAGGGCCGCGCCGACGCCGACCGGGTCGAGCGAGCCGCCGTCCCGCCAGACCTCGGCGACCAGCACCAGACCCGAGAGCGACAGCAGCAGGGCCAGCCAGAGCCGGCTGCGCACCTTCTCGCGGCGCACCAGCCACACGTAGAGGGCGATGAACACCGGCGCGGTCATCTCGAAGACCAGGGCGATGCCGACCGGCATCCGACCGATGGCGACGTAGTAGAGGAACTGGGTCAGGGCGACGCCGACGACGCCGAAGAGCGCCAGGAACGGCACCTCCCGCCAGGTGACCCGCAGCCGGCCCGGCGCGGCCACCGCGAGCACCGCCAGCAGGACCAGGGCCGCACCGGTGCAGCGCAGGGCCGTCAGCCGGGTGGGCGGGATGCCCGCCTGCAGGGCCAGGGTCGACACCGTGCCGTTGACCGCGAAGAAGCCGGCGGCCGCGAGGGTGAACGCGTAGCCCAGGGCGGGGCGGGCGACGCGGGGCATCCCGGCAATGTAGTCCGCAACCCGTCCCGTGCCCCCTACCGGTCCCGCACGCCGCGGAGGACATGACGAGCGCCGGGAGCGGGCACACTGGCGGCGTGGACAGGCCACCGTGGTCCGACCGCCGTCGCCGGACGCTGCTGGGCCTGGCGCTCGGCATCGTCGCCTTCGGGCTCGGTGCGATCGCGCTGCCCGACCAGTACGGCCTCACCTCGCTGTTCCTGGCCGCCCTCTGCGCGTTCCTCGTGGTCTGCGCCGCCGTCGCGTTCGTCGCGATCCCCGGCCCCGACACCTTCCGGACCCTGCTGCGCACCGTCCCACTGGCCGGCGCGGTGCTCGTCGTCGCCGTCCTCCTGCTGCTCTCGACGTCGGCCGACCTGCGCTGGCTGTGGTCGCTGGCCGCCGTCGCCGCCGCGGCCTGGACGGCGTTCGCCGTCTGGGACACCCGGCGGGCGGGCGACTGACCGCTCTCGGGAGACTGCAGGGCATGGAGTTGCCCGCGTCCCTGTACGTGCCCGCGGACGACGGCGGCTGGACGGCGACCGCGCTGACGATCGGCCCGTGGGACGCCGGGCTGCAGCACGCCGGGCCGCCGGCCGCCCTGCTGCTCCGCGAGGCCGAACGGGTCAGCGGGATCGACGGCGGGCAGACGGTGCGGCTGGCCTACGACAACTTCGCGCCCGTGCCGGTCGGGCCGGTGCGGATCGCCACCTCCGTCGTCCGCCCCGGGCGTCGGGTGGAGCTGGTGGAGGCGGTGCTCACCGCGGCCGGCGAGCGGCCGCTGATGCGGCTGTCGGCCTGGCGGATGCGGCTCCGGGAGGACGGCGCCGGGCCGGACGAGCCGCTCCCCCACCCGGCCGCGGTGCGGCCCGAGGAGAGCAAGCCGGAGGACGCGGAGTTCTTCACCGAGGACGTCGCCTACCACCGGGCCATGGAATGGCGCTTCTTCGCCGGCAGCTTCAACTCCCCCGGCCCCGCCGCTGCCTGGACCCGTGCGAACTGCGACCTCGTCGAGGGGAGCCCATGACGCCGCTGCAGCACCTGCTGGTGATGACCGACGCCGCCAGCGGGATCTCCGCGGCCCTGGACTGGAGCACCGCCACGTTCGCCAACGTCGACCTCACGCTCAATCTGCACCGCCCGCCCCGGGGCGAGTGGCTGGGCATGGACGCCACCACCGTGCTCGGCGGCACCGGCGCCGCCCAGTGCTTCGCCGTCCTGTTCGACGCGGACGGCGCCATCGGCCGGTCCGCCGCCTCCCTGTTCGTGGAGCCGCGGTGAGCGACCAGGAGGTTTGGCATCGCGCCGCAGCACAGGTCAAGGTGGAGGAGATGACGATCCCCATGACGCCCCCGCGGACGGACGCGCCGTGAGCCCCTGGGAAGAGCTGCGTGACTGGCTCTCCGGGCGCGGCCTGGAAGTGGTCCTGATCCTGCTCGGATCGATCCTGCTGGCCCGCTTCGTCGCCTGGGTGGGCTCGCGCATCACCGACCGGATCGACGCCCGGGCCACCGGCGGCGACGTCCTGGTGCGCTCCGAGGCGGCCAAGCACCGGCACTCCCTGACCCAGGTGCTCACCTGGGCCGCGATCGTGCTCATCTACTCGATCGCGGTCTTCTTCATCCTCGACCGGCTCGGCGTGCCGGTGACCGGCCTGGTCGCCCCCGCCACGGTGCTGGGCGTGGGTCTCGGCTTCGGCGCGCAGCGGATCGTCGGTGACGTGCTGGCCGGGTTCTTCATCATCACCGAGCGGCAGTACGGGTTCGGCGACGTCGTGGCGATCAGCGTCACCGGCGCGTCAGAGCCGGCCACCGGCACGGTCGAGGACGTCACGCTGCGCGTCACCCGGATGCGCTCGTCCAATGGTGAGGTGGTCACGGTCCCGAACGGGCAGATCGTCAAGGTCGTGAACCTGTCCCGCGACTGGGCCCGGGCGGTCGTCGATGTCCCCGTGCCGACCACCGTGGACGTCAACCGCGTCAACGAGATCCTGCGCGAGGTGGGCCGCGAGGCCTTCCGCGACCCCGGCCTGCGGCCGCTGCTGCTCGACCCGCCGAGCGTCATGGGCGTGGAGAGCCTCGACCTCGAGCAGGTCAACGTGCGCATGGTCGCCCGCACGCTCCCCGGCAAGCAGTTCGAGGTCGGCCGCGACCTGCGGGCCCGCGTCGTCCTCGCCTTCCGCGACCAGGGCATGAACGTGCCGCCACCCAGCAGCGCCGACGCGCCCGCCGAGAGCCCCGCGTTCGCCCCGGACGGCGAGCGATGACCCACGCGGCCGACGGCCCGACGACGGAGCAGCCCGAGGTCGCACCGACGGTGACGACCGCGCCGGCCCGCGCGGGCTGGCAGCGCATCCCGGATCACCTGGGGCCCGCTCGCACGTCGACCGTGATCCTCGGCGTGCTCTTCCTCGCGATCTTCGCGCTGTACCTGAACATCCGGCCCGAGACGACCGGGGCGGCGGGCACCGGCACCACGGGCACGGTCACCGACACTCCGGTGCCCAGCACGACGGTGGAGCCGACGGCGCCTTCCACCACGGTCACGCCCACGACGCGGGAGGAGGAGCCGACGACGACGGAGGAATCCACGACGTCGAGCGAGCCGACCGGCGGGACGGACGAGCCGACCCCCGCTCCACCCACCGAGACCGGCCTCCCGACCGGGACCACCGGGCCCCGGCCCACGGCGACGACCCCGAGTTCCACCGGCTGACGGTCGGGGACGACCTGGACCCCCTCCTCGCCGCCCGCGACCGCGCTCGGCGAGCTCCGTCCGCGGTCTCCGTCGTGGCGTCCACTGGGTGAGACGCATGTTTCACGTGGGACATGGAGCGACCTAGGATCGGCGGTGGCTCACGAGAGGCAGTGCAAAGCACCTGGCTGGCTGCCCGGCAACCTCTACTCCGTCTGAGGTGCTCCAGGGGAAGAGCCGGCTGGACGACGTCCGTCGCCCGGCAAGGACGGAGATCCTGCGCGCCGCGGGCCCTCCGCGAGTGTGAGGAGACGGCGCATGAGCGACCCCCAGAGCTGGAGCTTCGAGACCCGGCAGATCCACGCCGGCACCAGCCCCGACCCCACGACCGGCGCCCGCGCGCTGCCGATCTACGCGACCACCGCGTACCAGTTCCGCGACAGCCAGCACGCCGCCGACCTGTTCGCGCTGGCCGAGCTGGGCAACATCTACACCCGCATCATGAACCCGACGCAGGACGCGCTCGAGCAGCGCGTGGCCTCGCTGGAGGGTGGCGTCGCCGCACTGGCGGTGTCGAGCGGCCAGTCGGCGACGACCCTGGCGCTGCTGAACATCGCCGAGGCCGGTGACCACGTCGTCGCCTCGGCCTCGCTCTACGGCGGCACCTACAACCTGCTCCACCACTCGCTGCCCAAGCTGGGGGTCACCGTCTCCTTCGTCGAGGACCCCGACGACCCGGAGGCGTGGCAGGCCCTGGTCCGGGACAACACAAAGGCGTTCTTCGGGGAGACCATCGGCAACCCGAAGGGCGATCTCCTCGACATCGAGACCGTCGCCGGAGTGGCGCACCGCAACGGCGTCCCCCTGATCGTGGACAACACCATCGCCACGCCGTTCCTCATCCGGCCGCTGGAGTTCGGCGCCGACGTCGTCGTGCACTCGGCCACCAAGTACCTGGGCGGGCACGGCACGGTCATCGCCGGCCTGATCGTCGACGGCGGCGGCTTCGACTGGCGCAGCGGCAAGTTCCCCGGCTTCACGACTCCGGACCCGACGTACCACGGCGTGGTCTACGCCGACCTCGGTGCGCCGGCCTTCGCGCTCAAGGCCCGCGTCCAGCTGCTGCGCGACCTGGGCCCGGCCATCTCGCCGTTCAACGCGTTCCTCGTCGTGCAGGGCATCGAGACGCTGTCGCTGCGCATGGAGCGCCACGTGCAGAACGCCCAGCGCGTGGCCGAGTGGCTCGAGGCGCACGACGAGGTCGACTCGGTGAACTACCCGGGCCTGCCCTCGTCCAGGTGGCACGCCGCCCAGCAGAAGTACGCCCCGCGGGGCGCGGGCGCCGTCCTCACCTTCGAGCTGCACGGTGGTCGCGAGGCCGGTCAGAAGTTCGTCGAGGCGCTGGAGCTGCACAGCCACGTGGCGAACATCGGCGACGTGCGCAGCCTGGTCATCCACCCCGCCTCGACCACGCACTCGCAGCTGACCGCCGAGGAACAGCTCACGACCGGCGTGACGCCGGGGCTGGTCCGCCTGGCCGTGGGCCTGGAGGGCATCGAGGACATCCTGGCCGACCTGGAGGCCGGCTTCCGCGCCGCCAAGTCGGCCTGACGTGGGCGGGTGGGTCGAGGGGGACCCGGCGGGCGACCGCCGGTTCCTCGACCTGCCCGGGCCGTTCCCGCTCGAGCGCGGCGGGCAGCTGCCCGGGGTCCGGGTCGCCTACGAGACGTGGGGGACGCTCGCGCCCGACGGCGGCAATGCCGTGCTGGTCGAGCACGCCCTGACCGGCGACAGTCACGTCGTCGGTCCGGCCGGCCCGGGACACCCGACGGCGGGATGGTGGGACGGGCTGATCGGACCCGGCCTGCCGCTGGACACCGACCGCTTCTTCGTCGTCTGCCCGAACGTCCTGGGCGGCTGCCAGGGGACGACGGGGCCCTCCTCGGCCGCGCCCGACGACGGCCCGTGGGGATCCCGGTTCCCCGAGATCACCGTCGGCGACCAGGTGCGGGTCGAGGCGGCGGTGGCCGACGCGCTCGGCATCGGGCGCTGGGCCTGCATCGTGGGCGGCTCGATGGGCGGGATGCGCGCGCTCGAGTGGGCGGTGGCCATGCCCGACCGGGTCGCGACGCTCTTCTTCCTCGCCTCGGGAGCTGCCGCCACCGCCGACCAGATCGGCACGCAGACCACCCAGCAGGCGGCGATCCGGGCCGATCCCCGGTGGCGGGGCGGCGACTACCCGCCGTCCGACCCACCGGTGGACGGCCTGGGCACGGCCCGCCGGATCGCGCACCTCACCTACCGCAGTGCCTTCGAGCTGGAGGAGCGGTTCGGCCGGGCGGTGCAGTCCGACGGCCGGTTCCCCGTCACCTCCTACCTCGACCACCACGCCGAGAAGCTGGCCCGGCGGTTCGACGCGGGGAGCTACGTCGTCCTGACCGAGACCATGAACACCTGGGACGTCGGCCGGGGCCGGGACGGCGTGGAGGCGGCCCTCGCGCGGGTGACCGCCCGGGCCGTCGTCGCCGGGGTGGACAGCGACCGGCTCTACCCGCTGGTGCTCCAGCAGCGGGTGGCGCAGGCGCTGGGGGTGCCGTTGGAGGTGATCCGGTCGCCGTACGGCCACGACGGCTTCCTGATCGAGGTGGACGCCGTCGGCGCGCTGCTGCGCACCCTGCTCGCCTGACGGCCCTCGGTAGCGTCGCCGCAATGAGCTACGACGTCGCCGCCGTCCGGGCGCAGTTCCCGGCCCTGCGTTCGGGCACCGCGCACTTCGACGGCCCCGGCGGCACCCAGGTGCCCGAGCCGGTCGCGCGGGCGGTCGCCGGGACGCTGACCTCGTCGATCGCCAACCGCGGGCGGGTGACGGCGGCCGAGCGGCTGGCCGACGACACGGTGCTCGCCGCGCGGGCGGCCGTCGCCGACCTGCTGGGCGCCGACCCGCGGGGCGTCGTCTTCGGGCGCAGCGCCACGCAGCTGACCTTCGACCTGTCCCGCACGCTCGCGGCCGGCTGGGGCCCCGGCGACGAGGTGGTGGTCAGCCGGCTCGACCACGACGCCAACGTGCGGCCGTGGGTGCGTGCCGCCGAGGCCGTGGGCGCGACCGTGCGCTGGGCGGCGTTCGACCCGGAGACCGGGGAGCTCACCGCCGACGACGTCGCCGAGGTGCTCACCGGCCGGACCCGGGTGGTGGCGGTCACGGGCGCCTCCAACCTGATCGGCACGCGGCCACCCGTCAGGGCGATCGCCGACCGGGTGCACGCCGCGGGTGCACTGCTGGCCGTCGACGGCGTGCACCTGACCGCCCACGCACCGGTCGACGTCCGGGCGCTCGGCGCCGACTTCTTCACCTGCTCGCCGTACAAGTTCCTCGGCCCGCACTGCGGCGTGCTGGCCGCCGCACCCGCGCAGCTGGAGAGCCTGCACCCGGCCAAGCTCCTGCCGTCGTCGGAGGACGTGCCCGAACGGTTCGAGCTCGGCACCCTGCCCTACGAGCTCCTGGCCGGGACGACGGCGGCGGTCGACTTCCTCGCCGGTCTGGTCCCGGCCGAGTGCACCCGGCGGGAGCGGCTGGTGGCGTCGATGACCGCGCTCGAGGAGTACGAGGACCGGCTCCGCGAGCTCCTGGAGGCCGGGCTGGCCGAGCTGCCCGGCGTGCGGCTCCGCTCGCGGGCCGCCCACCGCACGCCGACGCTGCTGCTCACGTTCGACGGCCGGGACGCCGCCGAGGCCTACCGCTTCCTCGCCGAGCGCGGCGTGAACGCGCCCGCCGGCTCGTTCTACGCGATCGAGACGAGCCGGTGGCTCGGCCTGGGCGACACCGGCGGACTGCGCGTGGGGCTCGCGCCCTACACCGACCGCGACGACGTCGACCGGCTGCTCGCAGGTCTGCGGGAGTTCCTCGGCGCGCGGTAGCCCGACACGGGCCCGGACGAACGGCCGCGGAGGTGGTCGTCAGTACATTGGTCGGCGATGTCGACCAGTCCGGAGCGGCCGCGGTCGGCGTTGAGGGACCTGACGGCCCCGGCGATCTGGGCCCTGGGCTTGGTCTCGGTCCTCTCGCTGCTCGTCCAGGTGGTCCGGGCCCAGCTGATCGAGGTGGCCGGCGGCTGCGGCTGGGACGGCGGGCAGTACTGCCTGATGGCCGAGGGGCAGCCCGAGGTCATCGCGCCCTTCAACCGGCGGGTGCTCGTCCCGTGGCTGGTCCACCTGCTGGCGCCCGACCGGTCGGTGGACGGCTTCCGGATCGTCAACGCGGTGGCCCTCCTGGGCGCCGCCGTGGCGCTGGTGTGGCTGGGCCGCCGCCTCGGCCTGACGCACCCGCTCCACCTGACGGCACTGGTCGCGCTGTTCCTGCTCAACCCCTGGACGGTGCGGCTCTACCTGTCGTATCCGGTGCTCACCGATCCCACCTCGCTCGCCCTGCTCCTGGTGTGGTGCGCGCTGGTCCTCACCGCCCGCCCCTGGGCACCGGCCCTCGGCGTCGTCGTCCTCGTCGTCCTGGTGCTGACCCGGGAACAGTGGGCCCTCGTCGGCGTTCCCGCGGCCTGGCTCGCGGTCCTCCTCGGGCTCCGCCGCGCGTGGTGGGGCCTCGCCACGACCGCGGTGGCGGCAGCGGCCGCGTTCTACGCCGTGACCCGTCCGCGGACGAGGGCGGCGCGCGGCCTCGGTGCGCTCCTGGATTACTTCTGGCAGGACGTGTCGACCAGCCCGACGCATGCGGCACGGTTCGTCTTCATGGTGGTCAGCGGCCTGGGCCTGGTCGCGCTCGTCGTCCTCGCGCGTCTGCACACCGTCGCGGCCGATCGCCGGCTGCTGTGGATCACGTCGGTGGCCGCGGGAACCTTCGGCATCACCGTCCTCGGCGGCAGCGACGTCGACCGCATCCTCGTCCCCGTGGGTGTCCTGCTCACCGTGGTGGCGACCGTGCTGGTCTCCCGGGACGACCGCCTCGCCGTGCCCTGGGTCTTCCTCGTCGTGGCCACCGTGCTGCTGTGGCATCCGTTCCACACGGTCCCCGGCGACCCGGCGGGGTGGCTGGAGTTCTACGGGCTGCGGTTGCAGCCGATCGACGCCGTGGCCGAACGGCTGCGCAGCGACGCGGCGCTCGTCCTCCTGCCTGTGCTGTGCGCGGTGGCCTACGGGATCCGGACGCTCCGGGAACCGCCGTCCCCGGCCGGTCCGCGGGAGTTCCTCGGCGTGCGCTGACGGCGAGATCCCGGCCGAGAGCTCAGAGCAGCACGACGCTCTCCTGCTCGTTCGGGTCCGTCCGCGCGATGAGCGCCCGCACCGACGTGTTCGTCGGGTTGAACGGCTGATGCGGCATGCCGGCCGGGATGTAGACGAAGTCACCAGCACTCACGGTGTCGACGTGCTCGAGGTTCGGTCCGTGGCGCACCGATGCCGACCCCTCGAGCACGTAGATCGCTGACTCGTGGCCTTCGTGCAGGTGTGCCTTCGCCTCAGCGCCGGCCGGCATCTCGAGGAGGTGCATGCAGAGCCCCTCCGCTCCGGCGCTCTCTGCCGAGATGCCCGGGAAGTAGTCGATCCCCTGCTTGCCGCGGTTGCTGCTGCCGCTCCCGCGGATGAATGCGCAGTCCTTCATCTCGGCCTCCTCCGCCACCGGGGGAGCGCCTTCCTCGGCGCCTCTCGCGGAAACAGTGCTCGTCAGGTCGCGCACCCCACAAGGGGTCGGTGGCCCTCGACCCCGCCGCCGGCGCCCTGCCCACCGACTTCCGTGCTCAGCGTCCGCTGAGCTCGGCGAGCACCTTCGGCACCTCGGGCGGCAGCTCGCGGGCAAGGAACCCCAGCCGGCCGATGGACGACGAGAGCCGCTCGCCGGCCCGGCCGTGCAGGAAGGCACCCCAGACCGCGGCCTGCGCCGGCTCCGCACCGCGGGCGAGCAGCCCGGCGGTGATGCCGGCGCGCACGTCCCCCGAACCGGAGACCCCCAGGCCCGAGCTGCCGCTCTCGTCCTGCCAGAGCCGGCCGTCGGGAGTGGCGATCCACGACGTCGCCCCGCCCAGCCCGACGACGGCCTGCGCCCGGCCGGCGAGGTCGAGGGCCGCGCCGTCGGGATCCTTCTCGATCTCCTCGTCGTCCACGTGCAGCGCGCGGGCGATCTCGGTGGGATTGGGCGTGAACACCACCCGGCCGCGCAGGTGCTGCACGCAGGCGACGTCGGCGGTGACGCAGGCCAGCGCGAGGGCGTCGAGCGCCAGCGGCCCGGAGAGGTCCGGCAGCAGCCGCGCGCCGAACTCCTGGATCTCCTCGGCGTCGGCCATGCCCGGCCCGATGAGGACGGCGTCGGCGCCGGTCGCCAGGTCGCGGACGGTGTCCGCCGCGTCGGCGCTGATCCCGCCCGACCCCGTCTCGGGCAGACCGCGCACCAGGGCCTCAGGCAGCGCCGCGGCGGCGAACGGCGCCACGGAGGCCGCCGTCGCCACCTGGAGCTTGCCGGCACCGGCGCGCATCGCGGCCTCACCGGCGAGCAGCACCGCACCGAGGGTCTCGGCGCTGCCGCCGATCACCAGGACCGAGCCGCGCGCGTTCTTCCCGCCGGTCGGCTCGGGCAGCGGCCAGCCACGGAGGAGCTCCGAGGTGACCAGCGTCGGCTCAGGCGTGCTGGGCGGCATCGGGCTCCTTCGTGACGTCCTCGGACTCGGCGACGATGTGCTCGACCTCGTTGAAGGCGATCAGCCGGAAGCCGCCGTCGGCGTCGCGCTCGTAGCGGGTCAGGGAGGCGTTGGCGACCTGCTGCTCCTTGTCGACGGCCAGCAGCTCCTGCTCGGTGAGCTCCTCCAGCACGTACCGGAACACCATGATCACGGCCTGGTGGGCGACGATCAGCAGCCGCTGGCAGTCGTTGCGCAGGCCCTCGGTCGCCAGCAGGCTGCGGATGCGCAGCGCGACGTCGGCCCAGCTCTCCCCGCCCGGCGGCCGGTAGTAGAACTTGCCGAGCAGGTCCCGCCGGCCGGCCTCGTCCGGGTACTTCTCCCGGATGCCGGCCCCGGTCATGCCGTCGAAGGCGCCGAAGTCGCGCTCGCGCAGCCGCTCGTCGGTGCGCACCCGGATGCCGAGGTCCTGGATCGCCAGCTCGGCCGTGGTGAGCGCCCGCGCGAACGGTGAGCTGAGCGCGGCGGTCGGCCGCTCCTCCTCGGGCAGGTCGGCGAGGTAGCGGCCCAGCGCCTCGGCCTGGGCGCGGCCGGTGTCCGAGAGGGGGACGTCGGGATCGCGGACGTCGAGCTTCAGCCGTCCCGCCCCCGATTTCTGCGCGTGGGCGTCGGCGACGTTGCCCATGCTCTCGCCGTGTCGCACCAGCCAGACCACCGACGGACCCGGTTCGTGGTCGCCCACCTGCCACCTCCCGTTGCCGGCCACGCGGCACGGCTCTCCGGGACGCCGGTAGCCGCGTCAGGTTCCCCCGAAACCGCGCGACCCCTGGACGGGCGAGCCGCCCGGTGCCCAGGATGGCGGCCGTGACGCTGCCGACCGACCTCCCCGTGCGCGACTTCCCCGACCAGGCCGCGCTGGAGGCCTGGCTGGACACCGAGGGCGCGACCGCCGACGGCGTGTACGTGAAGCTGGCCAAGAAGGGCGCCGGGGTGCCGTCGGTGACCTACGCGGAGCTGGTCGAGTCGTGCCTGTGCTTCGGCTGGATCGACGGGCAGTCGAGGCGGCTCGACGACCGGTTCTACCTGCAGCGGATCACTCCACGGCGGGCGCGCAGCGTCTGGTCGCAGAAGAACGTCGACGCCGTCGAGGCGCTGATCCTCGCCGGCCGGATGCGGCCCGCGGGCCTCGCCGCGGTCGATGCGGCCCGGGCCGACGGGCGCTGGGAGCGGGCCTACGCCGGGTCGGCCACCATCACCGTGCCCGACGACCTCGCCGCGGCGCTGGCGGCCGAGCCGGCGGCGCAGCGGGAGTTCGAGGCGCTGGACGGCGCCAACCGGTACGCCGTCCTCTGGCGGGTGCACACCGCGGCCAGCCCGGAGACGCGGGCGAAGCGGATCTCGACTCTGGTGCAGATGCTGGCCGAGGGACGCCGGCTGCACTGACGGCCGGCCCGCGAGTCGATCATCGCCTGCGTGCACGCCCGGCCGGCACGTCCGGCCCCGACCGGCCGTGTCGCGTGCACCTGGACGATGATCAACTGTCGGCGACGCTCGCCCGCTCGCGCCAGAAGGCGGTGTCGCGGCGCCGCCACCAGAGCATCAGGACGACGCCGGCCGCCAGCACGCCCACGCCGATCACCAGCGGCGGCCCGACCCCCAGCCACGCCTGGCCGGTGTAGGAGTTCCCGGCGTCGGCGAGGTCGCGCACCGAGAGCACCAGCAGCCAGGTGAGCATGACGGCGCCCACCAGCGGCCCGACGCCGAGCAGCAGGAACTCGCGGACGCTGTTCCGGAGCCGGCGGCGGAAGTACACGGCGCAGGCCAGCCCGGTCAGGGCGTAGTAGAAGGCGATGAGCAGCGAGAGCCCGGTGATCGAGTCGTAGAGCGCGTTCTCGCTCACCAGCCCGACGCCGATGTACCAGGCGATCCCCACGGCGGCGACCCACCAGGTCGAGACGTCGGGGGTGCGGTGCCGGGGGGAGATGGAGGCGAACCGCCGGGGCAGCGCGGCCCGGCGGGCCATCGACAGCGCCGTCCGGGACGCCGGGATGATCGTGGTCTGGGTCGACGCGACGGCCGAGGTGGCGACCGCCAGCAGCACGACCCAGTCCCAGCCCCCGAGCGCCTGCGACGACAGCAGGGCGAAGACCGCCTCCTCCTCGTCGGCGTTCTCGGCCAGCCAGTCGGTGCCAGCGAAGGACACCACGGCCGTCGCGACGCCGAGGTAGGTCAGCATGAGGACGACGGTGGAGAGCACGCCCGCCCGGCCCGGCGTGATCCGCGGGCCGGTCACCTCCTCGGTCAGGTTGTGGGCGCTCTCCCAGCCCCAGTAGGCGAACACCCCGAGCAGCAGGCCGCTGGTCAGGGCGGCACCGCCGGCACCGAACGGGTCCAGCCAGCCCCAGGCAGGCGTCAGGCCGCCGAACGGGCCGTCCCCGCCGATCCCCCGGACCAGCGCGACGACGGCGAAGGCCGCCAGCGCCGCGGTCTGCGCCAGGATCAGCGCGTTCTGCAGCCGGGCGGAGATCTCGGTGCCGCGCACGCAGATCCACGCCATGAGCAGGATGAGTGCGGCCGTCAGCACGGTCACGACGAGCGTGGAGTCGGCCCAGCCGTCGAGGCCTCCGGCCAGCAGGGTGAACCGGACGCCCACCTCGGCCAGCGATCCCAGGACCAGGACGCCGGTCATGGTGATCGCCCAGCCGCCGATCCAGCCCGCGGCCGGGCCGAGCGCCCGGGTGACCCAGGAGAACGTCGTCCCGCAGTCGGGGTCGGCGCGGTTCAGGGCCGCGAAGGCGCCGGCGATGAGCAACATCGGCACGAACGACGCCAGCAGGACGCCGGGGGCGTGCACCCCGACCAGGGCGACCACCGGCCCGAGGACGGCGGCCAGCGAGTAGGCCGGCGACGTCGATGCCAGCCCGATGACCAGGGTGTCCAGGAACCCGACGGCGTCAGGGCGGAGCGTCGGCTCGGCTGCCGAGTCGGGGGGCGCGATCACCCCCGGATTGTGCAGGGCGCGTCAGGACAGCCGGACGCCGAAGCGGAAGCCCCGCTGGTCGACGCTGGTGACCGCGACCGGCGAGCCGTAGGTGCGGGCGTGCACGATCATCCCGTTGCCGATGTAGAGGGCCACGTGGCTGATCGGCGTGTAGTAGAAGACCAGGTCGCCGGGCAGCAGCTCCGCCCGCGTCACCTGGGTGCCGAGCCCGGACTGTGCCCGGCTCGAGTGGGGCAGCGCGACGCCCGCCGCGGCGTAGGCGTACATGGTCAGGCCCGAGCAGTCGAACGCGTCCGGTCCGGTGCCGCCGCCCTCGTAGCGGTCGCCCACCTGCGCGAGCGCCGTCCGGATGGCCTCACCCGCGGCACCCGGAGGCATGGGCAGGTTCCGCGGCGCCTGGAGCGAACGCCCCGCCACGGCCGTGGTGACCTGGGCCTGCTCGGCGGCCGACAGCCGGGCGAAGTCGGCCTGGTAGGCGGCGACCTGCTTCTCGACCTCGGCCTTCTGTTCCTGCAGCTGCGCAAGACCGGCCTGCGCGGTGGCCGCGGCCTGGTCGGCAGCGGCCTGGGCCTCCTCTGCGGCGGCCTGCGCGGCGGTGACCTCGGCGACGATCCCGTTCATGTGGTCGGCGATCAGGTCGATCGTGGCGATCTGCTGCACGAGGTCGGTCGCCGACTCGCTGGTGAGGAACGCGGCCACGCGCGACTGGGTGGTGCCGGTGTAGCCGCTCTGGGCGATGGCGCGCAGCTGCGGCTCGTAGCCGGCCAGCACGGCCCGCGCGTCGGCGGCCTGGGCGGCGGCGTCGTCAGCGGCCTTCTGCTGGGCGCCGACGGTGACCTCGGCCTCGTGCACCTGCTCGTCGACGACGGTGAGCTGCTGAGCGGCCTCCTGCACCAGCTTCCGCGCCTCCTCGGCGGAGCCGGGCGCGGCCGCAGCGGTCGAGGGCGCGAGGACGCCGGTGGCCGTGGCCGCCAGCGTGGCGGCCAGCGCCAGGAGGGCGCGGGAACGGCGCCGGGGAGTCGTGCGCTGGGACTGCACCGTCGGCCTCCGTCTGCGTGCGCCGGGCCCGGGGAAGGGGCCACGTTCCATGCGCGTCGGGACGGACGGTAAAGAAATGGTGTCGACAAGTGACGGAGGGCGCGCTGGTCACTTTCTGCGGAATGCCACACCCGTCACAACGGCCTCAGGAGAGGCCATTCGCCCCGTCCGTCTCACCCGGGAAGATGGCCGCACAAAATGCGCGCCCAGGGCGCATTCCATGCTCGGAATGCGCCCTGGGCGCACATTGCCGCCGGCCGGGCCGGCGAGAGATCGGCGGTGCTGCTCAGCCGGCGAGGGGCTCCTGCGCCTGCAGGCTCGCGACGGTGTCGAGGTCGCGGAGGATCGCGGCGAGCTCGTCCGCGGTCCACGGCTCGCAGCAGTCGCATGCGTCCTCGCGGTAGGAGGCGAGACCGAGGCGGCCCCCGGCCTGGTCCTCGGCGATCGCGAGGTGGCCGGCGGAGGGGTGGCGGTGGCAGGCGCAGCCCTGGGCGCACAGGCCCAGACCCCAGCCCGAGATGACGACGGTACGGCCGTCGTCGCGGACCTTGCCCACCTGGAAGACGGACGGCTTGCGACTCCTGGTCACGGAGTCCTCCCCTCGACGGTCCCGCCCGGCGAGCGGGGCCCTCTGCACGCGATGGAAATGCGAACTGGTCGAGATATCGGCAGGAATCGCGTGGTTCTGTATCCCTGCCGCAGAATTTCGTTCCAATTCGGGGGTAGCTGCGTCGCTCTCCCGACACCGAGCGTAATCAGGGATACACGGGCTGTCGCCGTCAGTTTGTCCCAGCCGTTGTGCGAACCACTTGTCGGAATTGCACCGTCGCCGGTGAACCGAGTGACGAACGGGGAAACTGAGGTCAGCTGGCCGGGCTGATGCTGCTCATGTTGAAGTCGGGCACCCGCAGCGGGGGCATCGCGGCCCGCGTGAACCAGTCGTTCCACTCCCGCGGGAGCGTCCGTTCGGTCACGCCCGCCTGCACGGCCCGCCCCAGCAGGTCGACCGGTGACTCGTTGAAGCGGAAGTTGTTCACCGCGCCCGTCACCTCACCACCCTCGACGAGGAACACGCCGTCGCGGGTCAGGCCGGTGAGCAGCAGGGTCTGCGGGTCGACCTCGCGGATGTACCAGAGGGTGGTCAGGAGAAGCCCCCGGTCGGTGCCGGTCAGCATCTCCGCCTGGGTGGCGGTGGCCGTGGGGTCGGTGAGGATCAGGTTGTCGACCATCGCCGTCGCGGGCGCCGTCGTCCGCAGCGCCCACGCCCGAGGGCGGATCAGGTTGGTGAGCGTGCCCTCCTCGATCCAGTTCACCGCGGGCGTCGCCATCCCATTGTCGAACACCGACGCCGAACCGGACGAGGCGCCCACCACCTGGAAGGGCGTCGTCTCCAGGCCCGGTGCGTGCGGATCGCTGCGCAGCGTCAGCGGGAGCGCGGCCAGCCGCTCGCCGATGCGGTTGCCGCCCCCGGCCTTGGCGAACACGTTGCGCCCCTCGTCGGCGTCGCGGGCCTCCATCGTCCAGTAGAGGTAGATCATGAGGTCGCTGACCGCCGACGGGGGCAGCAGCGTCTCGTACTTGCCCGCCGGAAGCTGGATCCGTCGCTGCGACCAGCTGAGCTTGCGCTGCACGTCGGCCACCAGATCGGCGACGGAGACGTCGCGGAAGTCGCGGGTGCCGACGCCGGCCCACACCGACCGGGAGAAGTCGGTGCTCTTGCCGTTGAGCTCCACCCGTCCGGTCGGCTGGTCGTGCCGCAGCCGCAGACCGGTGGAGCTGCCGAGGTACGTCGTCCGCATGCTGTGCTCGGCGAAGCCGAACAGCAGTTCGTCGCGGTCCCGCGCCTCGCCGAAGGCGTGACCGAGGGCCGGGGCGAAGTCGGCGAACACCGAGATCGACGTCTCCGCCGGGTCGGCGTCCCAGTCGCCGTCGGCCGCCGAGGTCTCGCCGATCAGCGGCATCGCGTCCTCGGCGGGCCCCGCGTCGCGGGCGGCGTGCTCGCTGGCGGCGACCAGCTCGGTGATGTCCGGCGTGCCGGTCCGGGCAACCGTCCCGGCCGCCATGCCCGCGCCGCCGTCGACGAAGGAGATGACGACGACGGACCGCGACCGCATGGCGCCGTTGGTGGTGAGGCTGTTGCCGGCCCAGCGGAGGTTCGCCTCGGAGCTCTCGCTCACGACGGTGACCTGCCCGTCGGCCGTGGAGGCGGCCAGCGCCCGCTCGACCAGCTCTTGGGCGGGGAGGGCACTCATCGGCCGGCCTCGTGGACGGTGTTCAGGATGCTCACGCCCTCGAACAGCGCCGACGGGCACCCGTGGCTGACCGGCGCGACCTGCCCGGGCTGCGCCTTGCCGCAGTTGAAGGCGCCGCCGAGCACGTAGGTCTGCGGCCCACCGACGACCGACATCGACCCCCAGAAGTCAGTCGTCGTGGCCTGGTAGGCGACGTCGCGCAGCTGGCCGGCGAGCCGGCCGTTCTCGATCCGGTAGAAGCGCTGGCCGGTGAACTGGAAGTTGTACCGCTGCATGTCGATCGACCAGCTCTTGTCGCCGACCACGAAGATGCCGCGCTCGACGCCGGCGATGATCTCCTCCGTCGAGGGTCCGTCCGGAGCCGGCTGCAGCGAGACGTTCG
Source organism: Blastococcus sp. (assembly GCA_035296685.1). Classification (GTDB taxonomy): domain Bacteria; phylum Actinomycetota; class Actinomycetes; order Mycobacteriales; family Geodermatophilaceae; genus Blastococcus_B. The sequence goes on from DATHAK010000178.1 coordinate 26,747, forward strand.
CCATGCGCTGCACCGGCACGTGTCCCGGCGAGTCGGCGAAGGCGCAGCCGTTGGAGCGCGGCATGCCGGTGTGGCGGGCGATGTTGCGGTCGACCTGGTAGCCGACCAGGACGCCGTCCCTCACGATGTCCCACTGCTGGCCGGCCACGCCTTCGTCGTCCCAGCCGACCGTCGAGAGCCCGTGGACCGCGGTGCGGTCGCCGGTGACGTTCATGAGCGGCGAGCCGTACTGCAGGCTGCCGAGCTTGTCGACGGTGGCGAACGACGTGCCGGCGTAGGCGGCCTCGTAGCCGAGCGCCCGATCGAGCTCGGTCGCGTGCCCGATCGACTCGTGGATGGTCAGGAAGAGGTTCGACGGGTCGACGACCAGGTCGTAGCGGCCGGCCTCCACCGACGGCGCCTTCGTCTTCTCCCGCAAGAGTTCGGGCAACTCCGACAGCTCCCGATGCCAGTCCCAGTCACCCCCGGCCAGGTACTCCCAGCCCTTCCCCACCGGCGGGGCCAGGGTGCGCATGCTCTCGAACTGCCCGGTCGCGCGGTCGACGGTGAGCGCGGTGAACTCGGGGTGGATGCGCACCCGCTGCTGCCGGGTGCGGGTGCCGGCGGTGTCGGCGTAGTACTTCTGCTCCTTCACGTGCATGCAGCTGCTCTGCACGTGCTCCACGCCGTCGGCGGCCAGCAGCTGCTCCGACAGCTCGGTGAGCAGGCCGGTCTTCTCGGTGTCGGCGACCTCGAACGGGTCGATCTCGTAGTCGGAGACCCAGGTGGCGTCGGGGTACACCGGCTCGGGCGCCAGCTCCACGCGGTCGCTGTTGATCGCGGCCGACACCCGGGCGACCGCGACAGCCTCCTCGGCCAGGCGGACCGCCTCGGCCGCGGTGACGACGACGCCGGCGGCGAAGCCCCAGGTGCCCTCGTGGACCACGCGGACGGCGAGGCCGAGGTCCTCGCCGTCGGTGAACGACTCCGGCCGGGCGTCGCGGAGGCTGATGGTCTGCGTGCGGATCCGCTCCACCCGGAGATCGGCGTGCTCGCAGCCGAGGTCGAGCGCACGGGTCAGGGCGGCGTCGGTCAGCGCGGACAGCGGGAGCGCGAGGAACGACTCCTCGACGGCGCGGGCGGAGGGCACGCGCCCCTGTCTACCAGCGGCCCCGCACCCCCCGAGTGGGCACGGGTCCGGTGGGTACGCCGCCCTCCATGACCGCGTCCGGGGACGACGTCACCCTCACCTTCGGCGGCAATGCCACGACGCTGCTTCGGATCGGCCCCTTCACCCTGCTGACCGACCCCAACTTCCTGCACCGGGGCCAGCACGCCCGGCTGGGATACGGACTGCGGGCCAAGCGGCTGACCGAGCCGGCCCTGCAGCCCACGCAGCTGCCCGCGCTGGACGCGATCGTGCTGTCGCACCTGCACGGCGACCACTGGGACCGTGTCGCCACCCGGTCACTCCCGAAGGGCACCCCGGTCGTCACCACGCCGGAGGCGGCGAAGTGCCTGTCCGGCCGCGGGTTCGCGCAGACCTCGGACCTGCGCGCCTGGCAGACCCACGAGCTCACCAGCGGCACCGACACCCTGCGGATCACCGCGGTGCCCGGCGTGCACGGCCCCGGACCGCTGGCCCGGCTGCTCCCGCAGGTGATGGGCAGCGTGCTCGAGCTGGTCCGCGGAGGCGTGGCCGCGCAGGACGTCGCCTGGCGGGGCTACGTCAGTGGCGACACCCTCTACCGCCCGCAGCTCGCCGAGGTGCTGGAGCGTTGCGGCCCGCTCGACGTTCTCATCCCGCACCTGGGCGGCACGAAGGTCCTCGGCGTCACCGTGACGATGGACGCCCGGCAGGGCGCCGACCTCGTCGAGCTGCTGAAGCCGCCGGTCACGGTGCCGATCCACTTCGACGATTACAACCGCTTCAAGAGTCCCCTCGGCGACTTCCTGGCCGAGGTCGGTCGCCGCGAGCTGCCCGGTGAACTGCGCACCGTGCACCGCGGCGACACGATCTCGCTGCGGGCCTAGAAGGCCTCCCCCGTGCGCCAGGGCATCTCCTGCAGCGTCAGGGTGTTGCCGTCGGGGTCGCTGAACCCCGCGTACTTCACCCCGCCGCCGACGTCGGTCACCGGACCCACCTGGACCCCGCGACCGACCAGCTCCGCGCGGGCCGCCTCGATGTCGGCGACCACCAGGTGCAGCGCCTTGACCGAGCCCGGCTCCCGGCCGTCGTAGGCCTCCAGGCCGGTGCCCATCCCGATCGAGCACGCCGAGCCGGGAGGGGTCAGCTGCACGACCCGCACACCGTCGGTGGGCCGGACGTCGACGTCCTCGACGAAGCCGAGCCGCTCCACGTAGAAGGCCTTGGCACGGTCGACGTCGGTGACCGGGATCGGCACCAGCTCGAGCTTCATGTCCATCGTCGTCTCCTGTCGGGCCGGATGCTCAGCTGCGGGCGAGGATCTCGTCGAGTCGCTCGTAGCCCTCGACGACACCGGTCTCCATGCCGCTGGCGACGAAGGCGTCGCGGTCGGCGAACGAGTCCACCAGGGACGTCGCCGTCAGCCGGGTGCGGCCGCCGCCGATGTCCTCGAGGACCAGCTTCTCCAGGGCCACGCCGTCCGGCATGCCCTCGAAGGTGAAGGTCTGGACGATGAGCTCGTTCGGCCGCACCTCGTGGAAGCTGCCGTGGAAGCCGTAGTCCTCGCCGTCCCGCGAGTGGACGTACCGGTAGGAGCCGCCGGTGCGGCAGTCGTAGTGGTCGATCGTCATCGTCAGGTCCCGCGGGCCGAGCCACTGGGCGACGAGGTCGGGGTCGGTGTGCGCCCGGAAGACCTTCTCGGGCGGTGCGTCGAATTCGCGGGTGATCCGGACGAGCGGCACGTCGGGGTCGGCGACGATCCGGGTCTCGCGGTGTGTGGTGCTGGTCATGACGGTGTTCCTTCCTGGCGGGTGGGTGCGGGTGGTTCGTCCGGCATGGAACGCAGGACGTCGTCCAGACGGCGGTAGCGCTCTTCTGCCTGCCGCCGGTAGCGCTCGATCCACTTGGTCATCAGGTCGAAGACATTCGCCTCGAGGTGCACCGGGCGGCGCTGGGCCTCCCGGCTCCGGCTCACCAGGCCGGCGTCCTCCAGCACCTTGAGGTGCTTGGAGACGGCCTGGACGGTCACGTCGTACGGCGCGGCGAGCTCGTTGACCGTGGCGTCGCCGACCGCGAGCCGCGCCACGATGTCCCGGCGGGTGGGGTCGGCCAGCGCCGAGAACACCCGGGAGAGCGGATCCGCCGCCACTGCGTCCTCCTCGTACTCAACCTCTCGGTTGACAAAGACGGTAGACCTATCGATGCGGCTTAGTCAACCGTCCGGTTGAAGAAACTCAGCCGGCGGCGAGCCGCGCGGCCCGGGCCGCGACGTCGGCGCGCAGCGCCTGGAGATCCACCGTGGTCGACCCGCCGTCGGCCACCACCTGCCGGCCGCCCACCCAGACGTCGCGCACGTGGCGGCCTCCGCCGGACCAGACGAGGTGGGCCAGCAGGTCGGCCGGGTCGCCGACCGGCTCGAACACGATGTCCCGGGTGTCGACGTGCACCAGGTCGGCCCGCCGTCCGGGCTCCAGCCGGCCGAGGTCGGACCGCCCGATGGCGTCGGCGGCGCCTCCGGTGGCGAGCCAGACGGCCTCGGCGGCGGTGAGCGCGGTCGCCGACCGCCCGGCCAGCCGTGCCAGCGAGGCGGCCAGCCGCAGGTCGGCGAGGAGGTCGAGGCCGTCGTTGGACGCCGGGCCGTCAGTGCCCATGCCCACCCGGATGCCCCGGTCGAGCATCGCGCGCAGCGGCGCGATGCCGCTTGCCAGCTTGGCGTTGCTGGCCGGGCAGTGGGCGACGGCGACGTCGTACTCGCGCCAGAGCTCGAGGTCCGCGTCGTCCATGTGCACGCAGTGCGCGGCGAGCACCCGGCCGCCCAGGACGTCGTGCGCCGCGAGCAGCGCCGGTACCGAGAGTCCGTGCCGGGCGAGCAGGTCGGCTCCCTCGGTGGCGGTCTCGGCGACGTGCAGGTGCAGCAGGAGACCGTGCTCGCGGCTCAGGCGGGCGGCCTCCCGCAGGACCGGGAGGGGCACGGTGTAGGCCGCGTGCGGCCCGATGCCGAACTCGACGGAGCCGTCCTCCGGGGCGGTCGCCGCCAGGGCGACGGCGTCGGCGAGCTGCTGCTCGAACGGCGGCAGGCCGGGCAGTGGGATCAGCGGCGCCAGGATCAGCGCGCGGGCGCCGGTGCGGCCCACGGCCGCGGCAATCCGCTCCGGGTGGAAGTACATCTCGACGCTGGTGGTGACCCCGTTGCCCAGCATCTCCGCCGACGCGGCGGTCATCGCCACCTCGACGTCCTCCGGGGTGAGCCGCGCCTCCCGCGGCCACATGACCTCCTGCAGCCAGCGCTCCAGCGGCAGCCCCTCGCCCTGCCCCCGGAACAGCACCATCGGCGCGTGGGAGTGGATGTTCACCAGCCCGGGCAGCAGCACGCCGGGCAGCTCGACCCGTTCGGCGTCGCCGGGGTCCGGCGCCTCGGCCGCCGGGCCGACCCAGCTGATCAGCCCGTCGTCGACGTCGAGAACGGCGTCGGGGACGACGGTGCCGGCGCGGTCCCCCACCACGACGGCCCGGGTGGAGAAGCGCTGTCGCATGGTTCCCGAACCTAGCCCGGCCCGCCGGACGGGGCCCGGCAGCGCACAGGAGGCGCCGTTACCGTGGGCCGCATGTCGCTCCTCGCCGCCGCCTCCTCCGACGAGGGCGGGATCACCGGCTTCCTCCTCGACCTGGTCGACAAGCTGGGCCCGGTCGGCGTGGGGCTGTCGATCCTCGCCGAGACGGTGATCCCGCCGATCCCCAGCGAGGCGGTGCTCGGGCTGGCCGGGGTGCTGATCAACGACGGCCGGATGAACATCGTCCCGGTCATCCTGTTCGCCACCCTCGGCTCGATCGTCGGCGCGATGTTCTTCTACGTCGTCGGTCGGGCGCTGGGGCCCCGCCGCTCGCACGCCTTCCTCGACCGGCTGCCCCTGGTCGAGACCGCGGACGTCGACAAGACCTTCGGCTGGTTCGAGCGGCACGGGCGCTCGGCGGTGTTCCTCGGCCGGATGGTGCCGATCGTGCGCAGCTTCATCTCGGTGCCCGCGGGCGTCGTGCGCATGCCGTTCGGGCAGTTCCTGCTGTTCACCGCGGCCGGCAGCCTCATCTGGAACGCCGTGCTGGTCAGCCTCGGCGTGGCGGCGGGCGACTTCATCCAGGCGAACCTGCACTACCTCGACTACGTCGTCGTCGCGGCGTTCGCGCTCGCCGTCGTCTGGTTCGCCTACCGCAAGCTCACCGGCAAGATGCGCCGTCCGCCGGCCGCCGGGGCGGCACTGCCGCTGGACGAGCGCGACCAGGCATGAGCGCCCGCCGCCGGCCGGAGGTCGTCGCGCTCGACGTCAACGAGACGCTGCTCGACCTCGCTCCGGTGCGGGCGGCCCTGGTGGAGGCGGGGCAGGACGGCGCGCTGCTCGGCGCGGTGTTCGCACGGACGCTCCTCACCGGCGTCGCCGGTGCCGTCACGGGCACCTGGTTCGGCTTCCGCGCGGCGTTCGACGCGGCGCTGGCGCAGCTGACGGACCTGGACGAGGCGGCGCGCAGCGGGGTCGCCGACGCCTTCCTCGAGCTCGCGCCGCATCCCGACGTCGAGCCGGCGCTGCGCCGGCTGGCCGGGGCCGGTGTCCGGGTGGTCACGCTCTCGCACGGCGCTCCGGGAGTCGCCGAGGCCGGCCTCGAACGGGGCGGTATCGCTCCCCTGGTCGAGCGGACGCTGTCCAGCGAGGTGATCCGCGCCTGGAAGCCGGCGCGGGAGGTCTACCTCTGGGCCGCCGGCACGTGCGGCGTCGCGCCCGACCGACTCGCGCTGGTCGCCGCCCACGGCTGGGACGTGCAGGGGGCGCAGCGGGCCGGCCTGACCGGCGCCTGGTTCGCCCGCTCGGAGCGGAGCTATCCCGCGGTCTACGACCCGCCGCACGTCGCCGCGGACGACCTCGCCGGCGCGGTCGACGGGCTGCTCGCCCTTTCCGCATGAGCGAGGAGGTCGCCACTCCGCACGGCCCGGCACGGGCGCACGTCACGGAGCCCACCGGTGCGGTCCGCGGCACGCTCGTGCTCGGGCACGGAGCCGGCGGCGGGGTCGAGTCGGCCGACCTGGTGGCCGTCACCGCGGAGGCCGCGGGCGGCGGCTGGCGGGTGGTGCGGGTCGAGCAGCCGTGGCGCGTGGCGGGCAGGCGCGTCGCCACGGCCCCGCCGACGCTGGACGCGGGCTGGCGGTCGGTGATGGAGCACCTGCGCGACGCCGGGCGGTTGACCGGGCCGCTCGTTCTGGGCGGGCGCAGCGCCGGCGCGCGGGTGGCCTGCCGGACCGCGGTCGAGCACGGCGCCGCGGGCGTGCTCGCGCTGGCCTTCCCGCTGCACCCGCCGGGCCGACCGGAGAAGAGCCGCGCCGCGGAGCTCACGGCCGTGCCGGTGCCGCTGGGCGTCGTCCAGGGCGAGACCGACGCCTTCGGCTCACCGGCTGCCGTCGCGGCGGTGCTCTCGGGGCAGCCGGGCGCCTCGGTCTACGCCGTCCCCGGCGACCACGCCCTCAGGAACGTCGACGTGGTCGCGGCGGCCGCGCTCGCCTGGCTCGACGAGCTGCCCCGGGCGTGATCAGCGCCGCCGGCGCACCAGCAGGAAGATGAGCAGCAGCAGCCCGAAGACCCCCGCGGCCGGGGCCGCGTAGCGGGCCATCGCGGCCCCGCCGGCGACCTCCAGCAGGTCGATCGGCTCGGGTTCCTGCCGCGGCATCTCGCGCGGGCCGTCCGACGGCACGCTCCGCACCGGCGAGCCCGTGGCGGCCTTCCGGGGCGGCGCCGTGGTGCCCCCGGGCGGGCCGCTCGGCGCCTTGGGCGCGGTGTCCTGGGCCGCCGGAGCGGTCTCGGCGGCGGCAGGCGCGGTGTCGGCCGGCGCCGGCACGGCCTTCATCGGCCGGGTCTCGTCGGCCTTGGCGGGCGCGGCCTGCTCGGGGGCCGCCTCCGCGGCCCCGGTCTTCTTGGCCGGCACGTCGATCGGGCTGGTCGTGGCCACCGAGTCGGCCGCGGCCGCGGCGGCCTTCTTGGTGGCGGCCGCGGCCTTCTTGGCCGGAGTCCCGTCACCGGCGGCCTGCTCGGCCGACGCGGCGACCTCCTCCACGGCACCGGCGGCGGTGGCCGCCGCCTTGCTCGGGGTGCTCTCCGCGCGAGCCGCGTCGCCCTGCGCGTCGCCCTCACCCAGCTGAGCGGCGAGCTTGTCGGCGAACTGGCCGAGCAGCTTGTTGCCGACGTCGGTCATGACGCCACGGCCGAACTGCGCCGGCCGGCCGGTGATGTTCAGGTCCGTCAGGACGTCGACCCGCGTGATCGAGCCCTCCGCCTTCAGCCTCGCGGTGACCGTCGCCGCAGCGGTGCCGTTGCCGCGCTGGTCCTTGCCGCGGGCGTCGATGACCGCCTTGTGCGCGGCCTCGTCCTTCTCGATGAACGAGGCCTTGCCCTGGTAGGTCAGGTTGATCGGCCCCAGCTTGACCTTGACCCGGCCGGTGAAGTCGTCCCCGGTCACCGAGTCCAGCGCGGCACCCGGCATGCAGGGAGCGATCCGCTCGATGTCGAGGAGCACCCGCCACGCCTCGTCGACGGGCACGGGCACGGTGAACGAGTTCTCCAGTTGCACGACTGACCTCCTGGAGGTCTGCTCGGCCGGCCCGCCCTGGAGGCGGGCCGGCCGGGACGGACGGATACGGACCGGCGTGGCCCCGTCCCGGGCACCGCCCCGAGCCTGCGAGGGGTGGGGAGGACGAGGTCCTTCAAGCTACAGCCCAGCGGCCACCGTCACCGCGCGGCGAGTCAGCACCGTCGCGAGGTGCCGGCGGTAGTCGGCCTGCGCGTTGAGGTCGCTGCTCGGGCTGGTGCCCTCCGCGGCGTGCTCGGCCGCGGCGGCGACCGCCTCCCGAGTCGCCTCGACGTCGACCAGCGCCGCCTCGACGCCCCGGGCCCGCAGCGGGGTCGGGCCCATGTTGGTCAGCCCGATCCGCGCCTCGGCGATGCGTCCCTCCTCGCGGCGGACCAGTGCGGCCACGGCGACGATCGACCACGCCTGGGCCACGCGGTTGAACTTCTCGTAGTGCATGCCCCAGGTGCCGTGCAGCTTGGGCACCCGGATCTCCACGAGCAGCTCCCCCTCACCCAGCGCGGTGGTGAGGTAGTCGACGAAGAACTCCTCGGCGGGCACGGTGCGGCGTCCGTTCATCCCCGCGACGACGAACTCGGCATCCAGGGCCAGGGCCACCGCCGGCAGGTCGCCGGCCGGGTCGGCGTGGGCGAGCGCCCCGCCGAAGGTGCCCCGGTGGCGCACCTGCCGGTCGGCGACCGTCTCGGTCGCCTCGGCGATCAGCGGCGCCCACCGCCCGATCAGCGGGTCGGAGATCACGTCGGAGTGCGTCGTCATCGCGCCGATGACGATCGCGTCCTCCTCCTCCCGCACGCCGCGCAGCTCGGCCACCTTCGTGAGGTCCACGACGGTCTCCGGCGCCGCGAGGCGCAGCCGCATGACCGGGATCAGCGACTGGCCACCGGCCAGGATCTTGACGTCCTCGCCGCCGGAGGCGACCGCCTGCAGCGCCTCGTCGACGGTGGTCGGGCGGGCGTAGGCGAAGGCTGCCGGAATCATCGGTCCCCTCCCAGCGAGGAAGCGTCGGTGGACACACCGGCGGTGGTCTCGGTCTGCGCCCCGCCGTAGGCGTTGGTTCCCGCGGTGGCGCGGCCGGCGCCGTCCCCGCCCCGGTGGATCGCCCGCCAGACACGTTCCGGGGTGAGCGGCATGAGGATGTCGTCGACCCCCAGGTGGCGGACGGCGTCCAGCGCGGCGTTCACGACCGCCGGGGTGCTGGCGATGCAGCCCGCCTCGCCGACCCCCTTGGCCCCGATCGGGTTGCCGGGCGCCTCGTGCACGGTGTTGCCCGTGTCGAAGTGCGGCAGGTCCGCGGCCGACGGCACCAGGTAGTCGACGAAGGTGCCGGTGGTGAGGTTGCCGTCGGCGTCGTACACGGCCTCCTCGTACAGCGCCTGGGCGATGCCCTGCGCGAGGCCGCCGTGCACCTGACCCTCGACGATCAGCGGGTTCACGATCTTCCCGACGTCGTCCACGCAGGCGTACTTGCGGATCTTCACCATGCCGGTCTCGGTGTCGACCTCCATCGCGCAGATGTGCGTGCCGTGCGGGAAGGAGAAGTTGACCGGGTCGAAGGTCGCGTCGGCGTCGATC
>DATHAK010000179.1:0-2574 GCA_035296685.1 Blastococcus sp.
ATGATCAGCAGCGACGCCAAGGCCCAAGGCCAGCTGAAGGTCATCACACGAGCCGTCCCGTGCGTACGGCGGTGAGCAGCGCACCGGCTGCCAGCAGCGCGAGCGCCACGGCGATGAAGCCGCCGGCCAGCGGTACGTCCTGCTTAGCCACAGTCAGCCTGAGATCGATGGTGGACGCGATGTCGTCGAGTTGTTCCGTCTCGGATGCGCGATGGTAGGTGCCACCGGTGGCCTGCGCGATAGCGGCCAACTGCTCGGTATCCAGAGCCGTGTGCAACTGAAAACCGTCGATCTCGACGGTCGTTCCCTCTGCGGTACCAACACCGACGGCTTCGATGTGCACACCGGCGTTCTGGGCAATCGTCGCTGCCGCCGATACCGCGTCGCTGCCGCCGGTGCCGGCCTTGTCCTCGCCGTCGGAGAACAGCACGATGGTCGCCGAGCCCCAGTCCCCGATGTCGGGCAGATCGCCGTCCTCGCCAATCCTGACCGGTGTGCCGGTGATTGCGCTCAGCGAACCGAGAATCGCCGACGCCAGCGAGGTCCCACCGGCAGTTCGCAGCCCCTGCACCGCCGCCTTCGCCGCGGCGCGATCCGCGCTTGGCCGCGAGGTGGCCAGCGCACCCTGGTCGAACCCGACGACGCCGATGTCGACGCTGTCGGGCTGGGCGTCGATGAACGACAGTGCTGCCTGCTGCGCGGCCGCTAGCCGGCTCGGAGCGAGGTCGTCGGCACTCATACTGTTGGACACGTCCATCGCCAGGATGACCGTGCCAGCGCTCCGGCCGACCGGCAGGGCAGAGGCTGGCCCGGCCACGGCAACCGCCAGCGGCACGACCCCGCCGATTGAGAGCCACAGCCCGAGCTGGTTGTTGCGCCGGCCAGCCACCGAGACCCCTGCTGCGGCAAGGGCAGCGGACCGGCGTCGGCCCGCGAGCACGGCACCGACGATCAGCGCAGCGGCGACCAACAGGCCAAGGATGAGCAGCGGCGGGTAGGAGAGGCTCAACGGCGCCTCCGCTGGGTCTCGGTGATGACCTTCACCAGCGTCTCGAGGAGGTCGCTGCCGGTGTCGACCCGGTGCAACGGCACCCCGGCCCGGCGCATGCCAGATCGGAGTCCGGCCTCGCGCTCGTCGACCCCGTCGCGGAACCGGGCGCGGAACCACGGGTCGGCCGAATCGACGAGGAGCTGCTCGCTGGTCTCCGCGTCCTCGACCACGATCAGACCGACCTCGGGGAGCGCTTCGTCCGCACGGTCGACTACTCGCAACGCCACGACGTCGTTTCGGTGCGCGAGCCGGATGAGCGGACGTTGCCACTCCCCCGTGCCGATGAAGTCCGAGATCACCACGACCAGGCAGCGCCGCGCCAGCGACGCGACCGTATCGAGCATCGCGGCGAGGTCCGTGGTGGCCGCTGCCGGGGAGTCGACTGCGCGGTCGAGTTCCCGTCCGATACGCAGCGCGTGGCCGCGTCCAGTGCTGGGCGGGACGATGCGGGTGGTGCCGGCGCCGGCGGTCATCGCCGCTGCTCGCTTCGCTCGCAAGGCTCCGTCGTAGAGGATGGCGCCGACCCGGTTGCCGTTTCGGCCGAGCACCCTGGCCAGAATGAGGGCGAGTTCGGCAAGCACATCCTGCTTTCCGCGGTCCGTGCCGCCGACCACCATGGACGCCGATCGGTCGAGGACCAGCCAGGTGGTCAGCTCACGGTCCTCGTTGAACTCGCGTATCTGCGGTTCATCGAGCCGGGCAGTGACGTTCCAGTCGATATGCCGGGCATCGTCGCCCTCGACGTACGGCCGCAGTCCGTGGAAGTCGAGGCCGCTTCCCCGCCGCGCGGTTCGGTAGCCGCCTTGGAGGCGCCCGTCCAGTCGCCGCACCACCCGCCACTCCAGGAGGAGCAGCAGACGGTCCGGACCCCTCATCTTGGACGGGGGGTCAGGGGGGTCGTCCCCCCTGCTGAGTAGCGCGATCATGGCTGCAGCACTACGTCCGGGATCGGAACGGCGCGCAGGACGCGGGTGAGGATGGTGTCGGCGTCGAGGTCGTCAGCCAGCGCCTCGTACGAAAGCACAATGCGGTGCCGCAGTACGTCGAGGGTCACTTCGTCGACGTCGTTGGGGAGCACGTAGTCCCGGCCGCGCAGGAACGCGAGCGCCCGGCCGCCCAGGACGAGCGCGATCGTGGCCCGCGGGCTGGCCCCGTAAGTCACGTACCTGTCCAGGTCGCCTTGGCCGACCCCTCCCGGCGATCGGGTGGCGGCCACGAGCCGGACGGCGTAGTCGACGACGGCGGGGTCGACGTAGACCTGCCCGACGCTGTCCCGCATCCGGATCAGGTCTTCCGGGGTCAGCATCACCTGCGGTGGACCCGGCGGCAGCAGAGCCCGCCCGACGATCGCGTGTTCCTCAGGCGAGGTCGGATAGCTCACAAGCACCTTCATCATGAATCGGTCGACCTGCGCCTCGGGCAGCGGGTAGGTGCCGTCGGACTCGATCGGGTTCTGGGTCGCCATCACCAGGAACGGCTCCGGTACGGGGAATGTCTCCCGCCCGATGGTCACCTGTCGCTCC
>DATHAK010000180.1:0-2707 GCA_035296685.1 Blastococcus sp.
GGGAAACGGAGCTGAAGCGAGGCTGACGCTGGTGTCCGCCCCGGCCGGGTTCGGCAAGACGACGGTCCTGGCGGCGTGGCTGTACGAGGCGTCCGCTGAAGGACGTTGTGTAGCGTGGCTCTCGCTCGACGCCGCGGACAAAGAACCGGCGTCGTTCTGGACGTACGTGGTGACCGCGGTCCAGGGCGCCGTGCCGGGCGTTGGCGCGAGTGCGCTGGAGCTGCTCGCGTCCTCCCCGGTGCAGACCGAGCTGGTGCTCACCACGCTGCTCAACGAGTTGGCCGCAGCGCCGGGTGAGCTGTGGCTGGTGCTCGACGATTACCACCTGGTCGACAATCACGAGGTCAACGAGGGTTTGGCCTTCCTCCTGGAGCACCTTCCCTCCCAGGTGCACGTGGTGGTCAGCACCCGCGCCGACCCGGATCTGCCGCTGGCTCGGTGGCGGGTGCGCGGCGAGTTGGTCGACATCCGGGCCGCCGACTTGCGTTTCACTCCCGACGAGACCAACGCGTACCTCTCCGTGGTGACCGGCCTCGATCTCGCCGCGGCAGACGTGGCCGTGCTGGCGGAGCGGACCGAGGGGTGGATCGCCGCGTTGCAACTGGCCGCCCTCTCGCTCCAGGGACGCGAGGACGTGAGCGGCTTTATCGCCCGGTTCGCAGGGGATGACCGCTACATCGTCGACTACCTGATCGAAGAGGTGCTGCGGCACCAATCCGCCGCGGTTCGCGGATTCCTGTTGCAGTCAGCGGTTCTCGACCGGCTGACTGGGCCGCTGTGTGACGCCGTCACCGGCCGCGACGACGGCAGCGACATGCTCGTGGCGCTCGAACGCGCCAACTTGTTCATCGTGGCTCTGGACGACCGGAGGGAGTGGTATCGCTACCACCACTTGTTCGCCGATGTGCTCCGGGCGCGGATGGTCAGCGAGCAGCCGGACCAGGTCTCGCTGCTGCACCAGCGCGCGAGCCAGTGGTTCGAGCGCCACGACCTGATCGAGGAAGCGGTCAGGCACGCACTGGCTGCCCGAGACTTCGATCGGGCGGCTCGCCTGATCGAGCTGGCCGTGGCGGCGATCCGACGGAACCGGCAGGAAGCGATGATGTACGTCTGGCTAAAGTCGCTGCCCGACGACGCCATTCGACGCAGCCCGGTGCTGAGCGTCTTCTACGGGTCCATGCTCCTGGCTTCCGGCGATCCCGACGCCGTTGAGCCCCGACTCGAGGACGCGGAACGTGCGCTGGCCGCCGTGCCGGACGGGGACGCGCTCCCCTGGGCAGACACCGAAGATCTCCACATGCTGCCGGCAACCATCGCCATCTACCGCGCCTCGCTCGCCCAGTCACGCGGCGATGCGGCAGCCACGGCGGAACACGCCCGGCAGGCCCTCGACCTGGCTGGTCCTGACGACCATTTCGCGCGGGGTGGGGCGGCCGGGTTCCTGGGCCTCGCCGCGTGGGCGCAAGGGGACGTGTCGAGCGCGCTGGAGACCTTCACCCAGGCCGTGGCCAGCCTGCACGCGGGCGGCAGCCTCGTCGACGAGTTGAGCGGCACGGTCGTGCTCGCTGACCTGTGGCTCGCGGCCGGCCGGCCCAGGACGGCACGCCGGCTCTACGAGCGTGCCTTGCAGACGGCCGAGGCACGGGGCGAGCTCGTCGCGCGCGCGATCGCCGAGATGCACGTGGGGCTGAGCGAGATCGATGTCGAAACCGGAGACCTCGAGAGCGCCAGGGATCACCTCCAGGCCGCCGTAGTACCCCGAGAACGGGCCGGGATGAACGAGGGTCGCTATCGCTGGTTCGTCGCGAGGGGACTCCTCGCCAAAGCCGAGGGCGACCTGGATGCGGCCGTCAGCCACCTGGATCAGGCGGATCAGCTCTACCGGCCGGGATTTTTCCCGGACGTGCGACCCATTCCCGCCATGAAGACCCGAATCTGGATCGCACAGGGCAAGCTTTCGGAGGCCGGTGACTGGGCCCGGGACCGAGGTTTGTCCGTCACGGATGACGCCAGCTATCTGAGCGAGTTCGACCACCTCACCCTCGTACGTCTGATCCTCGCGCAGCACGGGAACCAGGACAGCGGAGCGATCGTCCAGGCAGCGAGCCTGTTGGACCGCCTGTTGGCTGCCGCCGAGACGTATGGACGGGCCGGAAGTTCTGTCGAGATCCGCCTCCTGACCGCCCTCGTACAGGACGCGCGCGGGCGTCGAGCGCAGGCCCGGGAGTCCCTTGCTCAAGCCTTGGCGCGGGCACCCGAACCAGAGGGTTACGTCCGGCTCTTCCTTGACGAAGGCACACCCATGCTGAGCCTGCTGCGCGACGCCACCCAACACGGTGTCGCGGGCGACGCGGACTATCAGAGGGTCACCAGCGACAAGGCCCGCCGCTTGCTCAACCTCGCCGCAGCTCCCGCAGCCGGGGTTCCCGACCCGGGGCAACGCCGGGCCGCATCGTCCGCAGAGCCGTTGAGCAACCGCGAACTGCAGGTGCTCAGGCTGCTCGACAGTGAGCTGACCGGGCCGCAGATCGCACGCGAGCTCTTCGTCTCGCACAACACGGTGCGTACCCACACCAAGCACATCTTCACCAAGCTCGACGTCACCAATCGACGGGCGGCGGTGCTCCGCGCACGCGAACGCGGCTTGTTGTAACGTCCCGCCGCTTAAGATCTCACCCAGTCAGTCACATCGTTGGGTGACGCCCGC
>DATHAK010000181.1:0-2991 GCA_035296685.1 Blastococcus sp.
CTGGCCGCAGGTGAGGCCGCGCGCTTCCTCTACGGCGCGGCGATCGTGCTGGTGATCCTCTTCGAGCCCGCAGGCCTCGCCGGCCTCGCGCATCGCGTCCGGCGGCGGGGGCGGGATCCCGGCGGTGGACCGGCCACCAAGACCGACTCAGCGGCCACCAGCAGTTCCACCACGTCTGTTCCGTCCGACCGTCCAGCACAAGGGAGTACCTCATGACACTCAGCAAGCGTTCGCGCGGTGCGGCGCTGCTCGCCGTCGCCGTCGTCGCCACTGCCTCCGGCTGCAGCAACAAGGCCCAGGACAGCGGCTCGTCCGGCGGCGGCGAGGGGGACGCGGCCGACGTCACCACCGACGTCGGCGTCGAGGGCACCACCATCAAGCTCGGTGTCCTCACCGACCTGACGGGTGTCTTCGCCGCGCTCGGCAAGGACATCACCAACGCCAACACGCTGTACTGGGAGGACCACCAGGTCTGTGACACCTACGACGTCGAACTCGACGTCCAGGACACCGGCTACGTCCCCCAGCAGGGTGTGCAGCTCTACAGCGGGATGAAGGACAGCATCCTGGCGATGCAGCAGACCATCGGCTCGCCGATCAACACCGCGCTGGCGCCGGAGTACGAGGCCGACCAGATCGTCAACTTCCCGTCCGCCTGGTCGAAGACGCTGACGGAGATCCCCGGCACGGGCGTGGTGGGCGCGACGTACGACGTCGAGATCGCCAACGGCTACGACTACATGTTCAAGGAGGGCCTCCTCAAGGAGGGCGACACCGTCGGGCACATCTACTTCGAGGGTGAGTACGGCGCCAACGGGCTCGCCGGCACGCAGGCCGTCGCCGACGAGATGGGCCTCGAGGTGATCGAGGCGCAGATCAAGTCGACCGACCAGGACATGAGCGCCCAGGTCACGCAGTTCGCGGCGGCCGGCGTCGACATGATCGCCCTCACCGTGGCCCCGACGCAGACGGCCTCGGTGGCGGCGGTGATGGAGGCGTCGGGTCTGGACGTGCCGATCCTCGGCAGCAACCCGGTCTTCGCCCCTGGTCTGCTCGCCGGCCCCACGGCCGAGTGGCTGAAGTCGCACCTGTACGTCGCGTCGCCGGTCTCCTCCTTCGACGCCAACCCCGACCTGCTCGAGGCGTACGAGAAGGCCTACCCCGACATCACCCCGAGCCTCGGTGTGGTCGTCGGCACCGGCATGAGCACGCTGATGAACGAGGTGCTGAACGCGGCGTGCGAGAACGGTGACCTCACCCGCCAGGGCCTGCTCGACGCGTTCGACGGGCTCGAGGACGTCGACACGGGTGGCCTGACGGTCCCGATCCGTGGCTTCGAGACCGGCAAGTCGCCCAGCCTCCAGAGCTTCGTCCTGACGCCGGCCGACGTGCCCGGCGGCGCCCAGGTCGTGGCCGAGGCGTTCGAGGGTCAGTTCGCGGAGAAGATCGCCGGCTGACCCAGCCGGCACATCGGCGGCGCCTCCTCCCTCCGGGGAGGGGGCGCCGTCGTGCGTCTGCAGCCCTCCTGCGCCTACAGCCGGCGGGCGCGGGCCACGGGCAGCAGCCGGACCGCGAGGAGGGCTGTGAGCCCGGCGGCCGCCGCCAGGGGCACCGCCGCCGTCGTGGCCCGGGCGGCCACGGCCATGGCGAACGGCGCGGCGAAGCCCACGTAGGCGCAGGCCAGGAACAGCGAGGTGAGGGCGCCCAGGCGGGTGGGCGCGGCGAGCCGGGCGGTCAGCGTCAGGCCTGCCGCGAGGCAGAGCCCGCCACCGGCGCCGAGCAGCGGGGCGGCGAAGACGAGCCACGGCCACGCCCCGGTGAGCGCGAACGCCGTCGCCGCCACGAAGCCGGCCGCTCCCGCCGCGGACCCGACGACCGCCGTCCACGGGCCGAGGCGACGCTGCTGGCCGGCCACGAGCGTGCCCGCCCCGAGCGTCACACCGGCCAGCACACCGGTGAGGGCGACGCCGCCGTAGGGCAGGTCGACCAGGAGCGGGACGGCGTTGATCATCGCGGCGGGGAACGCGTAGACGCAGATGGCGACCGGCGCCAGCACGGTGGCCACGAGCAGCCCGTCGCCCGGCCGGATCAGCCGCACCGCCGTCGGTGGCGCGTCCCCGGGCCGGGGGTGCGGGAGCAGGTCGACCGTCTCCGGCAGCCCCAGCGCGAGGGCGAGGCCCACGGCCACGAGGGCGACGTGGATCAGGTAGGGCAGGACGGTCGGAGCCGGGGCGTACTGCCCGAGCAGGCCGCTGGTCAGCGGCCCCAGCGAGAAGCCGGCGGTCATCGCGACCGCCGCCCGTCGGCCACCCGCTCCCTCCCCGGAGGCGACCGAGAGCTCCCCGACCCACGCGCTGCCCACGCTGAAGACCACACCGCTGACGACGCCCTGGGCGAACCGGGCGAGGAACAGCAGGGTGACGGAGTCGCCGGCGGCGGCGAAGGCGATCGAGGTGAGGGCCGACAACACGATCCCGGGGATCGCGACGCGGCGGCGGCCGAGCCGGTCCGACAGCGGGCCGGAGATGAGCAATGCGGGAACCAGGCCGGCGGCGTAGCAACCGAACAGCGCGGTGAGCACCTCGGCGGAGAGGCCCAGTCGCTCCTGGTACACGAGCAGGAGCGGTGTCGGGACGTTGGTGCCGGCCGCGACGGTGAACAACGCGAACACGGCCCGCTTCCACGCCACCCGATGGACCCTACGGAGACGGCGTTCGGCGCGCGGTCCGGCACCCCGGCCGTCATGATCATCCGGGGCAGGCGCGCGAAGGGCGGAGGGCCGGGTGAACCTCGAGAAGGTCGCCTTCGTTTCTTCGTCGTGCTCGCGGCGACCCTGAACTTCGGGTTCTTCATCGGCGACATCGACGCCCCCGAGCTGCACAACCCCTACGAGCTGTTCGCCGCGGTGGTCGTCAACCTGATCGCGACGGTGCTGAAGTTCGGCGACCGCACGCAGATCGGCGCCGTGCACCTGGCGACCAGCCTGGTCGC
>DATHAK010000182.1:0-44550 GCA_035296685.1 Blastococcus sp.
GCCCGACCTGCGGCGCGACCTGGAGAACGCCGGCCTCACCTGCTCCCGCCTGGAGGTCGACCGCGACACCGGCGGCTCGTGGCTGGCCCGTCACTCCGCCCAACACGGCGCGCAGCAGGGCTTCGGCGACCGCGGCGGTTCCCAGTCCCCGGGTGAGAACCGGTCACGACCGTGGGGCGCACCTGCCGATACCGCAGTGAGCGGGCCGACCCCCACCGCCAACCGATCCACGTCGTCCGGCGTGGACTACCGCGTCTGAGAGAAGGAGCCATCCCCATGCCGGACGCAGTGAGCGGGGCCAGCGGCACCACGACGACCACGGCCGTCACGACGCTGGAGCGCAAGGACCAGGGCAGCCAGAAGGACATGTTCCTGAAGCTGCTCGTCGCCCAGATGAAGTACCAGGACCCGGCCAACCCGGCCAGCAGCAGCGAATTCATGGCGCAGACCGCGACCTTCACCCAGGTGGAGAAGCTCGAGGAGATCGCGGCCCAGAACGCCTCGCTCCTGGCCCTGCAGCGCTCGACCAGCGCCGGCGCCCTCGTCGGCCGCACGGTCAGCTACACCGACGACACCGGAGCGACGAAGACCGGCGTGGTCACGTCCGTCCGGCTGGGCAACGAGTCGACCGAGGCCACGGCCGTGGTCGGCGGTGTGGCGGTCTCGATGGGCCGCATCACCGAGGTCGCCACCAGCTCCTCCTGATCCGCCCGCGTCTCCCCACGACTCCCCGCCGACCGGCACCCCGACCCCTGAGGAGCTCCTCGCCATGCTTCGTTCCATGTTCTCGGCCATCTCCGGCCTGCGCGCCCACCAGACCAAGATGGACGTCACGGGCAACAACATCGCCAACGTGAACACCGTCGGCTACAAGGCCAGCCAGACCGTCTTCCAGGACACGCTCTCGCAGATCATCCGCGCCGGCGGCGCCCCCGCCGCCGACCGCGGTGGCACAAACCCCGCCCAGGTCGGTCTGGGCACCAAGGTCGCCGCCATCACCACCAACTGGACCCAGGGCGCCACCCAGTCCACCGGCCGGTCGACCGACTTCATGATCGAGGGCGACGGCTTCTTCGTGACCCGCGCCGGCACCGAGCAGCTGTACACCCGCGCCGGGTCGTTCGACTTCGACGGCGAGGGCAAGCTGGTGACCCCGACGGGCTCGGTCCTGCAGGGCTGGATGGCCAACGCGGCCGGTGTCATCAACACCAACGGTCCGGTCGGTGACCTGACCGTGCCCTACGGCCAGACGGTCAACCCCCGGCAGACGACCACCGGCGCACTGAAGGGCAACCTGCCCGCGGGTGCGGCCACCGGCACCACGATGCAGACCGGCATCAGCATGTACGACTCCCAGGGCGTCGAGCAGAAGGTCTTCTACAACTTCACGAAGGCCGCCGCGGCGAACACCTGGACCCTCGACATCGTGCACGCGAACGGGACGGCGCTGGTCACCGGCGCGACCGTGGCGTTCAGCGCCGCCGGTGCGCTCACCACCCCCGCGGCCCCCGGCACGCTGGCGGCCTTCACGCCCCCGGCGGCCACCTTCCCGAGCTGGACCGGCCCGGTCACCGTCGACGTCTCCGCGCTGACCCAGTTCGGCGGCTCCAACTCCGTGACCGCGACGGCGCAGAACGGCTACGAGCTGGGCTCGCTGCAGGCGTTCCAGCTCGGCAACGACGGCACCATCATGGGCGTCTACTCCAACGGCCTGCGTCAGCCGATCGGCCAGCTCGCCCTGGCGTCGTTCAACAACCCGAGCGGGCTGGAGAAGGCCGGGAGCAGCTCCTTCCGGGTCGGTGTCAACTCCGGTGTGGCCAACGTGGGCCTGGCCGGGGTGGCCGGCCGCGGCGTGCTGAACTCCGGTGCGCTGGAGATGTCGAACGTCGACCTCGCCGAGGAGTTCACCGGGTTGATCGTCGCCCAGCGGGGCTTCCAGGCGAACAGCCGCGTGATCACCAGCTCCGACGAGATCCTGCAGGACCTGGTCAACCTCAAGCGCTGATCCACGTCGCGCTCCCGCACCTGCGGGTCGCGCGAGGTCCGTCCGCATCCGACAGCCGCACCCCGTCCGGGGTGCGGCTGTCGGCGTCGTGGGTCACCGCCGCGCGGGAGGCCGTTCCCGCGCCGCGCGCCTTCGTGCCCACAGCCCCGCGCCGAGGAGGACACCCAGCGCCGCGATGCCGAGCACGGCCCACGTCGCCGTCGACACGCCCCCGCTCTCGTCGGCGTCCGGGGTCTCCGGGGTCGCGTCGTCGCCGGGCGTCGAGGTCGTCGGGTCGTCGGGCGCCGAGGTCGACGGCGGGCCGGGGGCGGCCGCTGGTGCGGGGGCGACGGTGAGGACCGGCGCGGGCTTGTCCGGCTCCGGGATGGCCTCGGTCACCGGCTCGATCCAGGCATCCTCCCGCCCGTCCGCGTAGTACTGCAGAGTCGGGAAGACCAGCTCGGTGGCGTCCTGCGGCAGCTGGGCGACGACGACGTCGTACGCGGCATCCTCCCCGGCCGGGAGCTCGGGTCCCCCGATCTGGAAGCCGTCGCCGGTCGGGGTGAGCACCCATCCGGCCGGCGCGGCCGCGAGCGAGACGTCGCCGGGCTCGATGCCCGGAGGGAGCTGGGTCTTCACCCCGACGATCCCGACGGTCGGGGACTCGGACTCCGCAGAGAAGGACAGCGTCACGGGCCCGGTGCCGGCCTGCGCGCCCTCGGCATGTACCTCGATGTGCGCGCCGGCCGGGCCGGCTGGTGCCAGTGCCAGCATCAGGGCCCCGCCCACCACGACAGCGACGCGACGACCGGGAGAGAAAGCAGAGGAGTTCACGGACAGATAGTCGTCGGTGCCGCTGCGTGAGTTCCCCGGCCGTCACCAACGGGCGGTGCGGATGCGCTGGATCGGGCACAGCCTGCACGCCGAGGCCGACCTGGACATCGACGGCGACGTGAGCGTGACCGCCGCCCACCGCCTCGCGCACGAGGCCGAGCACCGGCTGATCCAGGACGTGCCTCGGCTGCGCAGCGCCGCGATCCACGCCTATCCCACGGAGCAGCCCGTCACTGCCCACGGCGCCCCCGGACGTCAGTAGAAGTACACGTCCACCACCACGGCGACCACTCCGAGCGCGAGCGCCATGGTGGCGACCGCCGCCGGGGTGTCCCTGCGCATCGGCCCGTAGGCGAGGACGACCGCGCCCAGGGCGAGGGCGGCCACACCGCTGCCGGTGTCCTGCCAGCTGACCGGGAAGGGACGGAACGGCAGGTCGGTGAAGAACTCGCGGGCATGCGTGGCCCGGAGGACCAGCTGCCAGGCGAGCGGCGCGAGGAAGCCCACCGCGGCCGCCGTCGCCACCAGCAGCGGCCGGCGCCACCGGGGCACGACCACGGCCAGCACGGCCTCGGCGGCGGCAGTCAGGCCGACGCCGTACAGGATGTCGCCGGTGCTGAGCATCCGGACCTCCTCGCCGGTGGATGACCGAAGGATCCACCGGAGTGCGGCCGGCGTCACCGGCTGCCCCGATGCGCTGCCCACCCCCCTAGGGGGTGAGGAGACCGTTCGGCTCAAGGGAAGCGCCAGGTGGGCCGATGAGAACAGTGGAATTCCTGCCCCTCGCGGGCCCCCATCGAGCAAGAGGACCGACCCGTGATCCGTGTGACGCGCCTGAACGGAGAGCGGTTCGCGCTCAACCCCGACCTGATCGAGCGGGTCGAGGGCCACCCGGACACGGTCGCCTTCCTCGTGGACGGCACCAAGTACGTGGTCAAGGAGAGCGTGGACGAGGTGCTCCTGGAGATCCGGGAGTACCGCGCCGGCATCCTCGCGACGTCCTACGAGATGGACCGCGGGGAGTACCAGCCCCTCGTGGCGACGCCGGAGGCCGCCGAGGTCCCCTCCTCGGTCGTCCCGTTCCCGAGCCGAGAGGAGCGCTGATCCATGGATCCGGCCACTCTGATCGGCATCGCCCTCGCCATGGGGGCGCTCCTGGTCACGATGATCCTCGAGGGCTCAAGCCCGATGGCGATCATCCTGCTGCCCCCGCTGCTGCTGGTGTTCGGCGGCACGTTCGGCGCGGCCATCGCCGGCTCGTCCATGTCCGACGTGACCAAGATCGGCGGCTGGTTCAAGCAGGCGCTTCTGCCCGCCAAGGTGGCCCCGATCTCCCACCGGATCGCCACGCTGGTCAGCCTCGCGGAGAAGGCCCGCAAGGAGGGCCTGCTGGCCCTCGAGGCGCAGGTCAAGGACATCGACGACCCGTTCCTGAAGCGTGGCCTGCAGATGGGCATCGACGGCACCGACCCCGAGGAGCTGCGCGCCGTCCTGGAGGGCGAGATCTCGGCCAAGAAGAGCGAGGACAAGGTCGCCGCCAAGTTCTTCACCGCCATGGGCGGCTACGCGCCCACCATCGGCATCATCGGCACCGTCGTGGGCCTGATCCACGTGCTGGAGAACCTTTCCAACCCCGAGGCGCTCGGCCCGCTGATCGCCGGCGCCTTCGTCGCCACCCTGTGGGGCGTGCTCTCGGCCAACGTCTTCTGGCTGCCCATGGGCGCCAAGATCACCCGCGTCAGCGAGTTGCAGGCGGCGCAGATGGAGCTGCTGGTCGAGGGGATCACGGAGATCCAGGCCGGCACCAGCCCGCGTGCGGTCCGGCAGAAGCTCACCGCTCTCGTGCCGCCCAGTGAGGTCGCCCGGGAGGCGGCATGAGCACCGCTCCCCATCCCGGCCGCAAGCGGCCAAAGAAGCACGAGGAGGAGGAGCACGAGAACCACGAGCGGTGGCTGGTCTCCTACGCCGACATGGTCACGCTGCTCATGTGCCTCTTCATCGTGCTCTTCGCGATGAGCCAGGTGGACAAGGCGAAGTTCGCCGCCCTGGCCTCCGGCCTGTCGGCGAGCTTCGGGGCGCCGATCACGGCGCTGCCCGGCACGACGCCCGAGTCGGCCTCCGTGCTCGACGCGCTGCCGGCAGCGGTGGACATCGCCGCCGGGATCGCCCCCGGCGAGAAGGCCGACCAGGCGGAGGTCGACGCCGCCGCGGCCCAGGCCGCCGCCGAGCGCGCCAAGCGGGTCGCCGCCGAGGCCGCGTCGGCGTACGACGACCTGTCCGCGACGCGCGACAAGATCGACGCCGCCCTGACCGCGGCAGGGTTCACCGGAGCCGCGCGCTACGAGATCGACGAGCGCGGGCTGGTCGTGCACATCGTCGCCGACGCCGTCCTCTTCGACGCGGAGGAGGCGGTCCTGCGGCCGGAGGGCCGCACCATCCTGGACGCCGTCGCGCCGACCCTGACCACCCTGCCGAACGTGCTGCGGGTCGAGGGCCACGCCAACCACCTGCCGGTCACCCGCGGCGGCCCGTGGCCGTCGAACTGGGAGCTGTCGGCCTACCGCGCCACCACGGTGCTCACCTACCTGGCCGGCGACGGCGTGCCCGAACCGCGGATGTACGCCGCCGGGTACGGCTCCACCCAGCCGCTGGTCCCCGAGTCCGACCGGAACGCCGTCACCGTCAACCGCCGCGTCGACATCGTCGTCCTGTCCACCGCCTCGGCAGAGGCCAACGCTCTGCTGCCGGGCATCGATGCCGCCCACCAAGGAGTGACCGAATGAGCACGAAAGAGAAGGCTTCCGAGACCGACGAGGCGACCGAGAAGGGTGGCGGCAAGAAGAAGCTGGTCCTGATCGCGCTCCTGGTGCTGCTCGCCGCGGCGGGCGCGGCCTACTTCTTCCTGTTCAGCGGGTCGGCCGAGGCCGGCGAGGAGCCGGTCCCCGGCGACGTCCTCAAGCTCGACCCGATCGCCGTCAACCTGGCCGGCGGCGGCTACCTGAAGATCGGCGTCACCCTCCAGTTCACCGAGGAGGGCAGCGGCGGCGGCGAGGGGGGCGGGCCCGACGGCTCGAAGGCCACCGACCTGATCATCTCGACCTTCTCGCAGGCCCAGCCGGCCGACGTGACCGGCGCCCGGGAGGCCCTCAAGGAGGCCCTCGAGGAGAAGATCGTCGAGGCCTACGAGGGCGACGTCATGGACATCTACTACAACGAGTACGTCACCCAGTAACAGAAGGACCCCGTCCCACCCACCCTTCGCAAGCTCAGGGCGGTGCCCTGGACGGGGCCGCACCGCAGATCCATCCGCACCACCCGTCACAGCTCTCCCTGAGGGCCGGCGGCGCCCCGGCGCCGCCGGTCAGGGTGGGTCCCGTTTCCGCCGATGAGTGGAACGTGACCCAACCCGAGCCCGGACCGGCCGACGGCGCGCCGGCTCCCGAGTCGCCGGCGGAGTCACCGGTTCCCCCGGAGGCTCCGGCCCCGGCCGCCGACGACGCGGCCCCTGCCAGCGACGGAGCGGCCGCGACCGCCCCGGCCGCACAGCCCGCGGCAGCGACTCCGACCGCCCCCGCCGCGCCGGCGCCCCCGTCGTCCACGACGTCCACCTCGTCGACTCGGAGCCGCCGCGGCGAGCCGCGGACCTACGACTTCCGCCGCCCAACGAAGCTCTCCCGCGAGCACGTCCGCGTGCTGCAGATCGCGCAGGAGGCCTTCGCCCGGCAGGCGACGACGATCCTCACCACGTTCCTGCGGGCCGGCGCCCGGCTGGAGCTCGTGGGCATCGAGCAGTTCTCCTACGACGACTACCTGGCGACCCTGCCCAACCCGGTCTTCATCTCGACGTTCACCCTCGAGCCGCTGGCCGGCAAGGGGCTGCTGGCCTACCCGCTGGACATCGCGATGGCCACCGTCGACCACATGCTGGGCGGCTCGGGCAACGCCGAGCAGCCGAACCGGCCGATGACGGCGATGGAGACCTCCATCACCAACCACCTGCTCGGCCGGCTCCTGGACGAGTTCGCGAGCTCCTTCGCGCACATCACCGAGATCCAACCGGCGCTCAACGGGTTCGAGTACAACCCGCAGTTGGCCCAGGCGGCCTCCGGTTCGGACACCGTCATGGTCGCGACGTTCTCGATGGCCATCGGCAGCCGTGAGGGCGAGGCCACGCTCGTCCTGCCGTTCTCGTCGTTCGCGCAGGCCCTGAACAACGCGGCCTCCCCGCAGCTGTCGGAGTCCGCCCTGGCCAAGCGCAAGCGGGCCACCGAGGCGCTCACCGCCCGGCTGAACCTCGTCCCGGTCGACGTCAGCGTCCGGTTCGCGCCGCTCACCGTGTCGTCGGCCGACCTGCTGTCGCTGGCGGTCGGTGACGTCCTGCTCCTGCGGCACCCGCCGGACGCACCGCTCGAGGTGACCACGAACGACGTGACGTTCGCGTACGCGATCGCCAGCAACCACCGGCGGCGACTGGCCGCCTCCATCGTCCCCACCCCGCACGCAGCAGCGAAGGAAACGGCATGACCGCGCCCCGCACCGACTCCTCGCAGGACTCCCAGACCGTCTCCGCGGTGGTGACCGCGGCCGCCCTGGCGGCGGCCTCGCTGGTTCCCGCCACGGTGGCGCTGGTGCCCGGCACCCCGGTCAGCGACCCCGACACGGTCCCGCTGCCCCCCGGCGCCGCGTCCGCGGTGTCGGCCGGCCTGTCCGGCGAGGTCAGCGGCGACGTGGTCCTGGTCATCTCCGCGGACGTCGTCGAGGCGCTGAACAACTCGCCCGTCGGCAAGATGGACGTCGCCGCGGCCCTGCGGCCCGCGCTGGAGGCGGCCGCGGCGACCCTCGGCCGGGTCCGGGTCGCCTCCGAGCGGCTCGAGGAGCCGGTCGCGGCCCTGGACGGGCTGCGGGACAAGGGCATGTTCGTCGCCGTCCCGCTGCTCGCCGACGGGGAGCACCAGGCCACCTTCGCGCTGCAGGTGACCCTGCCCGCCGTGCACCACCAGCGCGGCAGCCTCGACCTCCTGCGCCACGTGGCGATGGAGGTCACCGTCGAGATCGGGCGCACCCGCATGACCGTGCAGGAGCTGCTGTCGCTGCACCCCGGCGAGGTCGTCGAGCTCGACCGCGCGGCCAGCGCGCCGGCGGACCTGCTGGTCAACGGCACGCTCATCGCCCGTGGCGAGGTCGTCGTCGTGGACGAGGACTTCGGTCTGCGGATCAGCGAGATCGTCACCGACGCCGCGGCCGCCGAGCTGGGGCAGGTCAGCGCATGACGTGGATGATCGTGCGGCTGATCCTGTCGCTGGCGTTCATCGCCGTCGTGCTGCTCTACGCCGCCCGCCTGGCCAAGAAGCGCGGGCTCGGGCAGGGCAACGGGCTCATCGAGGTCATGTCGCGGCAGCGCCTGGGCCGCACCAGCACCGTCAACGTCGTCCGCATCGCCGACGTCGTCCTGGTCGTCGGCGCCACGGAGGAGCACGTCACGCTGCTCGCCGAGGTCGACATCGACATGGTCGAGGACGCCCTGGCCGAGGGCCGGCCGCCGGCCCGTGCCACCCGGGCCGCCCGCGCCGCCGTCGTGCCGTCGCCCCGCCCGGCGCCGAGCGGCGCGCTGGCCGGGTCGGTCTTCGACCGCAACGGCTGGGGCACCTTCGTGCAGGAACTGCGCGAGCGGACGGTCCGTCGCTCATGACGTCGCCGCGCCGCCCCGTGGCGCCCGCGGCCCCGTCGACCCGTCGGCGTGCGGCCGTCGTGCTGCTGCTGGCCCTTCTCAGCACCCTCGCGACCGTCCTGCTGGCCGGCCCCGCCTCCGCCGCGCCCACCGCGCCGGTGGACCCCACGGCTCCGGTCGCGCCCGTAGTGGACGGCGCCGGCGGGGTGGACATCTCCATCGGCGACGGCTCGCCGAGCAGCTCGATCACGCTGATCCTGGCGATCACCGTCCTGTCGATCGCGCCGTCGGTGCTGCTGCTGGCCACGTCGTTCACCAAGATCATCGTCGTCCTGGGGCTCACCCGGAACGCGCTCGGGCTGCCCACCTCGCCGCCCAACCAGGTGCTCACCGGCATCGCGCTCTTCCTGACGCTGTTCGTGATGGGCCCGGTGTTCTCGGACATCAACGAGATCGCCGTCCAGCCCTACATGGACGGCACGATGACCGTCTCGCAGGCCTACGACGCCGGCGTCGTCCCACTGAAGGACTTCCTGCTCAGCAACACCCGCGAGGACGAGCTGAAGCTCATGGTCGGCCTGTCCGGCGAGGAGCCGCCGGCCGACGAGGCCGACGTCAGCATCACGACACTGATCCCGGCGTTCGTGCTGTCGGAGCTCAAGAGCGCGTTCATCATCGGGCTGGTCGTGTTCATCCCGTTCCTGGTGCTGGACATGCTGGTCAGCGCCTCGCTCATGGCGATGGGCATGATGATGGTGCCCCCGACGATCGTCTCCCTGCCGTTCAAGCTGCTGCTCTTCGTGGTGGTCGACGGCTGGGCGCTGATCACCACAGCCCTCGTGGGTTCCTACGGGGGGAGTGGTTAGCCGTGAGCGACGCTGACGTCACCCAGATCGCGGCCCAGACCATGATGGTCGCCGCGAAGGTCGCCGCCCCCGTGCTGCTGACCGCCCTGCTCGTCGGGTTCCTGATCTCCCTGTTCCAGGCGGCGACCCAGATCCAGGAACCGACGCTGTCGTTCGTGCCGAAGATGATCGCCGTCGCGATCGCGCTGCTGGTCACCGGCAACTGGGTGCTCTCCGAGCTGGTCAGCTTCACCCAGAGCCTGTTCGACTCGCTGCCGCGGCTCCTCGACCGGACCTGACGCCGTGGACCTGTCGGTCCCGGCAGTCACGCTGGCGGCACTCCTGCTCGGGACGGCGCGCGCCACCGGGTTCGTGCTGCTGGCCCCGCCCTTCAACTCCCGGTCGATCCCCGTCCCGGTGAAGGCCGCGTTCGCGATGGCCCTGGCGGTGCTGCTCTCCACCCAGATCGCCCCGTCGCTGCCCGCGCCGACGGCAGGGTTCCTGGTGGTCAGCGCGATCACCGAGGTGATCATCGGGGCGGCGCTCGGCTTCGTCGTCCAGGTGCTGTTCACCGCGGTGCAGATGGCCGGCGACCTGATCGACGTCACCGGCGGCTTCTCCCTGCAGCCGGCCTACGACCCGCTGGCGATGACGCAGAACGCCACGATCGGCCGGCTGCACTACCTGCTGGCGATCACGCTGCTGTTCACCAGCGGCGGGCACCTGATGATCGTCAAGGGCTTCGCCACGTCGTACGAGGGCCTGCCCGTGGGCGGTGACGTGCCGACCGACCAACTGGGCGCGGTGCTGCTGACGGCGTTCTCGATGATGTTCCTGGCCGCCCTGCAGATCGCCGGACCCATGGTCGCGGTGCTCCTGCTCGCCGACGTCGCGCTCGCCCTGCTCAGCCGCGCCGCCCCGGCGCTGAACATCTTCGCCATCGGGTTCCCGGTGAAGATCATGCTGACCCTGGCGATGCTGGGCCTGACCTTCCCGCTGCTGCCACCGGCCCTGGACGCCCTGCTCGAGCAGGCGACCCGGGCCATGCTCTCCCTCCGGGGCGGCTGATGGCTGCCGACGGCCCGGGTGGTGAGAAGACCGAGAAGCCGACTCCCCAGCGCCTGAAGAAGGCGCGCAAGGAGGGGCAGATCCCGCGGACCCAGGAACTGGGGACGTGGCTCGGGGTGGCGGCGGCCAGCGCCCTGCTGCCGATGCTGGTGGGCAACGCCTTCGAGGCGGTGCAGAAGCTGTTCGTGCAGGTCGGGGCGGTGGCCGCGCACCCGGAGACCGAGGCCGTCTCGGTCCTCATGGGTCAGGCGCTGACCGCCTTCCTGACCACGCTGATGCCGACGGCCGTGGCCCTGATGGTGGTCGGCACGGTCGCCGCCGCGGCCCAGGGCGGGGTCACGTTCGCCACGAAGGCGATGAAGCCCACCCTGAAGAAACTCAACCCGTTCCCCGGCATCAAGCGCATGTTCGGCACCCAGGGGGTCTGGGAGTCGGTCAAGGCGCTGATCAAGACCGGCGCGCTGGGCACCGTCGTCGTCATCACCAGCGACCGGGCGCAGACGCTGGTGTCCTCGGCCGGCTCGCTGCCCCTCTCGGCGGTCGCCGCCACCTTCACCGACTCGGCGATCCTGATGTTCCGGGTCGTCGCCGTCACCGGCCTGATCATCGCCGTCGCCGACTACGTCGTCGTCCGGATGAAGACGATGAAGAAGCTCAAGATGAGCCAGTACGAGATCAAGCAGGAGCACAAGCAGTCCGAGGGCGACCCGCACATGAAGGCGCACCGCCGCGGGGTCCAGATGTCGATGTCGCGCAACCGCATGATGGCCGACGCGCGGGAGGCCGACGTCCTGCTGGTCAACCCGACGCACGTCGCCGTCGCGCTGAAGTACGACCCCGAGAGGGGTGCGCCCCGCGTCGTCGCCAAGGGTGCCGACGAGATCGCCGCGAAGCTGCGCGAGATCGCCGCCGAGGCGCGGGTGCCGATGGTGCAGGACATCCCCCTGGCCCGGGCGCTCTACGGCTCCTGCGAGCTGGGCCAGGAGGTGCCCGGCCAGCTGTTCACCGCGGTCGCGCGGGTCCTGGCCTTCGTCATGCACATGGGCGCGCGGGGCGTGAAGGGCGGCTTCCACCGGCCCGGCTTCGAGCCGCCGGACACACAGGATCTGCCGAAGGCCGGGCGACGACGCATCGCGGCCTGAACGACATCTGCGGACACAGGCCTCCGACGACGGCGAGTGTGCACAAGCGCCGTCGGTACCGGCGCTCCGCCGGGCTGCCGATGAGGAGGACGTGAGCCGTCGTCCGTCGTCCCCGCGCGGAGCGGACGCATGAGGGGCGTGAGCAAGATGGCCGTCCCCATCGGGGTCGTGGCCATCGTCCTGATGCTGGTCGTCCCGCTGCCCGCGGCGGTCCTGGACCTCCTGCTCGGCCTGAACATCACCGCGTCCCTGCTGATCCTGCTCGTCTCGATGCAGATCAAGAAGCCGCTGGACTTCGCCGTGTTCCCGTCGCTGATCCTGATCGCGACGCTGTTCCGGCTGGCGCTCAACGTCTCCTCGACCCGGCTGGTGCTCACCGACGGCTACGCCGGCAAGGTCATCGAGGCGTTCGGGCACTTCGTGATCGGCGGCTCGCTCGTCGTCGGCCTCGTGATCTTCGTGATCCTCACGATCATCCAGTTCGTCGTCATCACCAACGGTGCCGGCCGCGTGGCCGAGGTCGGCGCCCGCTTCACCCTCGACGCCATGCCCGGTAAGCAGATGGCGATCGACGCCGACCTCAACGCCGGTCTGATCAACGAGGCCCAGGCCCGGCGCCGGCGGCACGAGGTCACCGCCGAGGCCGACTTCTACGGCTCGATGGACGGTGCCTCGAAGTTCGTCAAGGGCGACGCGATCGCGGCCATCATCATCACGCTGATCAACCTGATCGGTGGCTTCGCCATCGGCGTGATGCAGCGCGGCATGGCCCCCGGCGACGCCGTCTCGACCTTCTCGCTGCTGACCGTCGGCGACGGCCTGGTCTCGCAGATCCCCGCCCTGCTGCTCTCGACCGCGACCGGCATCATCGTCACGCGCTCGGCCACCGAGGGCGACATGGGCACCGACCTGCTCAGCCAGCTCGGCCGCTTCCGCCAGCCGGTGCGCATCGCCGGGGGCGCGGCCCTGGCCCTCTGCCTCATCCCCGGTCTGCCCAAGCTGCCGTTCCTGGTCATCGGCACGGCCTTCCTGGTGATGGCCGCCCGCATGTCCGAGGCCCCCGTGGTCGACGAGGACGCCGAGGCCGCGGCCGCCGCCCTCGAGAACGAGCCGAAGCCGGACTCCCCCGAGGCCATCGCCGAGAAGATGCGGGTCGACCCGCTCGAGCTCGAGGTCGCCTTCGACCTGGTCGACCTGGTCGACCCCTCCCGCGGCGGCGACCTGCTCGACCGGGTCAAGGCGCTGCGGCGCAAGGTGGCCATGGAGACCGGCCTGGTCATCCCGCTCGTGCGCACCCGCGACAACCTCGACCTGCCGGGCTCCCAGTACGTCATCTGGCTCAACGGCGTCCCCGCCGCCAAGGGCATCTCCCCGGCCGGGACGGTGCTCGCCATCGGCGACAACCTCGACAACCTGCCCGGCAAGCCCACCCGCGAGCCGGTCTTCGGCCTGGCCGCCAAGTGGGTGCCGGCCGAGCTCCAGCGCCAGGCCGAGATGGCCGGCGCCACCGTCGTCGACCGCTCCTCGGTCATCACGACCCACCTCGCCGAGGTCGTCCGGCAGAACGCCGCCGACCTCCTCGGCCGGGAGGACGTCCGCCTGCTCGTCGAGATGGTCCGGCGCACGCACCCCGTCGTCGTGGAGGAACTGACCCCCACCCTGCTCACGCTGGGAGAGGTGCAACGCGTGTTGCACGCGTTGCTGGAAGAGGGTGTGTCGATCCGGGACCTGGTCCGCATCTTCGAGGCACTCTCTGTACGTGCAAAGACGTCCACCGAACTCGACGGACTGGTCGAGGCGGCACGGGCGGCTCTCGGCTCGGCGATCAGTCATCCGTACGTGACACCCGACGAGCGCCTCCACGTCTTCACCCTCGACCCGAGCTTCGAGCAGCGGCTCCTCGAGTCGATCCGGCCCAGCGACGCCGGCGTGGTGCTGGCCCTGGACGCGGCCGGCATCGACGCCCTCGTCCACGGCTGCAGCGGCCTGCTCGAGGAGGCCGAGCGCCAGGGTCTGTCGCCGGTCCTGGTGTGCTCGCCCCAGGTCCGCGCGGCCCTGGCCCGCCTGATGCGGCAGGTGCTTCCCCGGCTTCCGGTGATCTCCTACGCCGAGGTCTCCCGGACAGCGCAGATCGAGTCGCTGGGAGTTGTGAGCGGTGCCGTTGCGATCCGTTGAGGCCGCCACGCGCGACGACGCGATCGCCGCGGCCCGAGAGCAGTTCGGTCCGTCGGCCCGCGTCGTCGGCGTCCGTCGCGTGCGCTCCGGCGGCGTGCTCGGGTTCTTCGCGACCGAGCGGTACGTGGCCGAGGTGGCGCCCGACGTCGGCCGCCCCTCCGTGCCGGTGCCCGCCCCCTCCCGGGCCGACGACCTCCGCGCCGCCCTGCGGGACGCCCCCATCGACGACGGGGCGCCGTCGGACTTCTCCTCACCGCTGTCCTCCGCCGCCCCCGCCCGCGCACGGACGGCCGCGCCGCCCCGGAACGGCGCAGCCGCCTGGGCGGCCGAGGCTGCCCGGTCGGCCGACGGCCCCGGCCCCGCGGGGATGCCGGCCCGGACCGCGCCCCCGGCGCGGTCGTTCGGCTCCCCGTCCTTCCCCGACTCGCCGTTCGCCGACGAGCTTCCGGCCCGGGCCGCCGAGACGCCGGTCCACCCGGCGGCGTCGGCACCGCGCACGACCCGCACCGACGCGGCGCGGGTGAGCGAGATCGCCGGCCTGCTGGCCGCGCAGCAGGCGGAGCCCGAGGTCCCGACCTACTCCCGCACCGCGGCTCCGCGCGCCTCTTTCCCGCGCACGGCACCCGGCGGTCCGTCCTCGTCGCGGCGGGACGAGGACGCCCCCGCGCCGACCGGTCGCGGCGGGGACCAGCGCAGCACCCCGGCCGACTCCGACGTGCCCTCTCCGTTCACTGCGGCGCTCGCGCGGATGGTGGCCGGCGACCGGGACGTGCAGCAGGCGGTCCGGGAGGCGCTCGAGTGGCCCGCGGGCACCCCGGCCGCCGGCAAGGCGGAGCCCCGGCCGGGCCGTGGACGTCCGGGCCCAGCTGATTCATCGGGAACGTCGCGCCCGGCGCGCCAGGAGGAGGAAACGGTGGGAGATCAGGTCATCGCACCCTCCTCGGCCATGCTCGAGACGTCGGACCTGCCGGAGGCGTCCGAGCCGATGTCCGCGCCCGTGCCGCAGTCGACGTCCCGGCCCGTCTCCAAGCCGGTGACACCGCCCGTCTCCCCCTCGGTGGACGTGCCGACCTGGGCCGGCGAGCCCGACGCCGCCGCCTCGACGTCCTCCCGCGAGGAGGCGATCGCCGAGGTGCTCCGCTCCGCCCTGGCCCAGGGGCACTCGGACGAGGCGCTCGCCGGGATCCTGCGCAAGGTGCTCGCGGGCGTCTCCCCGCAGACCGCGCTGACCGAGCCCGAGATGCCGGTCCCCGGGACGCCGAAGGTCGTGCTCGCCGACATCGCCGTCCCTGACGTCGTGCCCCCGGCAGGGCCCGTCGCGGAGGCCGTCGTGACGCGCGTGCCCCTGCCCGAGGCCGCGCCGCCCGCCGCGGCGTACACGCCTCCGGCGCAGCCGGTCCACACGCCGGTCTTCGAGCCGGCCCCCGCCATGCCCCGGTACTCCGCCCCCCGGATCGAGCCGCTCCCGTGGGTGCCGCCCGGCCAGACGATGTGGGGTGAGCCGGCCCTCCCGTCGCTGTGGGACGACCGGACCCCGGTCCCGGTGAGCACCGTCCCGGCATCGGGAACTGCGGACAGCGACGTCGAGCTGCCCGCCGAGCCGGTGGCCGACGCCGCGACCGACGACGCCGAGCTGGACGCGCCGATCTGGGCCGAGGTCGCTGCCCAGGAGGCTGCGGCGGCCGACCAGCCCACGCTCGTCGACGAGCCGGCCGAGGAGACCGCTCCGGTCGTCGAGATGTTCGAGACGGCCGTCGCGGAGGAGACCGCTGCGGTCGAGGAGACCGTCCTCGACGAGGCCGTTCCCGAGGAGACTGTTCTCGAGGAGGCCGTGGCCGAGGAGGCCGTCGCCGAGGACGTCATCGCCGAGGAGGTCTTCGCCGACGAGGAGGCGGTCGAGGAGGTCGCCGAGGAGGTCGTCGCCGAGGAGGTCGTCGCCGAGGACGCCGTGGTCGACGAGGCGATCGCCGACGAGGCCATCACCGAGGGGAACGCTCTCGAGGAGAGCGTCCCCGAGGGGTACGCCGGCACCGAGGCCGTCGCACCGGTGGCCGATGTGTCGCTCGCCGAGGAGCCGATCGCCGAGTCGGTGGCCGAGATCGAGATCGAGGCTGCCGACGAGCCGGCCGTCGAGGAGAACGCGGCCGAGGACGCCGTCGAGGAGCAGGTGCAGATCGCCGAGGCGGAGACCGAGATCGCGCAGGTGGCCCGGCTGCTCGCCCGCACGGCCAGCGACCTGGCCCCGATGATGTCGCTCGACGCGACCACCGTCATGCCGCCCCTCTCGCTGCTGCCGCCGCTGCCCTCCGGCCGCGGCCGCGGGCGTCCGCCGGTCCCGCCGGCGCCGTCCCGCTCGTCGGCGTCCCGTCCGGTGACCCCGCCGGCCCCCCGCGCGCCGGAGCCGCCGGTCGAGGAGACGGCGTCCGCGGAGCCGGACGTCGCCGCCGAGAGCGCGCTGGCCGCGGCTCCGGGAGCTCCCGAGGCCGCCGACATCACCACGTCCACGCCGCAGGAGACCGAGGCCCCGCTGATCCTGCCGCCGGCCACCCGCCTGCTGGCCACGGTGACCCGCCTCCCGGTCGCCCCCCTCATGGCGACCCCGGAGCTGCCCGAGCTTCCCGAGAACCTGTTCGGCTCGCCGGAACCGGTCGCCCCGGCGACCGCCGAGGCGAGCGTCACCGGTCCCGAGGCGCCCGTCGAGGCGCCCGTCGACGCCATCGGTGACGTGGCCGCCCGGCTCGAGTCCCTGGGTATCCCCGCTCGGCTGCTCGGCCCCGCGTTCAGCCAGGACGTCGCCCAGCACGGCACCTACGCCGCGCTCACCCGCGCCCTCGCGCTGCGGCTGCCCCAGGCCCCCGAGCTGCCGAACGGCGCCGGCGAGGTGCTGTTCGTTGTCGGCCCCGGCGTCGAGACGCTGCGGGCCGCCCGGACGCTGGCCACCACCCTGCGGCTGGATCCCCACCAGGTGCAGTGGGCGACCCGTGGCGATCTCGCCGGGCTGGCGCCCGAGGGCAGTCGCATCACGACCATCGACGCGGCGATCCAGCGACGCCAGGACGCGGCGTCGGCCGGCAGCGTCACGATCGTCGCCGTCGACGCCGCGCTGCGTACCGACGCGTACTGGATGGCGCAGATGACGGCCATCTGGGCGCCGCTGGCGGTCTGGGCCGTCGTCGACGCCACCCGCAAGCCCGAGGACCTCGGCCCGTGGATCGGGGGGCTGCCGCAGGTCGACGCGCTCATCGTTCAGGACACCGACGTCAGTGCCGACCCGGCCGCGGTCCTCCGCGTGGTCGACGTGCCGGTCGCCATTCTCGACGGCGTCCGCGCCACGCCCCACCGCTGGGCTTCGCTGCTCTGCGAGCGGCTGGAGAACACGACGGCATGAGCCCGATGCGCTGGGACGTCCTCCTCGTCGGGTTCGTGCTGGCCCTGCCGTTGCTGGCACTGGGGGCACGGGGTGACCTCACGACCGAGGAGGTCGTCACCCGTCTGCCCTGGTGCCTCCTCGCGGGCTGGGGCGTGGTCGCGCTGATCCGGGCCGTCGGCACGCCGCGGACCGAGCCGGCCGAGAAGCCTGAGCGGAAGCCGTTCGCCGCGGACCCGTCCGACGCGGACGCCGAGGAGCACCCCTCCCCCGCCGTCTGACCGCGCGTGGGCTTTCTCTCGGGCGCTCTCCGGGTGTTGTTCGCGCTTCCCGGGTCCTGCAGGACCCCGAAAGCGCGTAGAACACCCCGCAAGCGCGCCGTCCACAGGCCGGAGCGTCGTCCACGGATCCCTGCGCTACCCGCCGTGAGCCTCCGGTCGGCGGCACCGTCGCCGCGTGACAGATGCCGCCCCTCCCCGATCCGAACTCCTGCTGCGCCGGGCCGCCGTCTCCACCGGCCGGTCCGACGGCGAACTGGCCCGACTGGTCCGCGCGGGCGAGCTCAGCCGGCTCCGCCGCGGCGCGTACGTCGACTCGGTCCTGCCCCCGGGCGCAGCCGACGTCCATCGTCTGCTGATCCGGGCCACCCTCGCCGGGTTGCGCCGGCCGGCCGTGGTCAGCCACCAGTCCGCCGCTGTCCTGCACGGGCTGCCGCTGTGGGACGCCCCGCTCGACCGCGTGCACGTCACCAGGCGGCCGCGTGCCTACAACGACACGAGCGCCGTGCTCTGCTGTCACGTGGCCCGGCTACGGGACGACGAGGTGGTGGCCGTCGACGGCGTCGCGGTGACCGATCCGGTGCGGACGGCGCTGGATCTCGCTCGCTCGCTGTCGCACGAGGCGGCCGTGGTCGTGCTCGACGCGGCCTTGCGGCTGGGTCTGCTCTCGCCGGACACGCTGCGGAGCCGGTTGTTCGACATCGCCGGCACTCCGGGCAGCCGCAGCGCCGCACGGGCGGTCGTGTTCGCGGACGGCCGGAGCCAGAGCGTCGGCGAGTCCCGCAGCCGCGTGATCCTGCACCGCTGGAAGGTTCCGCCGTCGACTCTGCAGTTCGAGGTGCACGCAGCCGACGGCGGACTGATAGCGAGGACGGACTTCGCCTGGGAGGCGGACCGTCTGGTGGGCGAGTTCGACGGGCGCATCAAGTACGGCCGCCTGCTCCGGCCCGGTCAGGACGCGGGGGACTCCGTCCTCGAGGAGAAGCGACGGGAGGACGCGATCCGCGAGGGGGACTGGGGTGTCCTCCGCTGGACCTGGGCGGATCTCGGCCGGCCCGACCGCCTCGCTGCCCGGGTGCGGCGGGCGAGGGAACGGGCGCGGACCCGCCTCGGCTGAGTCGCTGTCGGGGTGTTGTTCGCGCTCTCGGGGTCCTGCTGGACCCAGGAAGCGCGAACAACACCCCTGAAGCGGGGGCACGCAGCGGCCCGGCCACTCGTCCCGTCAGAGGGGGAGGTCCTCCAGCATCTCGGTGACCAGCGCGGCGATCGGCGAGCGCTCGGAGCGGGTCAGCGTCACGTGCGCGAAGAGCGGGTGGCCCTTGAGCGCCTCGATGACGGCGGTGATGCCGTCGTGCCGGCCGACGCGCAGGTTGTCCCGCTGGGCGACGTCGTGAGTGAGGACGACCCGCGACCCGGCGCCCAGCCGCGACAGCACGGTCAGCAGCACGCCGCGCTCGAGCGACTGTGCCTCGTCGACGATCACGAACGAGTCGTGCAGCGACCGGCCGCGGATGTGGGTCAGCGGCAGCACCTCGATCAGCCCGCGCGCGTCGACCTCGTCGAGCACGGCCGGCGAGACGAGCGCGCCGAGGGTGTCGTAGACCGCCTGCGCCCAGGGCGACATCTTCTCGTTCTCGCTGCCGGGCAGGTAGCCGAGCTCCTGCCCGCCGACGGCGTACAGCGGCCGGAAGATGACCACCTTCTTGTGGGCCCGGCGCTCCATCACCGACTCGAGGCCCGCGCACAGCGCCAGCGCCGACTTGCCGGTGCCCGCCCGGCCGCCCAGCGACACGATGCCGATCTCGGGGTCGAGCAGCAGGTCGAGGGCCACGCGCTGCTCGGCGGACCGGCCGTGCAGCCCGAACGCCTCGCGGTCGCCGCGGACGAGGCGCACCTGCTTGTCGGGGGTGACGCGGCCCAGCGCCGACCCGCGCGAGGACAGCAGCACCAGCCCGGTGTGCGGCGGCATCTCGGCGGCGGCGGGCACGAACGCCTCGCCGTCCTGGTACAGCGCGTCGAGCTCGGCGTCGTCGAGGGACACCTCGGCCATGCCGGTCCAGCCGGCGTCGACGGCGTCGTGCATGCGGTAGTCGTCGGTGTCGAGCCCGACCGCGGCGGCCTTGACCCGCAGCGGCACGTCCTTGGTGATCAGGCAGACGTCGCGCCCCTCGGAGCGCAGGTTCATCGCCACAACCATGATCCGGCTGTCGTTGCTGTCGTTGCGGAAGCCCGCCGGGAGCAGCCCCGGATCGCTGTGGTTGAGCTCGACATGCAGCGTGCCACCGTCGTCGCCCACCGGCACCGCCGCGTCCAGCCGGCCGTGGGTGACACGGAGCTCGTCCAGGATCCGCAGCGACTGCCGCGCGAACCAGCCCAGCTCCGGGTGGTCGCGCTTGGCCTCCAGCTCCCCGATCACGACGAGCGGGAGAACCACGTCGGAGTCGCCGAAGCGCAGCAGCGCACCGGGGTCGGAGAGCAGGACGGAGGTGTCGAGGACGAACGTGCGGCGTGAGGTCACGAGTCGACTCCCGTGGGGCGCACGGCGCGCCCCCGCTCGAAGGTGGCCGGGCCCCGGCGCAGAGGCCGGGTGCCGGCCCCCCTGGTCGACGAATCCGTCAGCACCAACCGGGCCTCCCGTGGACGGCGAGGGCAGCTCGTCGTCCACTGCGGACGCTAGGCCCGCCAGGTGACAGTTTCGCCTTCTCTACCCCTATCGGGACCCGGCGTGTCCCCCGATGGGGTACCAGTCGTCCCAGTAATCCCAGGGGTGGTCACCCACCGCTCACTCGCGACGCCGGTCGCGCGGATCGCGGACCGCGGACCGGACCACGGTGTCGGTCCGGCCCGCCCTGTCGGTCCGGACGGGCGGCGGAGCGGTCTCCCATGCAGGCCGGCGACGCGGGCGCAGCGCGACCAGGGCCCAGAGCACCGGCACGAGCAGCACCGGCCACTGGAGGGAGAGATCGCCGACCCACAGCAACCCGACCAGGAGCAGGCCGCCCAGCCACGCCGCCGTCCACAGTCCGAGGGTCCGGGCCTCCCGAGGGTCGCGGGCCATGGCTCAGGCGGCGCGCAGTTCGGCGGCGACGGCCCGCGGTGTCAGCGGCTCGTCGAGCAGCCGCACGAACCGGTCGGCCACCGGCTGGTCCGCCGGCCGGGCGGCGAGCCACTCCGACAGGAGGTCGAACCCCTCGACGTAGGTGGAGATGTATGCCCGCCACAGCGGATGGGTGAGGAAGCGGATCTGCTGGGCGGCACGGTCGGCGCTGACCAGCGACCACCGCTGCAGGTAGGCGACCACCTCGTCGGTGTCGGCCCCACGGTCGTGCAGCAGGACGGCGGCGTCCTGGCGCACCCGGTTCAGCGGCGCCGCGGCCGTCGCCACCTTCTCGGCCAGGTGCCCGTCGAACCGCAGTCCCAGGTCGGCCAGAATCTCCGCCGCCCACGGCCCCCAGCCCTCGCCGATGGACGCCTGCACACCGAGATCGGCCAGCCCCTCGGCCATCAGACACTCGGGGGTGTTGACCAGGAAGACGGTGTGCTCGGTGCGCGCCGCCCGCTCGACCAGCCCCCGCTCCTTGCGGCAGTGCTCGGTGTGGTGCCCGGGATAGGACTCGTGCGCCACCAGGTGCGGCAGGTGGGAGAGCCGGTGCGGCAGGTCGGCGTTGATGGCCACGCGGGACCGGTAGTCGCCCTCGTAGTAGTTGAACCCCGACCACGGCTTGTCCGTGACGACCTCGTACCGGACGGTCTCCACGTCGGGCAGCCCGTACTGGCCGCGCACCCGGTCGCGCAGGGCGCTGGACAGTGCGTGGACCGCGGCCTCCAGGCGGTCCGGCGGGCACTCCTCCCGCCGGCGGTGGGCGGCGTACCGCTCGGCGAGGGTCCCGTCGCCGGGCAGGAGGTCGTCGAGCTCGGCGTGGGCGACGGCGTAGACGGCCGGGTCGCCGAGGACGACGTCGACCTGGAAGTAGCTGGCCACCTCGTCGACGAAGCCGACCGGCTCGCCGCTCATCTTCCGTGCGGTGCACTCCAGCCCGGTCAGCTGCCCTCGCAGGTAGTCCGTGCGGTCGGCCGGCAGGTCGGCGGCGTCGAGCTCGCGGAGCAGCGCGCGGGCCTGGTCCCGCAGCCCCTGCGGGGTCGGCGCCGGTTCGTCGGCCACCTCCGCCCGGATCCGCGGATCGCCGGTGTAGGCGTCGACGAAGCCGGACTCGAGGCGGTCGAAGCGCAGCCCCAGCTTCACGTACTCGAGGGGAAGGTCGAGCGCTCCGGCCGGCATGCGCCGAGTCTCTCAGCCCCCGAACCGGCGGAGCCTCGCGGTGGTTCGCCCGAGCTGCGCCGGGCGCAGCGACCCTCCGGCTCTCAGCCCCCGAACCGGCGGTGCCTCGCGGAGTAGTCGCGCAGAGCCCGCAGGAAGTCGACCCGGCGGAAGTCCGGCCAGTAGACGTCGGTGAAGTGGAACTCGGCATTGGCCGTCTGCCACAGCAGGAACCCCGACAGGCGCTGCTCGCCGCTGGTGCGGATCACCAGGTCCGGGTCGGGCTGCCCGCGGGTGTAGAGGTGCTCGGCGATGTGCTCCACTTCGAGCCCGTCGACCAGGTCCTCGAGCGACGTGCCGCGGGCGGCGTGCTCGGTCAGCAGCGAGCGGACGGCGTCGGCGATCTCGCGTCGCCCCCCGTAGCCGACCGCCAGGTTGACCGTCGCGCCGGTGCGGTCCCGGGTGTCCTCCTCCGCCTGCTTGAGGACGGCGACCGTCTCCGGCGGCAGGACTTCGGGGGCGCCCATCGCCCGCACCTGCCACCGGCGCCCGGGGCGGGAGAGGTCGACGGCGACCTCCTCGATGATCTGCAGCAGGGCGCTGAGCTCGGACTCGGGGCGGCGCAGGTTGTCGGTCGACAGCATGAAGAGGGTGACGACCGAGACCCCCGCGTCGTCGCACCACTCCAGCAGGTCGGCGATCTTGTCCGCGCCGCGGCGGTGCCCGTGGGCGACGTCCTCCAGGCCGATCGCGCGGGCCCAGCGCCGGTTGCCGTCCATGATCACGCCGACGTGGCGCGGGACGTCGACACCCTCCAGCGCCCGGGCGAGGCGGCGCTCGTAGACCTGGACGATCGCGTCGCGGACCTTCTGGCGCGCCCCCACGCGGTCACCCTAGGCCCCCTCGGAATCACCGGCCGGGAACGCGTCAACACACCGTTCCGGAACCGGCCGGGAGTCCGGGCAAGGTCACAGTCCTCTCCGGGTGCCGGGCAACCTACGGGTCCGTAACCTCGGTGCATGAGCGTCTCTCCCGACAACGAGCGGGTGCGGGTCGAGGCGGACGACGCCGAACTCGAAGGTCCCCGCACCGACGCGGTCACCGCCGTCATCGAGGAGGGTGACCGGCCCGGGCGCGTCTGGACGGCGGCGGACTTCGCCGACGGCGACTGGGAGCACCCAGACACCCGGCCGCGGATGCGCGGCTGGCTTCACCTGTTCGCGTTCTTCGGCGCGATCGTCGCCGGCGCCGTCCTCATCCCGCTCGCCTCGGTCCTCGGACCGCGGGCCGGGTTCTCCGTCGCCCTGTACTGCGTGACGATCCTCGGCCTGTTCGGCGTCAGCGCCCTCTACCACCGGCGGCGCTGGTCACCCCGCGGCTGGAAGATCATGAAGCGGCTCGACCACTCGATGATCTTCCTGTTCATCGCGGGCACGTACACGCCGTTCTCGCTGATGGCCGTCGACCAGCCGACCGGGTACTGGGTGCTGGCGATCGTCTGGGCCGCCGCGCTCGGGGGCGTCATCCTCAAGCTGACCTGGCCCACCGCACCGCGCTGGGTCGGCGTGCCGCTGTACATCGGCCTGGGGTGGGTCGCCGTCTTCGTGCTGACCGACATCCTGCACATCGCCGGCGTCACCTCGATGGTGCTGCTGGCGGCCGGCGGGCTGCTCTACACGGCAGGCGGGATCGCGTACGGCCTCAAGAAGCCCAACCCCTGGCCCGGCACGTTCGGGTACCACGAGGTCTTCCACGCGATGACCATCGTGGCCGCCATCTGCCACTACATCGCCGTGTACTTCGCGATGTACAACTCGCCGTTCGTGGGCTGAACGCCCTCAGGCGGCCGGCCCGAACAGGGGCTGCTCGTCCCACTTCCTCGACACCCGGCCGGCCAGGCGCCAGCCGCGGGCGACGACGTCACGGTCCTCCTCCGTGACCAGATTGCCCATGACCCGCAGGGCGACCGTCATCAGGGCTCGCGAGCGCATGCCGACGGGCCCGGCGGCGGGCAGCAGGCGCGGGACGGTGAGCAGGCCGGCCAGGCGGCGGGCGATGGAGAACGCCTCGCCGTAGTGCCGCCGGAGGGTCGTCGGCCACGCCGTCGACCAGTCGTCCTCACCGAAGAGCTCGACGACGCTGCGGCCGGTCTCCAGGCCGTAGTCGATACCCTCGCCGTTGAGCGGGTTCACACAGCCGGCGGCGTCGCCCACCAGTGCCCAGTTGCGGCCCGCCACCCCCGAGACGGCGCCGCCCATGGGCAGCAGCGCCGACGCCGGTGCCCGCACCGGTCCGTCCAGCTGCCACTCCTCCCGCCGCGCCTCGGCGTAGAAGTTCATCAGCCCCTTCAGCGCCACCGCGGCCGGTCGCCGGGCGGTGGCCAGCGTGCCGACGCCGATGTTGACCTCGCCCGCCTCCTTGCCCAGGGGGAACACCCAGCCGTAGCCCGAGAGCAGCTCGCCCTCGGTGCCGCGGAGCTCGAGGTGGGAGGAGATCCACTCGTCGTCGCTGCGGTCCGAGGTGATGTACCCGCGGGCGGCGACCCCGTAGGCGGTGTCGCGGTGCCACTCCCGCCCGAGCAGCCGGCCCAGGGGCGAGCGCGCGCCGTCGGCCACGACCAGCCGGCGGCAGGCCACAGCGGACCGCGAGCCGTCCGCCAGCTCGAAGACGACGGCCGAGATCCGGTCGCCGTCCCGCTCGACGCCGACCGCGCGCGCCCCCTCGAGAGGGGCCGCCCCACGATCGAGCGC
Source organism: Blastococcus sp. (assembly GCA_035296685.1). GTDB lineage: Bacteria > Actinomycetota > Actinomycetes > Mycobacteriales > Geodermatophilaceae > Blastococcus_B. Next base: position 24,370 of record DATHAK010000182.1, read on the forward strand.
GACCTGGCGGATGCGCGCGTCCAGCTCCGTGCGGGGGACGGCGGCGCCGTGGTCGGGCAGCGAACCGCCGGGCCAGGGCAGCAGCAGCTCCTGGCCGAAGCCGGCCGCGCGCAGACCCCGGTTGCGGGCGCGGGAGCGCGCGAAGTCGCCCAGGCCGAGCCGGTCGAGCTCGGCGATCGCACGCGGCGTCAACCCGTCGCCACAGGCCTTGTCGCGAGGGAACACCGCCGCATCGGCGAGCACGACGTCATGACCGGCGGTCGCCGCCCAGGCCGCGGCAGCCGACCCCGCGGGCCCGGCGCCCACCACGAGGACGTCGGTCGCTGTCGGGGTCACGCGGCCCAGTGTCCCAGGCTCGCGCATCCCCTCAGCCGAACAGGGGGAACGCGGCCGCCGAGGCGCCCAGGTCGGCCCGGTCCTCGCCGGTCAGCCGCTCCCGTCCGGTGCCGCGGCGGGCCGCGGTGACGTCGTCCCACCGCGCCGGGAGCGGCCCGTCGAGCAGCCCCTCCAGCACCCGCCGGACCTCCGCCAGCGGTTCGGCCCCCGGGCCGGGACGGTCCAGGCGGACGACGAGGTCGAGGTGGTGCACCGCGGCCTCGACGGTCAGCGTCGAGAGGAGGTCGGCCACGGTGAGCACCCGCCCCTGGGTGGTCACGACGTCCCCGGGCGAGACCCGGCCGGCCGCGACCAGGACCGCCGCCGAGGTCTCCGCGTACCGCCCGGCGACTCCGGCCATCCCGCCGGTCACGCTGGCGGCGATCCGCGTGCTCCACAGCTCCTCGTCGTCCCCGGGGGCGGGCGGGCGCCACGCCGTCCAGTAGCCGACGGCGTCGGTGTCAGGCGGCCCGCCGGCCGGCGTGTGGAGCGCGACCAGCGCCCTCCGGGCGTCGCTGAGCAGGTGGAAGCCGAGGTCGACCGGTGTCCACCCGGCGCAGCCGGTGGGCTCCCAGCCCTCCTCGACCGTCAGCGAGGAGAGGACGGCGGACAGGTCGCGGTAGGCGATGCCGAGCAGGCCGGCCGGGTCGGGCACCCCCGCAGCCTGGCAGAACTCACCCGACCTGGGGCCCGCGTCCGCGGACCTCCTCGACCGAGGCCATGGCGTCCCGCAGCTGGGTCAGCCACTCGTCGGCGTGCTGCCCGACAAGTCGGACCGCCCAGACCAGGGCCTCCGACCGCGACCGCGCGACTCCGGCGTCGACGAGGGTGTCGAGCACCAGCCGCTCGCGCTGACGCAGCCGGGTCATGACCGGCATGGAGACGTTGGTGAAGACCTCGCGGGTGTCCCCGCAGGCCGCGCCCCACGCCACCGACCGGCCGTAGCGCTCCTGGGCGGCGTCGGCGATCGCCATGCGCTGCTGGCGGGTCTCCTCGCGGAAGCGTGCGATGCGCCCGGCCCGGGCGGCTGCGGGGTCGCCCTCCCCCGCCTCGGGTTCCGGGAGGGTGCCGACGACGGTGATCTCGTCGCGGTCGATGGTGAGGTCGACGGGGCCGGTGAACCAGCCGTCCGGCAGGCGCCCGGCGAACCACCCGGCCACTTCCGAGCGTTCGACCGGCGGTGGCGCGTCGGGCCCTCGCCCGCGGCCGCCTGGGCCGCGCCCACGCCCGCGCCCGAAGCCGGCGCCGAAGGGGGCGTCGGCGAAACGATGTCCGTGCATGAGGACCTCCGTGTCCGCGTTGATTACACGCTTACACGGTAATCCCATCAGGCCCGCTCAGGAAGGACTCATCGCTGCGCTCACAGCGGACACCTCGGTGACCGGCGCCGAGCAGACGAAACCCCGGCACACGTAGGCGGCCGCCCGCTGCGCGACGGCGGGCCGATCGGCCAGCAGCGGGACGCCGGGGGCATCCGGCTCACCGACGACCACGACCGCGCCCGGGCTCGTAGCGGCACGGGCGGCAGCCGCCAGAGCCTCCCGTTCGGGGCCGGCGGGACCGCTGACCGCGACCTCCAGCGGCCCCGCCAGCAGCGCCTCCCCGATCGCCGCCGCCCAGCCGGCCGCGCGCGGCGCCTCCGGCACCAGCCGGGCGAGCGACGCCAGCGCGGCCTCGCCCAGCTCGCGGTGGACCGGCGATCCGGCCAGCGCGCCGTAGCTCACCGCCGCCCCGGCCGCCGCGGCCACGCCCGCCGGCGTGGGCCCGTCGGTGGGGTCGAAGGGCCGCTGCACGAGCACCTCGGCGTCGGCGGCCGTGTCGTGCCAGCCCTCGGCGTCGACGAACTGCTCGGCCACGACGTCGAGCAGGTCGCCGGCGAGGTCCAGCCACCGGCCCTCGGCGGTGGCCTGGTGCAGTGCCAGCAGGCCCTCGGCCAGATCCCCGTAGTCCTCCAGCACACCCGCGTGCCGGCCGGCCGTCCCGTCCCGCGACGCCCGCCGGAGTCGCCCGTCGACCCAGTGGGTGCCGGCCACTAGTTCCGCAGCACGGCGGGCCGCCGACACCGAGCCGTGCTTGCCGGTGAGGACGCCGTGCTCGGCGAGGGCAGCGATGGCCAGGCCGTTCCAGGCGGTCACCACCTTGTCGTCGCGCGCGGGTTGCGGCCGTCGCGCGCGAGCGGTGAGGAGCCGGGCGCGCACCGACTCGAGGCGCGCCGGGTCGTCCGGTTCGCGCAGCCGCTGCAGCGTTGAGGCCCCGTGCTCGAAGGTCCCCGCGTCGGTCACCTCGAACTGCTCGGCCGCCCACCGGCCGTCGTCCGCCCCGAGCACCGCGATCAGCTGGTCCGGCGTCCACACGTAGGTGAGTCCCTCGACGCCCTCGGTGTCGGCGTCCAGCGCCGAGGCGAAGCCACCCTCCGGCGTCCCGAGGTCCCGGATCAGGAAGGCGGCGGTCTCGTCGGCCACGCGGCGGGCCCACTCCTCGCCGGTCGCGCGCCAGAGGTGGAGGTACACGCGCAGCAGCAGCGCGTTGTCGTAGAGCATCTTCTCGAAGTGCGGCACGACCCACGCCGCGTCGACCGAGTACCGCGCGAACCCGCCGGCGAGCTGGTCGTAGATCCCCCCGCGGGCCATCGCCTCCAGGGTGCCGCGGGCCATGCGGAGCGCCTCGGCGTTCCCCGTACGGGCGTGGTTGCGGAGCAGGAACTCCAGCACCATGGACGGCGGGAACTGCGGCGCGCCCCCGAAGCCGCCGGCGGCCGGGACGTAGGGGCGGGCCAGCGCGGCGACGGCGCGGTCGAGCAGCTCGGCCGTGAGCGGGGCGGGTGCACCCAGGTCGAGCCGGGCCGAAATGGCGCCGACGATCCTGGTACCGGCCGACTCGAGTTCGGCCCGCTTGTGCGCCCAGGCGTCGGCCACCGCGGCCAGCACCTGCCGGAACGCGGGCATGCCGTGCGCGGGACGTGGCGGGAAGTACGTGCCGCAGTAGAACGGCCGGCCGTCGGGGGTGGTGAAGACGGTCATCGGCCAGCCGCCGTGGCCGGTCATCGCCTGGGTCGCGGTCATGTAGACGCTGTCGACGTCGGGCCGCTCCTCGCGGTCGACCTTCACGCACACGAAGTGCTCGTTCATCTGCGCCGCCGTGGCGGCGTCCTCGAACGACTCGTGCGCCATCACGTGGCACCAGTGGCAAGCGGCGTAGCCCACCGAGACGAGCACGGGCACGTCGCGCTCGCGCGCCTCGGCGAAGGCCTCCTCGCCCCACTCCCGCCAGTCGACGGGGTTGTCGGCGTGCTGCAGCAGATAGGGGCTGGTGGCCGAGGCGAGGCGGTTGGGCACCCTTCCTGCCTACCCCCGTCAGCGGCTCCCTAGCTCCGGGGACGGGTCGCCTTCGTCGGGTTCGCGCTCCTTGCGCCGGAGCAGGAACGACGTCACGCCCAGCAGGACGACGAGGACACCGAGCAGGCCGATCTCGACGACGCGATCGTCGAACTCCGCACCCTCGGCGAGGACGCCGGCCGCCTCCACCGACAGGACGACGATCTCCTTGATCGAGGCGATGATGCCGACGAGGAGGAAGGGCTCGGCGACCAGTTCCCGCCGCTCGACCGTCGTCCGGACCGCGAAGAGCAGCTCGACGACGATGAACACAAGCAGCAGGATGTCGAGGACCTCCAGCACCGGGTACTGCGAGAAGTCGTCCAGGAGCCCGAGCGACGTCCGGCCGGCGACCACGAGCAGCACCAGCGCAGAGCCGACCAGGAAGGCCGCGATCCCGCCGTAGACGATGTTCTCCGCCAGCTCCAGTGCACGGGTTCCGCCCCGGCCGAATCCGGGCGGGCGGACGTCGTCCTCGGGATCGTCCCGACGCTGCTTCACGGCCATCGGACGATCATGGCCGATGGTGCCCCTCGCGAAGCCGGATGTGACGCCCGGTGCACGGTTCCCGCCGTTGCGCCATGTTCTGTGGCAACCCGGTGCGTGAGACAACCAATTCCGGCAATGTTCGCCTAGCGACACGCTGAAAATCAGCGGTATAGGACATTTCTCGCCCATGGTGGTAACGGACGTGTCGGCGGACCCTGACGACTGCACCGCCATTCGGTGGAGCACCTGCCAGGAGGCCACCATGTCCCGCACGCCCGTCCGTCTCCTCGTTCTCGCGCTGACAGCGGCAATCGCCACCTTCGTCCTTCCCGCCACGGCGCATGCCGCGCCGTACTGCGGGATCACCTGGGGTTCGCTCGACAAGCAGACTGCTTCCCTCCCGGCGGGGGGTGACCCCCTCGTCAATGTCCGCGCCGGCCGCAACACCTGCTACGACCGCCTGGTGCTCGACGTCCGCGGCGCCGTCCAGTCCTGGCACGTGAGGTACGTCAGCGGGGTCACGAATGACCCCGTGGGGAACCCGGTGCCGCTGCGGGGGGGCGCCTTCCTCGAGATCGTCGCCGGTGCGCAGGACCATGACGCCGCAGGACGACAGACCTACGACCTGTCGGACCGGCCCGAGCTGGTGAACGTCACCGGCTTCACCACGTTCCGTCAGGTGGCTGGGGCCGGCTCGTTCGAGGGTGTGTCCTCGATCGGGCTGGGCGTCCGCGCACGGTTGCCGTTCCGGGTGTTCACCCTCGCCGGGATCCCGGGCTCCAGCTCCGGAACGCGCCTCGTGATCGACGTCGCGCACCGCTGGTAGTCCGGCCAAGCCGACGGCCGGTCGGTCAGCTCCCGCGAGGGTTGTCCGGCCGGTCGTCGTCGCGTCGGGGCGGCTCGATCGCGAGCGGCGCCTTCCGGAGATCGTCCAGCAGCTGCTCCCCCGGCTTCGGCTCGAACAGCTCCGACGCATCGTCGGGGATCTCCTCGACCGGCTCGACCGGATCGAAGCTGGCCGGGATGCGCTTGAGGTGCTTGGTCATCGAGCGGACCAGGAACACGACGGCGATCAGCAGGACGACGGTCAGCAGCAGGCCCAGCGGCCCGGACTTGCCGACGTCCTCGGGCAGCTGGTCCCCGGCGGCGGCGAGCAGATCGACGGTCATCGCACCCCCACCTCACTGCGGATACCGGCGAACAGATCGTCCTCGGGAACGGGCGCGTCCACCAGGGACCGCACCAGCTCGTAGTCCTCGGTCGGCCAGACGCGCTGCTGCGTCTCCGGTGGGCAGGCGAACCAGCGGCCCTCGGGATCGATCTGGGTGGCGTGCGCGATCAGGGCCGCGTCCCGGACGGGGAAGTACTCCGCGCACGGGACCCGCGTGGTGACGCGGTGGGAGATGTCGTGCGCCGGGTCCCAGTTCGCCAGCCACTCCGTGTAGGGCGACTCGGCGCCGGTCGCGAGGATCGCCTCGTGCAGCGCCTTCGTCCGGGGAAGCGTGAAGCTCATGTGGTAGTAGAGCTTGCTCGGCTGCCAGGGCACCCCCAGGTCGGGGTAGCGGTCGGGGTCGCCGGCGGCATCGAAGGCGAACATCGAGATCTCGTGGGTCTTGATGTGGTCGGGGTGCGGGTAGCCGCCCCGCTCGTCGTAGGTGGTGATCACCTGCGGCCGGAAGCGGCGGATCAGCGCGACCAGCGGGGCCGCGGCCTCCTCGAGCGGCACGAGCGCGAAGCACCCCTCGGGCAGCGGCGGCAGCGGATCGCCCTCCGGCAGACCCGAGTCGACGAAGCCGAGGAACTCCTGCTCGACGCCGAGGATCTCGCGCGCCCGGTTCATCTCCTCGACCCGGATCTGCGGCAGCCGCTCCCACACCTCCGGCCGGTCCATCGCCGGGTTCAGCACCGACCCGCGCTCGCCCCCGGTGCAGGTGGCCACCAGCACCCGGGCGCCCTCGGCGACGTACTTGGCCATCGTCGCGGCACCCTTGCTCGACTCGTCGTCCGGATGTGCGTGCACGGCGAGCAGGCGCAACTGGTCGGGTTCGGTCACCGGGTCATTGTCCCCCGTGGGCGGCGGCCGGCGGCGCACCCCCGGAGCGGTCGCCCGGGAAACGCGCCGCTCAGGCACCCGGACGGACGACGTGTGGTCGTCGTCACGCTTCTGTCCGGTACAGTTCCGCATCTCCGGGGCTGCCGCTTCGGCCGCCGTGGCGCATCCGTGCACCGCCGTCCGCCCCGGTGTTAGCTTGGCCGGATCGACAACGGCCTTCCCCGGACGGGGAGCGGTCAACCGAGTCTCAGGAGTACCTCCACGTGTCCACCCCCACCGACGAGCAGGACCAGGGCGTCTGGCTGACCCAGGAAGCCCACGACCGGCTGAAGGCCGAGCTGGACCAGTTGGTGGCCGGTCGCCCGGCGATGGCGGCGGAGATCAACGCCCGCCGCGAAGAGGGCGACCTCAAGGAGAACGGCGGCTACCACGCCGCCAAGGACGAGCAGGGCAAGCAGGAGGCCCGCATCCGCCAGCTCACCGACCTGCTGCGCAAGGCGCGCGTCGGCGACGCCCCCAAGACGGCCACCAACGCGGCGCTCGGCACGGTCATCACGATCAAGTTCACGGGCGACGACGACACCGAGAAGTTCCTGCTCGGCTCGCGGGAGATCGCGGGCACGACGGAGCTGACGGTCTACTCCCCCGAGTCCGCCCTGGGCTCGGCGATCATGGGTGCCGCCCCCGGCACCACGGTGACCTACCAGGCCCCCAACGGGCGCGACATCAGCGTCGAGGTCGTGGCCGTCGAGCCGTTCGTCCCCTGACAGTTCCGGTGGGCCGCTCCCGGCGGGCCGAGAACACCGCGTTCGTCTGCGCGCACTGCACCGCCGACGTCCCGGCCAACACCGACGGGCACTATCGCAACCACTGTCCGTTCTGCCTGTGGTCGCTGCACGTCGACGACCTGCCGGGCGACCGGGCCAGCGACTGCCGTGCGCCGATGGAGCCGATCGGGCTGGTCGAGAAGTCGGGCAAGGGCTGGCAGGTGGTGCACCGCTGCACCGCCTGCGGGCACCGGCAGCCCAACCGCCTGGTGCGCGAGGGCGACTCCCCGGACGACCTCGACCTGGTGCTGTCGCTGCCCTGGCTCTGAGCGCGGACGCGGTCAGGTGGCGCGGGCACTCCAGCCCCCGGTGACCGGAGCAGCAGTCGCGGCGGCCGCGGCCACCAGCGCGCCGAGGAACCAGCCGACGCCGGCGAAGGCACTGCCTCCCCCGCCGGTGCTGTCCGCCCAGTCCATGTTCGCGTCCATGGCGAAGAACCAGGCCGCGACCATCGCCAGGGTGGCGAGGTAGAGCAGCCCGGACAGGACCAGGCGCCGGCGTCCGACGGCCATGGCGACCGGCGGCAGCACCGCGGCGACCAGCGCGAGCGGTTGCATGCTCACCGCCACCAGGAAGAGGGCGAACTCCACGGCGCCATCATGGCTCGCGGCAGCCGGCCTCCCCTGGCTCTCGGGGCGTTTCTCCCGCTGTCGAGGTGCTGCACGACCCCGACAGCGGGAGTTCGACCCGGAAAGCCGCCGCAATGCGCAGGTTGTTCGTTGATTGCTGGTCCTGCAGCAGCGGCCATCCCTGAACAACAGCAGCAATGCGTCCGCGGACGCGGCGCCGCTACCGCACCGGGGCGAGCCCGCGGCGCCTCAGGAGCGGCGCCGGGTCGGCGTCACGACCGCGGACGGCGCGGAACGCGGCCAGCGGGTCGACCGAGCCGCCGACCGACAGCAGCAGCCGCCGGAAGGTGTCGCCGTTCTCGCGGCGCAGTCCGCCGTTCTCCTTGAACCACTCCACGGTGTCGGCGTCCAGCACCTCCGACCAGATGTAGGCGTAGTACCCGGCCGCGTAGCCGCCGGCGAAGATGTGCTGGAAGTACGTCGTGCGGTACCGCGGCGGGACGAGCGGCGACGCGACACCGGCCGACTCCAGTGCCCGCTGCTCGAAGGCGATCGGGTCGTCGATCTCCGTCTCCGGGGTGATCCGGTGCCAGGCCTGGTCGAGCAGCGTGGCCGCGAGGTACTCCAGCGTGCCGAAGCCCTCGCCCCAGAGCTTGGCGGCGTCGATCGCCTCGACCACCGAGGCCGGCAGCGGCTCGCCGGTCTCGACGTGCCGGGCGTAGTGGCCGACGACCTCGGGCCACAGCGCCCACATCTCGTTCACCTGGCTCGGGAACTCCACGAAGTCGCGCGGCACGGCCGTCCCCGAGAAGCGCGGGTAGGTGACCGACGAGCTCAGGCCGTGCAGGGCGTGCCCGAACTCGTGGAACAGGGTGTTGACCTCGTCGAGCGTCAGCAGCGTCGGCTGGCCGTCGGGCGCGCGCGACACGTTGAGGTTGTTGACGACGACGGGACGGGCGTCGAGCAGCCGCGACTGGCGGACGAAGGAGCTCATCCAGGCGCCGCCCCGCTTGCCCTCCCGCGCGTAGAAGTCCCCCAGGTACAGCCCGACCTCCTGCCCGTCGGCGTCGGTGACCTCCCACACCCGGACGTCGGGGTGGTAGCCGCGCAGGTCGGGCCGGGCGGTGAAGCGGTAGCCGTAGAGCAGCTCGGCGGCACGGAAGACGCCGTCCACGAGCACGCGGTCCAGCTCGAACCATGGGCGGAGCGCCCCGGTGTCGACGGCGTAGCGCTCGGCCCGCACCTGCTCGCTGTAGAAGGCCCAGTCCCAGGGCGCCAGCTCGACGCCGTCGCGGGCCGCGGCCTCGCGGAGGATGTCGGCCTCCGCCTCGGCGTTGGCGACCGACGCGGGCACCATCGAGGCGAGCATCGCGTCGACCGCGGCGGTGGTGCGGGCGGTCGAGTCGGCGAGGACGACGTCGGCGTGGGTGTCGAACCCGAGCAGCCGGGCCCGCTCCGCGCGCAGCCGCGCCGTCCGCACGGCGACGGGGCGGTTGTCGTGCTCCCCCGCGGACGCCCGGTCGACCGAGGCCTCGAAGAGGCGCCGGCGCAGCTCCCGGTCGCGCAGCTTGGTCAGCAGCGGCTGACCCGTCGGCAGCAGAAGGGCGAGCAGATACCCGTCGACGCCGCGGTCGCGGGCCGCGGTCCGCGCCGCGGCGATCTCCTCCGCGTCCAGCCCGTCGAGAGCGGCCACGTCGTCGACCCGCACCGCGGCGGCCTCGGAGGCCAGCTGGAGGTTCTGCCCGAAGGCGGTCGACAACGTCGACAGCTCCTGGTTGAGCTCGGTGAGCCGGGCGCGCCCGGCGTCGTCGAGGCGGGCGCCGGCCAGCACGAAGTCGAGGTGGTAGCGCTCGACCAGGCGCACCGACTCGGCGTCGAGCCCCGACCCGTGCCGGGCCTCGTGCCCGGCGTCGATGCGCGCGAAGAGGGCCGGGTCGAGCCGGATCGCGTCGTCGTGGGCGGCCGCGAGGGGAGCGATCTCGCGTTCGATCTCGCGCATGCGCGGCGTGGACACCGACGAGGTGAGGTTGCCGAACACGTTCCACGCCCGGGTGAGCAACGCTCCGGACCGCTCCACATCGAGGATCGTGTTCTCGAAGGTCGGCGGCTCGGAGGAGCCCACGATCGCGGCCACCTCGGCCCGCTGCTCGGCCATGCCGGCCAGCAGCGCCTCCCGGCAGTGCTCGGGAGTGATGTCGTCGAACGGCGGCAGGCCGAACGGCAACGACGAGGGGCTCGCCAGCGGGTTGTCGGAGGACAGGGACAGGGTGTCGACGGCGCTCATCGCCGCCCATCTTGCTCCACCAACGCGATCCTCCGGATCGCACCGCGACCAGGTGCCGTCCCGGTGTCTGCGCTGAGCCCCCCCGCGCCCCGCGGCCGGTGGCCCTCCGGCCCCACCCGCGCACCGCAAGGCGGCCGGTGATGGAGGGTCGCCGGTCAGCGGCTCGCGGTGCTCCGGTACTTGCGCACCGACAGCGGCACGAACACCGCCAGGATCGCCACGCCCCACAGCGCGGCGTACAGCACCGGGTGCTGCAGCGACCACACGTCCGGGGCGCCGAAGGAGTTGCCGAACAGGTTGCGGGCGGCCTGCACGACCGACGACACGGGGTTCCACTCGGCGAACGTCCGCAGCACCGGGGGGAACGTCTCCAGCGGGGCGAACGTGTTGGCGACGAACGTGATCGGGAAGATCACGATGAAGCTCGCGTTCTGCACCACCTCGGGGGTGCGGACGAGCAACCCGACGAGGGCCATCAGCCAGGACATCGCGTAGGCGAAGCCCAGCAGGACGAGGAAACCGGCGGCGGCCTCGCCGACCGACGTGTGGATGCGCCAGCCGACGAGGAGCCCGGTCAGGGCCATGATCACGATGGAGAGGGCATTCAGCGCCAGGTCGGCAGCCGTGCGCCCGACCAGCACGGCCGACGACGCCATCGGCAGAGACCGGAACCGGTCGATCAGCCCTTTCTGCAGGTCGTCGGCGAGGCTGGCGCCGGTGATGGTGCTCCCGAAGATGACCGTCTGCGCGAAGATGCCCGGCAGCAGGAACTCCGCGTAGCTGATGTCGCCGGGCACGTTGATCGCGCCGCCGAACACGTAGCGGAACAAGAGCACGAACATGATCGGCGACAGCGTCGCGAAGACGATCAGGTCGGGCACCCGCTTCACCTTGATCAGATTGCGGCGGGTGATGGTCAGGCCGTCGGCGACGGCCATGGACAGCGAGGTCATCGGACGCTCCCGGCGGTCGTCGCGGGCTCCGGCTCGGCCGGTGCGGTGTCGTCGGGCTCGGCGTCCTGCTCGGCGCCGTGCCCGGTGAGGGTGAGGAAGACGTCGTCGAGGTCGGGACGGCGCAGGCCGACGTCGAGCACCTCGACGCCGCTGCCGTCCAGCCGGCGCAGCGCCTCGGCGAGCACCTCGGTGCCACCCCGCACCGGGAGACTGAGCCGTCGGGTCTGCTCGTCGAGCCGTGGCTCGTCGACGCCCAGGGGGCGCAGCCTCTCGGCGGCCTCGACGACGTCGGTGGGGCGGACGAAGGTGAACTCCAGCCGCTGACCGCCGACCTGGGCCTTGAGCTCGTCGCCCGTGCCCCGGGCGATCACCCGGCCGCGGTCGATGACCACCATCCCGTCGGCGAGCCGGTCGGCCTCCTCCAGGTACTGCGTGGTGAGCAGGATCGTCGTCCCGCCGTCGGCGAGGTCGGCGATGAACTCCCACATGCCCAGCCGGCTGCGCGGGTCGAGGCCGGTGGTGGGCTCGTCGAGGAAGAGGACCTGGGGACGGGCGATGAGCGAGGCGGCGATGTCGAGCCGCCGCCGCATGCCGCCCGAGTAGGTCTTGGCCGGCCGGTTGGCCGCGTCGCTGAGGTCGAAGCGGGCCAGCAGTTCGTCGGCCCGGGACCGCGCCTCCTGCTTGGGCAGGTGGTAGAGCCGGCCGACCATCTCGAGGTTCTCGGAGCCGGTGAGGTACTCGTCGACGGCGGCGTACTGGCCGGTGAGCCCGATCGAGCCGCGCACCGCCGCCGCGTCGTGGACCACGTCGAGCCCGAGCACCTCCGCGCGGCCCTCGTCGGCCTTCAGCAGGGTGGTCAGGATGCGCACCACCGTGGTCTTCCCGGCGCCGTTGGGGCCGAGCAGCCCCAGCACGGACCCCTGGGGAACGGTCAGGTCCACTCCGGCGAGGGCGGTGGTGGCGCCGAAGCGCTTCACCAGACCCTCGACCACGATCGCGTCGGTCATGACGGGCACGCTAGGCCCGGGCGGTGACAGTTCCCGACCCCTTTTCGCGGTCGGCGCAACGGACGGCGGGAAGCGAGGGGTTCCATGCCCTTCACGACCCGGCGTCGCCCCGGAACTCATCGCCGGGGCCGGGTGGTCAGTCGTGCGTGACCTGGTAGCCCGCCCGGACCAGGGCGGCGGTGACCTCCTCGGCGTGCGTGGGCCCGCGGGTCTCCAGGACGACGAAGACCTCCACCTCGCCCACGTCCAGCCGGGTCCCGGTGCGCTCGTGCTCGACCTCCAGCACGTTGGCACCGACGGCGGCGAGCTCGGCCAGTACCGCGGCGAGCGACCCCGGCCGGTCCGGGACGACGAGTCGCAGGGACAGGTAGCGCCCCGCGGCCGCCATGCCGTGCTGGACGACCTTGAGCAGCAGCACCGGGTCGATGTTGCCGCCGGAGAGCACGGCCACGACGGGGGGCGCGAAGGCGGTCGGGTCGGCCAGCACGGCGGCGACCGCGGCCACACCCGCCGGCTCCACGACGAGCTTGGCGCGCTCGAGGCAGAACAGCAGCGCGCGGGAGAGGTCCTCCTCGCTGACGGTCCGGACCTCGTCGACCAGGCCCCTGACGTGGGCGAGGGTGAGCGGGCCCGGCGAGGCGACGGCGATCCCGTCGGCCATGGTCGCCATGCCCTCCAGCGCGACCGGCCGCCCCTGCTCCAGCGAGCTCGGGAACGCCGCCGCGCCCTCGGCCTGGACGGCGACGACCCGCACGTCCGGTCGCCGGGCCTTGACCGCGGCCGCGACGCCGGAGACCAGCCCGCCGCCCCCGGTGCAGACGAGCACGGTGGCGACGTCCGGGCACTGGTCGAGCACCTCGAGCCCGACGGTGCCCTGACCGGCGATGACGTCCGGGTGCTCGAAGGGGTGGATGAAGATCGCCCCGGTGCGCTCGGCGTGCTCCGCCGCCACGACCAGGGCGTCGGTGAGCGTCTGACCCACGAGCCGGATCTCCGCGCCGTAGGCCTGGGTGGCCGCGACCTTCGGCAGCGGCGCGGTCTCGGGCATGAACACCGTCGCCGAGCAGCCCAGGAGGCGCGCGGCCAGGGCCACCCCCTGGGCGTGGTTGCCCGCACTGGCCGCCACGACGCCGCGCGCCCGTTCCTCGTCGGAGAGGCGGGAGATCCGGGTGTAGGCGCCGCGGATCTTGAACGACCCGGTGCGCTGCAGGTTCTCGCACTTGAGCCAGACCGGGCCACCCACCCGGTCGGCCAGCCCCCGCGAGTGCCACAGCGGCGTGTGGCGGACGACGCCGGCGATGAGTTCCGCCGCGGCCTCGACGTCCGCACCGCTGACCAGGGAAGGAGCGTCGGATCCGGTCACGCGGCGATCTTCGCAGGAGGCAGCGCCTCCGTCGCGGACCGGTCGCTGGCCCGGAGGGTCCCGACCGGGACGCGAGGCAGCGGCTCTCCGAAGCAGGGGACGGAAATTGGCCGCGGTGTCGTCCGGAGGACGACAGAAGGCATCCCCGTCGTACCGTGGTCGAGGTGACGGACGTCCCCGCTCAGGGCACCCCTCCCCCCGCCCCCACGACCCTCGGTGAGCTCCGCGCGAGCGGTGCCACCTTCCGCCCGGTCAAGGCCGAGCTCCGCGACAACCTGCTCGCCCGGCTCGGTGCGCGCGAGCCCACCCTGCCCGGCATGGTGGGCTTCGAGGACACCGTCCTGCCGGAGGTCGAGCGGGCGATCATCGCCGGCCACGACCTCGTCCTGCTCGGCGAGCGCGGCCAGGGCAAGACCCGGCTGATCCGCACCCTCGTCGGCCTGCTGGACGAGTGGACGCCCGTCCTGGTCGGCAGCGAGCTCAACGAGCACCCGCTGCACCCCATCTCCGTGTGGGCGGTGCGGCAGATCGCCGAGCACGGCGACGACACACCCGTCGGCTGGCTGCACCGCAGCGACCGGTTCGGCGAGAAGCTGGCGACGCCGGACACCAGCGTGGGCGACCTCATCGGCGACGTCGACCCCATCAAGGTGGCCGAGGGCCGCACGCTGGGCGACCCGGAGACGGTCCACTACGGGCTGGTCCCCCGCACCAACCGCGGGATCTTCAGCGTCAACGAGCTGCCCGACCTCGCCGAGCGCATCCAGGTCGCGCTGCTCAACGTGCTGGAGGAGCGGGACATCCAGATCCGGGGTTACCGCGTGCGGCTCCCCCTGGACCTGTTCCTCGTGGCCAGCGCGAACCCCGAGGACTACACGAACCGCGGGCGGATCATCACCCCGCTCAAGGACCGGTTCGGGGCCGAGGTGCGCACCCACTACCCGCTCGAGCTCGCCGACGAGATCAAGCTGCTGCACCAGGAGGCACTGGTCGCGTGGGGGGACGGCGACGCTTTCGCCCACCCGGTGGTCCCGGAGCACCTGGCCGAGATCATCGCCCGGTTCACCCGGCTGGTCCGCGAGTCCAGCCACGTCGACCAGCGGTCCGGTGTCAGCGCCCGGTTCGCCATCGCCTCGCTGGAGACGGTCACGGCGTCCGCCGTCCGGCGGGCCGCCATCGCCGGCGAGGCCCGGCCGGTGGCGCGGGTCGTCGACCTGCCCAGCGTGGTGTCCGCCAGCCGCGGCAAGGTCGAGTTCGCCGACTCCGGGGCCGATCCCGACGACGAGCGCGAGCTGGAGGTGCTGGAGCACCTGCTCCGCCAGGCGACCGCGCAGACCTTCCGCGCCCGCTGCGCCGGGCTCGATCTGACCGGCCTGCAGGAGCACTTCACCGGCGGGGAGACGGTCGAGTCCGGCGAGCTCGTGCCGGCTGCGGCCCTGCTCGGCCAGCTCGGCACGATCCCGAAGCTCGCCGAGCTACTCGGCCGGCTCGGGGTGCCGGAGGGCGAGCAGTCGGCCGAGCAGGCCGCCGCCGCCGTCGAGTTCGCCCTCGAAGGCCTCTACCTGACCCGCCGGCTCGCCAAGGACACCGACGGCATCCGCACCGTCTACGGGGCCTGACATGCCGCACCGCACCCCCAAGGGCTACCGGTACGGCCGGTGGCACGGCGGACCCGATCCCCTCGCGCCGCCCTACGACCTGGGCAACGCGGTCGACGAGATCGGCGACTCCGTCCTCGGCGGCAGCGGCGTGCGGGAGGCCCTGCGCGAGCTGCTGCGCCGCGGCACGGAGGGACGGCGGGGTCTGGACGAGCTGCGCCGCTCCGTGCGCGACCGGCTGCGCAAGGCGCGCACGGCGGGACGGATGGACGGCACCCTGCAGGAGGTGCGCGAGCTGCTGGACCGCGCGCTGACCGCGGAGCGGCGCGACCTGTTCCCCGACCCCGACGACTCCGCCCGGCTGGCCGAGGCCGAGCTCGACGCCCTCCCCGACGACACCGCGGGAGCGGTGCGGGCGCTCAAGGACTACCCGTGGCGGTCCGACGAGGCGCGCCAGGCCTACGAGCAGATCCAGGACCTGCTGCGCAGGGAAGTGCTCGACAGCTCGTTCGCCTCGATGAAGAACGCCCTGGAGAACGCCAGCCCGGAGGACATGCAGGCGGTCAAGGACATGGTGGCCGACCTCTCGCAGCTCATCGACGCGCACAACCGAGGCGAGGACACCGACCAGCAGTTCCGCGACTTCATGGACAAGCACGGCCAGTTCTTCCCCGACGACCCGCAGTCGATCGAGGAGCTGATCGACTCCCTCGCCCGCCGGGCGGCCGCGCAGGAGCGGATGATGGCCGGGCTCTCGCCCGACCAGCGCGCCGAGCTGGCCGACCTGATGGCCCAGACGATGGCCGACATGGGTCTGGCCAGTGAGATGGCGCACCTCCAGGACGCGCTGCGCCAGGCGCGCCCCGACCTCCCCTGGGGGCAGCGCGGACAGGTTCCGGACGGCGAGGGCGCGCTCGGCCTCGGTGACGCGACCAGTGCCGTCGCCGAGCTGGCCGACCTCGAGGCGCTCTCCAGCCAGCTGTCCCAGGGCTACGCGGGCGCCTCCCTGGCCGACATCGACGAGGAGCTGCTCGAACGCGCCCTGGGGCGCCCGGCGGTCGACGACCTCGCCGCGCTGCGCCAGCTGGAGCGCGAGCTGGAACGCCAGGGCTACCTCAACCGGGCCGACGGGCGGCTGGAGCTGTCCCCCAAGGCGGTGCGCCGGCTCGGCGCGACGGCGCTGCGCCGGGTGTTCGCCAAGCTCGACGCCACCGGCCGCGGCGAGCACGACGTCGCCGACGCGGGCGCCGCCGGCGAGCTCACCGGCAGCTCGCGGGAGTGGCAGTTCGGCGACGAGCAACCGCTCGACGTCGTCCGGACCGTGAAGAACGCCGTCCTGCGGACGGCGCACGAGCCGAGGGTCGACGGCAGCCGCGCGGTCCGGATCGCCGTCGACGACTTCGAGGTGGTCGAGACCGAGCGGCGCACCGGGGCCGCCGTGGCCCTGCTGGTGGACCTCTCCTACTCGATGGCGCTGCGCGGGACCTGGGGCGCGGCCAAGTCGACGGCGATGGCGCTGCACTCGCTGGTGACGACGCGCTTCCCGCAGGACGCGATCCAGATCATCGGCTTCTCGTCGACCGCGCAGGTGCTGCGGCCGGAGACCCTCGCCGAGCTGTCGGTGGACACCCTGCAGGGCACCAACCTGCAGCACGGGCTGATGCTCGCCCGGCGCTTCCTCGCCCACCACCGCGACGCCGAGCCGGTGGTGCTGGTGGTCACCGACGGCGAGCCGACCGCCCACCTCGAGGACGACGGGACGCCGTTCTTCTGCTGGCCGCCGATGCCCGAGACGATCGCGCGCACCGTGGCCGAGGTGGAGCGGGTCGCCCGCACCGGCGCCACGGTCAACGTGTTCGCCCTCGACCCCGATCCGGGGCTCGTGCACTTCGTCCACGACCTGACCCAGCGGGCCGGTGGGCGGGTGTTCGAGCCAGACGCCGAGCACCTCGGCGAGTACGTCGTCGCCGACTACCTCCGCACGCGACGGGGCCGTCGGGCGCACTGAAGCGGCCACTTCGGGAAGATGGGCGCGTGCAGAGCCACGCGGAACCGGTGACCGTCGACGAGGTGCCGGCCGAGCTCACCTATCCGCTGCGCGGGGCGGTCCTGCGGCCGGACGGCGGGGAGATCACGTGGGCCGGCGACGAGGACCCCGCGACGTTCCACCTCGCCGCCCGCAGCGGCGAGCAGCTCGTGGGCGTCGTCCGCTTCTCCCCCGGACCCTGCCCGTGGCGGCCGGAGGCCCGGGCGCCGTGGCAGCTGCGCGGGATGGCGACCGACCCGGCCGTGCGCGGCGGCGGTGCCGGTCGAGCCCTGGTAGCCGAGGGGCTGGCGCGGGTCGTCGCGCGGGGCGGGGACCTCGTGTGGTGCGACGCCCGCGTGACCGCGGCGGGCTTCTACGAGCGGATGGGTTTCGCCGTGGTCACCGGCGAGTTCGACAAGCCCGGCATCGGCCCGCACGTCGGCATGCTCATCGAGCTGTCGGGTGGTCCCCGCTCGAGCTGATCCCGGGGATGTCGCCGGCGCGGAAGGCGTCCACGAACGACCGGTGGTCCTCCTGCGTGCGGCGGGCGTAGCCGTGCGCGAAGTCGACGAGGTCGGCGACGAACTCCTCGCGCCGGTTCCCGATCATCGCGGTGATCGCCTCCTCCATCTGGAACGGCACCAGCGAGTGGTCGCTGTCGGCGTCGCCGACGCAGTGCAGCTTCGCGGTGGCCTTGCCCAGCTGGACCATCACCGGCTCGATCTCTGCGGGCTCGGTGAGGTCCTCCCAGTCGAGGTCCAGCTCGTAGGGCGAGAGCTCGGCCACGATGAAGCCGGTCCCGTCGATCTCGGTGAAGCCGAGGAACTGGGAGGCATTGGCCTGCAGCGCCCGCTGGCTCATCGCTGTCCGGTGCCCCTCGTGCTCGAAGTACTCGCGCAGCTCCGGGTCGTCGACGATGCGGCTGGGCGCGGCCACGTTGCCCTGCTTGATCGACAGGACGACGTCGTTCTCCAGCGCCTGGTCGTACCCCTCCAGGAGCACGTTGTAGGCGGGCAGGCCCGCGCTGCCGATGCCGAAGCCCCCGGTGCCGACGACGTCCTTCACGTCGTAGGCGACGTCGCGCCGCCGGCGGGGCGGCACGACGGTCTCGCGGTAGCGGTCGAGCGCGGCCATCACCTGCTCCCGCTCGGGGTCCTCGAGGCGGCGGTTCTGCGAACGGTCGGCGAAGCGCCGCTCGTGCTCCTCGACGACGGTGATCCGGTCCAGCAGCGCCTGCCGCGTCCGTGTCGCCGTCTCGAGGATGACCTCGTGCACCGCCCCCTCGGTGTTGTTCTTGACTAGGGCGAACGCGCGGTCCTCGTCGGAGCGGGTGAAGGCCTCCACCTGGTCGAGATAGGACCGGAGGTAGACCGCGATCAGCTCCCCGATCGCGTCGTCGGAGAGGGCCTTGCGCCAGGCCATGAGCGCGAAGCTGGCCGCGAACCGGCGCAGGTCCCAGCTCAGATGACCGAGGTAGGCCTCGTCGAAGTCGTTGACGTCGAAGACGATCCGCCCGGCACTGTCCATGTAGGTGCCGAAGTTCTCCGCGTGCAGGTCACCCTGGATCCACACCCGCGACGTCCGTTCGTCACACCAGCGATCCTCCAGCGACTCCATGTCGGCGTAGAACAGGCAGGCGCTGCCCCGGTAGAAGGCGAACGGATCGGCGGCCATCTTGCGGAACTTCGTCCGGAACGCGTCGGCGTCGGCCTCCATCAGGTCGGCGAACGCCTCGACCAGGACCTCCACGATCTGGCGTCCGCGGTCGTCGGGCGCTGTGGGCTGGGTCACACCAGCGGGTGATATCGCCACATGTTGCACCGTAGAGGGCCGATAACCTGCCTAGAGGAACGCACCACGACCGGGGGGGTGGAGGGCGCGTGACCCGAGCGGCGACGGCTCGACGGCTGGCCACGGCCACCGCCTATGGCGGCGGCAGCGCCGTGCTGGGCGGAGCCGCCCTCGTCGCCCTCCTCCGCGAGGAGGCCCGCGCCGCCCGTCGCAAGGTCGAGGCCCGCACCAACAAGCAGGACCCGCCGTCGGGCGACGGCATCTACGGTCGCGGCAAGGGCAAGCCGATCGTCTTCGTCGTCCTCGGTGACTCGAGCGCGGTCGGCCTGGGGGTCGAGCGGGCCGCGGAGACCCCCGGGGTCCTCGTGGCCGCCGCGCTCGCGGAGCTGGCCGAACGCCCCGTCCGTCTGGCCCGGCTCGCCGTCTCGGGCGCCGAGTCGCGCGAGCTGGACGAGCAGGTCGACCGCGCCCTGGCCGAGAAGCCGGACGTCGCGCTGATCATGATCGGCGCCAACGACGTCACCACTCTCACCAAGCCCGCCGTCTCCGTGCGCCACCTCGAGGACGCCGTGCGCCGGCTGATCGAGGTCGGCTGTGAGGTCGTCGTCGGCACCTGCCCCGACCTCGGCACGATCCGCCCGATCGCCCAGCCGCTGCGGCTGCTGGCCCGGCGGTGGAGCCGCCAGATGGCCGCCGCGCAGACCGTCGCCGTCGTCCGCGCCGGGGGCCGCACGGTGTCGCTCGGCTCGGTCCTCGGCCCGGCGTTCGCGTCGGACCACAGCATGTTCAGCATCGACGAGTTCCACCCCAGCGCCGCCGGCTACGCGCAGGCCGCCGCCGTCCTGCTGCCGTCCGTCGCCGACGCCGTCGGCGTGTGGCCGGCCACCGCCGACCGCGGCGTGCGCCCCATCCGGCGCGGCACCGTGCGGCCGGTCGCCGAGGCCGCGGCGCGCGCCGCGAGCCGGACCGGCACCGAGGTCCAGCCTGCGGAGAAGCGCGGTTCGGAGACCGGCCCCTGGGGCCCGTGGGCGCTGCTGCGCCGCCGCCGGCCGCCGGAGATCCCCACGCCGGACGAGGCCGAGGAGTCGGCCGGGGTCGTCGCTGCGGGCTGATCGGCCGCGTTTCAGGGGCCCGCCGCGAGCGTGCGAGCGGTCTGAGGCCCGTCGGCAGGGTCCCGCTGCGAGCCTGCGAGGAGCGGGGGGCCGACGGGTCCTTCATGGGGTCCTTCGACTACCGCGGAGTAGTTTCGGGAGCGACCCGACGCCCGGCGAACACGTCCGGAGCCCGCCTCATCGTGGAGGACCCATGCCCGAAGCCGTCATCGTCGCGACCGCCCGCTCGCCCATCGGGCGTGCCTTCAAGGGGTCGCTGAAGGACCTCCGCCCCGACGACCTGACCGCCACCATCGTCCGGGCCGCGCTGGACAAGGTGCCCGCGCTCGACCCGGCCGACATCGACGACCTGATCCTCGG